>VGDY01000098.1 GCA_016869555.1 Alphaproteobacteria bacterium | reverse complement strand
GCCGTTGGTCGGCGCGCCCGGCCCGCGTTCCGCCGCGCAGCCGGACGCCGCTCAGCCGAGCTCGGACATGTACCGGCGGCGCGCCACGCTGCAGGGCGCCAGGCAGGTGTTGCAGCCGCAAGCGGCGCCAGCCCCGCCGCCAAAAAAACGTAAGAAGCGTCGCGAGGGCACGCTGTCGATGGCGAGCGGCTTCTTGAGCTTCGTGCTCGTCGCCTTGGTCGCCGGCGCCTTCGGCCTTGTCGCCGCCACGCACAAACTGAAAGCGCCGGGCCCTCTCGCCGCCGACAAGGTCGTCTACATTCCGCCGCGCAGCGACCTGGTCGAAATCGTCTCGCAGCTCGAACGGGAAGGCGTCATCGCCAATCCGGCGCTCATGCAGCTTGGCCTCCTTCTCGAAGGCAAGCTCGGCAAGCTGAAGCCTGGCGAATATGGATTCAAGAAAAACGTCAGCCTGTTCGACGTGATCGATCAGATCGCCTGCGGCCGCCAGATCATGCACAGCGTCACGATCCCGGAAGGGCTCACCTCGGAACAGATCGTGCAGAAGCTGAAGGAGGCCGATCTGCTGGCGGGCGATGTCGCCGACCTTCCGAAGGAAGGCGCTTTGCTTCCTGAAACCTATAAATTCCCGCGTGGCTTTCCTCGGGCGCGCCTCATCGCGAAGATGCAGGAAGATCAGCGCAAGACGCTCGAAGCGATCTGGGCGAAGCGCGCGCCCGACCTGCCGCTGCGCACGCCCTATGAATTGGTGACGCTGGCGTCGATCGTCGAAAAAGAGACCGGCAAGATCGAGGAGCGCCCCCGGGTCGCCGCCGTCTTCGTCAATCGGCTGCGCAAGGGCATGCGCCTTCAGTCGGATCCGACGATCATCTACGGGTTGGTCGGCGGCAAGGCGACGCTCGGCCGGCCGATCATGCGCGCCGAAATCGAGAAATGGACGCCCTACAACACTTACGCCATCGACGGTCTGCCGCCGGGGCCGATCGCCAATCCCGGCCGGGCCGCCCTCGAAGCGGCGGCGCATCCGACGCCGACGCGCGATCTTTATTTCGTCGCTGACGGCGCGGGCGGCCATGTCTTCTCCGAATCGCTCGACCAGCATTCGCGCAACGTCCAGAACTGGCGCCGCCTGGAGAAGGAAAAGAACGAGGATACGCTCGACCGCGCCGCGCCCGGAGTGCCTGCGCCGGCGGCGCCCAAACCCGACAAGCGCACCGAGGCCCCAATCGGCCGTCTGGTCACGCTCTTCGAGCGTCACGAAGACTATCCGCCGGGCGTGGCCATGGCCGCGGACGACGGCGCCACCCATCGCCTCGGCAAATTCGCCTTTGCGGACGCCGATTTCGTCCTCGGCGGCCATGGCGACCGCACCCAGGCCTATGCGGCCGAATTCGCGCGTCTGCGTAAGGCGCGACCCTTTTTTACCGAGGACTCCGCTCAGCCACCCACGAAGGCCTTATTCGACGCCTCGCTGCTGGCGCGGCGCCCGCCCCCGTCCGACGCGGAGGACGGGGAGGAGCGGCTCAATCCGGATATGACGACCGTTGCGCGCCAAGGTCCGGACGCCCAGCCCGACGATCGTTCCGACATCGCGAGCTATCCTGTGTCGCCCGCGCAGCGCGCCGAGCAGCGCGCACGCGCCGCGCGGCTGGGCCTTGCGGCAGGCTCCGACCAATTGCCCGAGGCGCTGTCGCGCAACGCCGCCCAGGACGCCGCGCCGCCGCCGGAAGCCACAGCATTAGCCCCGACTGGCGGTCGGCCCTTTCGTCCGAGGGCTTTCGACGCCTCAGAAGGCACTCCGCTCGACCCGCTGCGCGACAAGAGCTGGGATCTCACCTCATCAAAGACGGTCCCTTCAACCGCCGAATTGCGGTAAGGCGGCGGCGGTCGTGAGCCGCAAGCCGGCGAAGCCGCACGCCAGCCCGCCCTCCCGGAGTCGCCGACGCAGATGAGCCTTCACAGCATGACGGGATTCGCCCGCGTCCAGGGCGCCGTCGCCTCCTTCCGCTATGCCTGGGAACTCAAGAGCGTCAATGCGAAGGGGCTCGATCTGCGCCTGCGCGCGCCGCCAGATTTCGACTCGGTGGAAATCAAGGCGCGAGAAAAAATCGCCGCGCGGCTCGCGCGCGGATCGGTCATCGCCAATCTCGCCGCAAGGCGCGAGGACGAAAGCCAGATCGCCCGTCTCAACCGCCCCGCCCTCGACGCGCTTCTCGCCGCGCTCGCCGAGCGGCCGCCCCCCGCCAATGTCGGGCCCGCGACGCTCGACGGTCTGCTGGCGGTGCGCGGCGTCGTCGACATCGTCGAGCCGGAGCTCTCGGAAGCCGAGCGCGCCGGGCTGGAGCTGCAAATCCTTGGTTCACTCGACCAAGCCCTCGACGCGCTGATCGCTTCGCGCAAGGCGGAAGGCGAAGCTCTGGCGGGAGTGCTTCGGCTGCGGCTCGAGCGCATAGCGGCGCTTGCGGCGCAGGCCGACGCCGCGCCGGCGCGCCAGCCCGAGGCGATTCGCGCGGGGCTGAAACAGCAACTCGCGCGACTCCTTGAGAATGCGGACGCCTTCGATCCGGCGCGGCTGCATCAGGAGGCGGCGCTGCTCGCGGTTCGCGCCGACATTCGCGAGGAGCTTGACCGGCTCAAAGCGCATGTCGAGAGCGCTTCCAAACTACTGGTCTCAGGCGGGCCGGTCGGCCGTCGTCTCGACTTTCTGGCGCAGGAGCTCGGCCGGGAGACGAATACGCTCTGCGCCAAATCGAACGACTCCGGACTGACCGCGATCGGCCTCGAACTCAAAATCGAGGTCGAGCAGTTGCGCGAGCAGGTTCAAAATATCGAGTGAGTAGTGAGTAGCGAATAGTGAGTAGACAGGGGGACCGCCACTCACTACTCACTACTCACCACTCACGACGCGCGCTCAAAATCATGCCTCCGATCCAATCCAGCCGCCGCGGCATCGTCCTGATTCTTTCCTCGCCCTCCGGCGCCGGCAAGACGACTCTGACGCGGATGCTCCTGCAGGATCGCGACCTCGATCTGACGCTGTCGATTTCAGTGACGACGCGCGCGCGGCGTTCGAGCGAAGTCGACGGCATCCATTACAGTTTCATTTCGCAAAAGCGCTTCGTCGCCATGCGCGACGCCGGCGAATTGCTGGAATGGGCCGAAGTTCACGACAATTTCTACGGCACGCCGCGCGCGCCGGTGGAAGAAATATTGGCGCAGGGCCGCGACTGTCTCTTCGACATTGACTATCAGGGCACGCGCCAGGTGCGCGAGAAAATGGGCGCCGACGCCGTCACCGTCTTTATCCTGCCGCCGTCGATGGACGAATTGCGCGCGCGACTGGAGCGGCGCGCGGAAGATACGCGCGACGCGATGGCGCGGCGTCTTGAAAATGCGCGAAAGGAAATCGCGCGCTGGAAAGACTACGACTATGTGATCGTCAACGACGATCTGCAGCGCGCCTTCGACGATCTGATCGCGATCCTGCGCGCCGAGCGGCAGAGACGGCCAAGGCGCGACAGGGAGATTGAGCAATTCGTCGCAAAATTGCTGAGCGAATAGCGATCGTCACGCACGCGTCAGCGCATTGGCCAGTGCGACGAAGCCTGCAACGTCGATTTCCTCCGCGCGTTTGGTTTCTTCTATTCCTGCCGCTGCAAGCAGCGCCGGGGCGTCGACGCCGAGCGACTTTAAACTTTGCCGCAACATCTTTCGGCGCTGGCCGAAGGCGGCCTGCGTCACGCGCGAGAGCGCGCGCGGATCGCAGTCGAGCGGCGACGGATTTGGAACAAGTTCGACGACGGACGAGGTGACTTTCGGCGGCGGCGTGAATGCCGCCGGCGACACGTCGAAGAGAATGCGCGCCTTGGTCCGCCAACCGCACAGCACCGCGAGCCGGCCGTAATCGGCGCGCTCCTTCGGCGTCGCGACGATGCGCAGCGCGACCTCTTTTTGAAACATCAGAACATAGCGATCGAAGACCGAGGGCCAGGGCTCCGCCTCGATCCATCTCGTCAGCAAGGCCGTCGCGACATTGTAGGGAAGATTGGCGCAGATGCGGGCGCAATCGTCATTCCCGACAGGCCGAAGGCCTGATCGGGAATCCAGAACAATGGCGCTATCGGGCTTTTCACTGGATTCCCGATCGCCCGCTGCGCGGGCGTCGGGAATGACAGGCGCGTGAGCTCGCACGAGCGTGGCGAGATCCATCTCCAGCGCGTCGCCTTCGACGATCGTCAACCTCCCCGGATAATGCGCGGAGATTTCCTCAAGCGCCGGCAGGCAACGCGAATCGCGTTCGATCGCGATGACGCTGGCGCCCTGCGCGAGCAACGCCCGCGTCAGGCCGCCGGGTCCGGGACCGATTTCGACGACGGTTATATTGTCAAAGGGTCCAGCGGCGCGGGCTATGCGCGCGGTGAGATTGAGATCGAACAGAAAATTCTGGCCGAGCGCTTTCTTCGCGTCGAGTCCATGGCGCGCGACGACGTCGCGCAGAGGCGGCAGCGGGTCGGCCACTTAACTGATGCGCCTTGCAAGTTTGATCGCTTCGATCAGGCTCGTCGGATCGGCGATTCCTTTGCCGGCGATGTCGAAGGCCGTTCCATGATCGGGCGACGCGCGCACGAAGGGAAGGCCCAGCGTGACATTGACGCCGCGCTCGAAGGCGAGCGTCTTGATCGGGATCAGCGCCTGATCATGGGTCGGACACAGGGCCACGTCATATTTCGCGCGGGCGGCGGCGTGAAACATCGTATCGGCCGGAAAGGGTCCGGCGGCGTCGATTCCGCGCGCGCGCAATTCGGCGATCGCCGGCGCGATGATTTCGATTTCCTCATGGCCCAGAGCGCCGTCCTCGCCGGCATGAGGATTGAGTCCGGCGAAGGCGAGACGGGGCTGTTGAATGTGAAAGCGCGTCTGAAGGTCGCGCGCGACGATCTCGCCCGTCTCGACGATCAACTCGCGGGTCAGGCGCTTGGGCGCGTCGCTCAGCGCAATGTGAATCGTCAGCGGAACTGTCGCCAGTTCCTGCGACCACAGCATCATCACCGCGCGATGGTCGCCGCCATAATGGCGATGCGCGAGTTCGCCCAGAAATTCAGTGTGCCCGGGATGTTTGAAGCCGGCCTTATAAAGTATCGATTTCGCGATCGGACTGGTGACGACGGCGCGCGCTTCGCCCTTGGCGACGCATTCGACCGCCCGCTCGATGGAGTTCATCGTTGCTCGCGCGTCCGCAGGATCGGGACTACCGGGGACGCCGGCGACTTTGCAGTTGATATCGACGACGGGCAGCGCCCGCGAGAACACGTCGGATGCATGCGCCGCATCCGTGTTTTCGATCTCTATTTCAAGCGCGAGATTGGCCGCGACGCGGGCGATAAAGGTCGAATCGCTGAGCAGGAAGAAGGGCGGCAGATCATGCGAGCGACGCTGGGCGTAGGCTTTGAGCGCAAGCTCCGGTCCGATGCCTGAGGGGTCGCCCTGCGTGACGGCGATGGGAAAGAAGCTCACGACTCTTGGCTGCCCTCGGGCAGGGCGCGGGCTCCGGACAAGCAATGTTGCAGGCGCAGATTGGCCATGAGCGACAGTGCCGCAGGCGCGCAATGAAATCAAACCGGCCAGGCGGTGCAACCTATAGGTTTAATCTATGGGTTTCTCCGGTTAGGCTAACGCTCGACGCCGTCAAGAGATTCCCGGTCCGCGCCCCTATGTTGCGCCGCGGAGAAAATTTATTTTTCGTAATCCGCCGCGCCATGCAGTTCCTGGCGCCACGCGCAGCAAAAAGCGAAGCCCCGGTGGACCGTCGCCGGCCCGCCGGGGCTTTTTCATGACAGTTGCGATTACTGCGCGCCTTCGAGAATAATCCTGCCGCTTGGATCGTGCGGAGACTCGTTGGTCAGCTGACGCGGATAGTGACGCATGACGTCGCGCGGCGTCGCGCTCAGCGCTTCGTCGCGCCCGTGTTCCCGCACCGCGCGCTCCCAATCCTCGTGAAAATTATAGTGCCGCTCATAGGCGAAGGCCGATCCGGCCGAAAGCGCGACCCCGACCGCCGCAGCGGCAAAGACGAGTTTGAAGGACATCGTTTTCTCCATCCCAACTATGCGCGCACGGGCGGGATGCTCGTGGCGCCCCTGTGGAGAAGAGAGTCCGTCATTTCTATGTCATAAAAAAGTGCAAGATATTTCGCCCTTCCGCGCGTGGCGTGCGATGCAGCAATCATGAAAAAATGAAGGTCTATCGAAAAAACAAATGCGCGCCGCTCCAGGAGCGACGCGCGCCAAAGCCTTGAAGATCGGCGTTAAGGCTATGCCTTGCCCGCTGCGGCGTGCGGCACGCCTTCCTTGTCGAACAAAGCGACGAGCTCGCCGCTCTGAAACATTTCCTTGGTTATGTCGCAGCCGCCGATGAATTCGTTCTTCACGTAGAGCTGCGGGATCGTCGGCCAGTTCGAATAGGTCTTGATGCCGTCGCGTATCGCGCCGTCAGCGAGCACGTTGATCGCTTTGTAGGGCACGCCGAGGTGGTTGAGGATCTGAACCACCTGCATGGAGAAGCCGCACTGCGGCGCCTGCGGCGTGCCCTTCATGAAGAGCACGACGTCATTTGATTCGATTTCGCTTTTGATGCGGGCGTTGGCGTCGTCTGACATATCGATTGCCTATGTTGCGGCGTTCAAGGCGCCGGTGGAGAAATTCATGGCGTCCGCGTCGTCAGCTGCAACGCATGCAGTTCGCCGCCGAGGCGGCCGCCGAAGGCGGCGTTGACCAGCTGATGCTGCTTGACGCGGGGGAGGCCCCGGAAGCTCTCCGAGACGACCGTCGCCGCCCAATGATCGTCATCATTGACGAGCGCGGTCAGCTCCACCTGCGCATCGGGGATGGCGGATTTGATGAGACGCTCGATTTCGGCGGCGGGCATGGGCATTTTATGACGCCTTTGTTGGGAAAGCGCCTGACAGCGCGGTGTCGTCGCCGGCCATGAAGGCCGGCAGCGGGGCTTCGTGCGCCTCTTGCAGTTCGGTCAGCAATATCGGCGCTTCGCCGGGAAGGATCAAGGCGTCGCCGCCCACGCGCCCGATGGGCAGTATGGGGGCGCGCGCGTCCATGGCTAAAGCGATGACCGACGACGGATCATTCGTCGTGATCAGGTACCGAGCCTGATCTTCGCCGAACAGCGTTGCGTGTCGGGGGGCCTCGGGGAGGTCGGTGATTTCGGCCCCCATGCCGCCGGCGAGCGCCATTTCGGCAAGCGCGACGGCGAGGCCGCCGTCGGAAAGATCATGCGCCGCGGTGGCGCGCCCGGACAGAATGAGTTGGCGAGTGAAGTCGCCGTTCAGGCGCTCGGCGGCGAGATCGACCGGCGGCGGCCCGCCGTCTGACCGGCCGCAGAGGTCATGCGCATAGGCTGACTGGCCGAGCCAGCCCGAAGTCTCTCCGATCAGCAAGATCGTATCGCCCGCGCGCGCGAAGCCGGTCCGCGCCGCCTTGGCGACGTCGGCGATGAGTCCGACGCCGCCGATCGCCGGGGTCGGCAGAATGCCGGCGCCCTGCGTCTCATTGTAGAGCGAGACATTTCCGGAAACGATCGGGAAATCGAGCGCCTGAGCCGCTTCGCCGATCCCCTGCAGGCAGCCGACGAACTGGCCCATATATTCGGGCCTTTCCGGATTGCCGAAATTGAGATTGTCGGTGAGCGCCAGCGGCGTCGCGCCGCGCACGGTGATGTTGCGCCAGCTTTCCGCGACCGCCTGCTTGCCGCCTTCATATGGGTCGGCGGCGCAATAGCGCGCGGTCACGTCGGTGGTCAGCGCCAGTCCTTTCGGCCCATCCTTGACCCTGATCACGGCGGCGTCGCCGCCCGGCGGGCGCACGCTGTTGCCGAGAATGAGGTGGTCGTATTGCTCCCAAACCCAGCGCTTGGAGCAAAGATTTGGCGTCGCGAGGAGTCTGAGCAGCGCTTCGCGATCGGACAGCGGCGCTTTGATCGACTCTGGATCGAGCGCCGGCGGTTTCGGCGTCGTCGTGAAGGGCCGGTCATAGACCGGCGCTTCGTCGCCCAATTGCTTGATCGGCAAGTCGGCCTTCACCTCGCCCTTGTGCTTGACGACGAAGCGCAGCGTGTCGGTGGTCTTGCCGATAATCGCGAAATCGAGCCCCCATTTCTTGAAAATCGCCTCGGCCTGCCCTTCGAGTTCGGGCTTTAAGACCATGAGCATGCGCTCCTGGCTTTCGGAGAGCATCATTTCATAGGCGCTCATGCCCGCTTCGCGGCAGGGCACGGCGTCGAGATCGAGCTCGACGCCGAGATTGCCCTTGGCGCCCATTTCGACCGCGGAGGAGGTGAGGCCGGCGGCGCCCATGTCCTGAATGGCGATGACCGCGCCGGACGCCATCAGCTCCAGACAGGCCTCGAGCAGCAATTTTTCCGAAAAAGGATCGCCGACCTGCACGGTCGGACGTTTTTCCTCGGCGTCTTCCTCGAAGGACGCCGACGCCATGGTGGCGCCGTGAATGCCGTCGCGCCCGGTCTTCGAGCCAAGGTAAACGATCGGATTTCCCACCCCGGCGGCCGCCGAGTAGAAAATCCCATCGGCGCGCGCCAGACCGACCGCCATGGCGTTGACGAGGATGTTGCCGTCATAGGAGGCGTCGAACTCGGTCGAACCGCCGACCGTCGGCACGCCGAAACTATTGCCATAGCCGCCGACGCCGGCGACGACTCCGGCGACCAGCCGCCGCGTTCTGGGATGCGTCGGACGGCCGAATCTCAGCAGGTTGAGGCAGGCGATCGGCCGCGCCCCCATGGTGAACACGTCGCGCAGGATGCCGCCGACCCCCGTCGCCGCGCCCTGATAGGGTTCGATGAAGGAGGGGTGGTTGTGGCTCTCCATCTTGAAGACGCAGGCGTCGCCGTCGCCGATGTCGATCACGCCAGCGTTTTCGCCGGGACCGCGAATCACCCAGGGCGCCCTGGTCGGCAGCTTGCGCAGATGGATGCGCGACGATTTGTAGGAGCAATGCTCGTTCCACATGGCCGAGAAAATGCCGAGCTCGGTGAAGCTCGGCGTGCGGCCGATGAGTTTGAGGACGCGCTCATACTCGTCAGGCTTGAGGCCGTGGTCGGCGGCCAGCTCCGGCGTGACGGCGGGTTCGGTCGCGCTCACTTATCCTCGCAATTGGGTGAAAATCGCCGCGCGGTTCGACAGTCTATGCCGCGGTGCGGCCTGCGGAAGGATTACTGCGCAGCGTTTGACGCGGCAAGCCGCGCGATTGCCTAAAGTCAAGGTTCTGGCTGCCGCCATGGCAGCGCCTGCAGCATAACGGCGCCGGCTATCTCACATGAATTGCAGGGATTGTTGCCCCAGAGCCACAGCCGCCAAGAATGAGCATGCCACAGCCTAATTTTGCGCCAGCCGCAGTTGCATTACCAAAATTTTATAGCAACGTGACAGGGACTTCGGCGCCTTTGTCGTCGACCGTCGACCGCAGAATTCAATCCGGGGGTTCCCATGAAAAATTTTAATCGCTGCGCGATCGCCGCGCTGATGGTCGCGAGCGCCAGCGCCGCGGCCAACGCCGCCGATCTCCCGCACTACAAGGCTCCGCCGCCTCCGCCGCCGCCGACGTTCACCTGGACGGGTCTCTATGGCGGCGTCAACATCGGCTACGCCTTCGGGGCCAGCTCTTCCGAAACCGGCGGACTCGCCTATCTAACCGGCGTTCCGATCGCCGGCGCGGCGCCCGTAACGGTTGCGCCCTTGGGCTCGGCGTGGACCACCGGACAGAATCTGCAAGGCGTCGTGGGCGGCGGACAGCTCGGCTATAATTATCAGTTCAACCCGTGGCTCGTCCTCGGCGCCGAGGCGGACATCCAGGCCGCCGATATCGGGTCTCACGGCAACGCCGCGGTCGGCCTCGTCGACGCCGCCGGACCGCACATACAGAGCATAAATTCGACGAAGAAGGTCGATTGGTTCGGCACGGTGCGCGGCCGGGTGGGCTTGACGCTGCCGTCCATGCCCAATCTGATGGTCTACGGCACGGGCGGCTTCGCTTATGGCCAGGTCGTCCACAATGCCGGCTTCGCGGATAATTTCCTCGCTCTCGGCGTAAACTCGCTCGGCCACGGCTATTATGACAACACCAAGGTCGGCTGGGCGGCGGGCGGCGGCGTCGAATGGTCGCCCTCGATGTTCCCGGCGTGGTCGCTCAAGGCCGAATATCTTTATGTCGATCTCGGCTCGACCAACGCCAATTCCGTGCCGCTCAATGGCGGCGCCCCGGTGATCCTCCAGGGAGCCCTCGGCGCTGCAACGCCGCTGTTCTCAGCGACGCAGAACTCGCCGACCCGCTTTCATACGGTTCGCGCCGGCGTGAACTGGCACTTCGACCCCTTCGCGGCCGTCGCGCCGTCGACCGCGGGCGGCGCCCTGCCGTCGGTCAAGGGCCCGCCGCCGGCTTTCGTCGACAGCTATCAGCCGTTCCAGGTCCGCCTGAAGGTCGCCGGCGTCATTCCGCTGGACGGCCATGGCACGGTATTCGACTCCGGCGCCGGAACTCTTGCGGCCGGCTTGGGATCCATTGGCGTGCGCTCGGGCCTGACCGGCGCGAATGGCGTGATCGCCGGCGCGAGCACGAACACGTCGACGTCGATCATCCCGATGCTTGACGCGGCCTACTTCCTCACCAAGAACTGGGCGATCGAAGCGATTTGCTGCGTCGCGCCGCATCACATCCAGGGCACCGGCACGATCGCCAGCGACTTTGCCCGCGCCTGGCTGTTCCCGCCGTCCGTCATGCTGCAATATCACGTCACCAATTTCGGCGCGTTCCAGCCCTATCTCGGCGTCGGCGTGAACTTCACCACCTTCTGGAACACCCGCGTCAACAACGACGTGTGGGGCATCCCGATGGCGCCTGGCTCCTTCCTGTCCACACTCGGCATTCCGGCCGTGCTCAGCACGTTCCAATATGCCACGGTCGCCCCGTCCTGGGGCGTGGTTGGACAGGCCGGCTTCGATTACATGCTCAACGATCACTGGGGCGTGAACGTCGACTTCAAATATGTCGGGCTGCATCCGATGGTGCATTCTACCGTCATCTCTTTCGCCCCCCAGGCGCCGGCGGCGGGAGCGATCTTCATCCCGGTCAAGGTGTCGCTGCCGATCAATCCGGTGGTCATCTCCGCGGGTCTGACCTATCGCTTCGGCGGCAGCCTCCTTTCGCCGCTGTTCTGACGATAGACCCAGTCAAACGAAACCGGCCCTTGGCGGGCCGGTTTCAGATTAGTGAAAAACCCCCGGCGCGAGCCGGGGGTTTTTTGATTCGCTCTTGGTTCGGTTGAAGGCGTCGGCGCGCTCAGGAAAGTCCTTCGTCCATACGCTGCGTCTGATACTGCCCGAATTTGCGAAAGCGATAGAGATAGGTCGGCACGATCGCTTCGATCGATTGCGGATAAGCGATTCCGAGTCCTTCGAGCGTGCGACCTTCCGCCTTCGCGGCGTCGCTGACGACGTTGTCGTGCTTCAGCAGTTCGACCTGATCGCGCGTCATGCGCAGGAGTTTCGGAAAGAGGCCGAAGGACAGCTTCGTCAGCGTTTGCGTCAGCGCGGCCATGAGCTTGCCGACGCCGAAGGAGAGTTTCAGGACGGCGCGTTCGCGCTGCGTGACCTTGAGCACATAGTCGATGATGTCCGCGAAGCTTTTGACCTCGGGGCCGCCAAGCTCATAAACCGCGCCCGGCCTGGCGCGGCCGGCGAGCGCGGCCGCGACCGCTTCGGCGACGTCGCCGACATAGACCGGCTGGAATTTCGTATCGGCGCCGACGATCGGCACGGCGGGAAAATAACGCGCCATCGTCGCGAAGCGGTTGAAGAAGTCGTCCTCCGGTCCGAAAATCACCGATGGCCGCAAAATGACGGCCGAAGGGATTGCCGCGAGCATGGCGGCTTCGCCCTCAGCCTTGCTGCGGCCATAGGCCGAGAGCGACTGCGGATCGGCGCCGATCGCGGAAATATGCACGACATTGTCGACGCCGGCCGACTTCGCGGCTTCGGCGATCGCGCGCGCCCCGCCGGCCTGCACGCTCGCGAATTTCTGCGCGCCGGTTTCGGCAAGTATGCCGACCAGATTGACCGCCGCCGAAGCGCCGCGCAGCGCCGCCGCGATCGATTCGGGATGGCGCACATTGGCCTGCACCGCCATCACCTGGCCGACGCGGCCGAGCGGCTGGAGATAGAAGGCGAGGTCCGGCCGTCGGCAGGCGACGCGCACGCGCCAGCCATCACGCGCCAGCGCGCGCACGACATGGCGTCCGACGAAGCCCGAGCCGCCGAACACCGTCACCACCCGTCCCGCGCCAATGCTCTGGTTGTTGTCGCCGATCATCGCGATTCGCTCCGCTTGCGCCGCGCCGGCCGCCGCCGGCGCGCATAGGTCGCAAACGCTCTAGCGAAATTCGGCGCCAAAGGAAATGCGGGAGGATAGGGAGGTTCGACGACGCTGGTTTTGACGATCGCGCGCATTGACAGGCGCCGTCCGCTGCCCCTATGAGACGCGCTTGATGCCCAGGTGGCGGAATTGGTAGACGCGCTGGTTTCAGGTACCAGTGGTGAAAGCCGTGGAGGTTCGAGTCCTCTCCTGGGCACCATTCGTTCTTCTCACAACGTCCCATACAGATCGACAAAATACTGAAAATATGCGATTTTTAGGCTCGCTGTTCCCGGAGCGTATCATGCGATTTCATGCAATCTGGGGCCATGTGGCGCCACGAACGGGGCCATGATGGCCCCTTCGCAAATTTTGATGGCACCATCGCCTTGATGCCGGATCGCCAACAGATAATTCCGGGCCAGTCGAGGAGTTTCGACCGTGGCTCTCAAGGAATTGCAGATTCGAAAACTCCGCCCAGCGGATAAAATCTACCAATGCACGGATGACCGGGGCCTCTATACTCGAAGTCCATCCCAGCGGATCGAAACTATGGCGTTACAAGTATCGCCACCTTGGAAAGCAGAAGCGCCTAGCCCTCGGGCGTTACCCTGAAACCGGGCTCGCCGATGCCCGGCGACGGCGCGATGACGCAAGAAGGGTAATTGAGGCGGGCGGCGACCCGCTGGCCGAACGCAAGAACGAAAAGCTCGCCGCTGCCTTCAAAGCTGCGAACAGCTTTGAAGATGTCGCGAAGGAATACATCGACAAGATGGTCGCCGAAGGTCGGGCGGATGCGACTACGACCAAAGCTAACTGGCTACTTGAACAGTTGGAGCCGATCGCCGCCCGGCCAATTGCCGATCTCAAGCCGCTGGATGTGCTATCCGCGCTCAAACGCATCGAGGCGCACGGCAAGCATGAAACGGCGCGCCGGTGTCGATCATTTGCTAGCCGAGTATTTCGCTACGCAGTGGCGACCGGGAGAGGTGAAACCGATCCGACCTCTATCTTGCGCGGCGCCCTCGTGGTGGCGAAGGTCACGCACCATGCCACGATCCTGCAACCACAAAAGATTGGGGAATTGCTCAGCGCGATCGACGCCTCTCAGGTCATGCCGTTACGCGCCTTGCTATGCAGATTGCGCCCCACGTCATGGCGCGGCCGGGCGAGCTGCGTATGGCGGATTGGTCAGAGTTTGATCTGGATAGCGCGGTCTGGAAAATTCCGGCCGCGCGCATGAAAATGCGTCGCCCTCACGAAATTCCGCTGTCCCGGCAAGTGCTCGCCTATCTGGCGGACTTGCTTCCGCTCACGGGGCCGCAGGGATATGTTTTTCCCGCATTCCATGCGTCCCAACGACCGCAGAGCGAAAACACCATCAATCAGGCGTTCCGGCGAATGGGCTACGGTCCGGGTGAGATAACTCCACACGGCCTTCGTACAACCGCATCGACCTTGCTCAACGAGAGCGGCAAATGGAGCCCCGACGCAATCGAACGCTCCCTTGCCCATGCGGACGCCAATGGCATCCGTGGCATCTACAATAGAAGTCGCTATTGGGAAGAACGCGTCGCGATGCATCAATGGTGGAGCGACTATCTCGACGAGCTACGCAACGCGACCGCTCTGGACAAACCTTCCGGCAAGATGAGGGCGTGCGGGTGACTGAGGGGTTATCTCGCGGCGCGACGTCACCTATCGTTGCGGATTCCGAAATCGCAGCGGATTCTGACAGCCCTCTTCCCAGTAGCCGATAGAGTGCTATGCACGCTGATACTGACTTCAGAAGGGAATGCCTTCAGCGCGCGTTCCGCCGACATTTTGTCGCGTTGTCGGCGGCGCGGCTGAAGGAATGGATGGCGAGCGACCTTTCCGGGCTCGATTTGCTGGTGATCCAGATCGACGGCATTCACATGGACGAGGACATGACCCTGGTCGCGGCGGTCGGCGTCGA
>VGDY01000097.1 GCA_016869555.1 Alphaproteobacteria bacterium | reverse complement strand
TGGTAAGCATTCGGCGTAGGCCGCAGGGGCCCTCTGGCGCGACTACGCTGCCAGCGCCGGCGCGACGTTGTTGTTTACGCGCCAGTTCCACGGCAGCAACTCGTCGAGCCGATGCGCCGGATGCGCGCTGAGGAGGATTAGCGCATGCTCGTCCGCGGGAAGGCAGACGCCGGCGAAAGTTCGGACGTTCAAATCCATAGCGATCTCGTCGAAACGCTGTTCGGCACGGCCGGTTCGTTTTTCGCGGGGCTGCTCGGCGGCTTGATCGCGCCTGGGCTCGCCTGGTTCCTGCTCGGCGATCCTATCTATCTCTACTTCGTCGCGCTGATCGTCGTCCTCGGCGCCTTTCGGCTTTACGTTTTCCTCGCGCATGCGCGCGCGCCGCTCTCGCTTCGCCGACGAGAGTCAAAGAAATGGGAGCGTCTCTACGCGATCGGCGCGGTCGGCTTCATGACCGCGGTCGGCGCCTCCGTCGCCGTCCTGTTCTACAATCACTACAATGACGTTCTCGGCATCTACAGCGTCGTGATCATGATGAGCGGGTTGAGCGGACTCGCCGGACGCAACGCCGGTCGACCCTGGATCGTTCTCGCGCAGTCGCTCGGTCTTGCCCTTCCTCTCGCGTTTGCCGCGCTGTTGCATGAAGAGCGGCGTTACCTCGGCCTGGCGCTGATCGTCACGCAGCTGATCATATCCATTCATTCGACGACGAAATTTCTGCACGGAAATCTGGAATCGGCGCTCCGCAACGGTTTGGACGCTTCTCGCCAGCGGCAAAAATTCAGTCTGGCGCTCAACTCCATGACCCATGGCCTCTGCATGGGAGACGCCGATCACTCCGTCACCGTCGTGAATCGGCGCGTCTTCGATTTCTTCGGCATCGTGGCGGCGGCGACGCCGATCAAACTCGAGGCGCTTGCGCATGCGATCGGCAAGAGCGCCGGTCTGTCGGCGCAGGATAGCGAAATCTTCATCGAGCGATGGAAGCGGCATATCGCCATGCCGCGTACGAACATTTTCACGCATAAGCTTGGCGAGCGCTTTTTCGAATTTCACTGCGAACGCGCCGAAGCGGGATCCTTCATCACCGTCATCGAGGACGTGACGCTTCAAAAGCGCGCTCTGCGCGAAATCGAGCGAATGGCCCATTTCGACGATCTGACCAATTTGCCAAATCGCTACCAGTTCCAGGAAACGCTTGAAGACGAAATGCTTCAGCTCGGGCAGCGTGGGTTTCAGGCCGCGCTGCTCAACATTGACCTCGATCGATTCAAGGATGTCAATGACACATTGGGCCATTCGATTGGCGACCAGCTGCTGTCGACGGTCGGCGCCCGTCTCGCCGCCTGCGTCCCGCATCCGCACGTGGTCGCGCGACTCGGCGGCGACGAATTTTGCGTGCTGCTGCGCGCCGGCGACAAGCTGCCCGACGTCGAGGAACTCGCCGCCAAAATACTAAGCGAGATGCATCGCACCTTCATTGTCGAAAACCATGTCATCAACATCGGCGCGAGCATCGGCATGGCGGCGGCGCCAAAGGACTCGGCGACGTCAGGGGGCCTGCTCTGATGCAGCGATCTCGCGCTCTACCGGTCGAAAGCCCAGGGGCGCGGCAAGGCGATCTGGTATTCGCAGGAGATGCAGGAGGCGCTCACTCGAAAGCGCGCGATCGACACAGAGCTGCGTCACGCGTTCCTGGCGAATGAACTGGTGGTCTATTACCAGCCAGTCGTCGATTCCCGCACGGCGACCATCGTGTCGCTGGAGGCGCTGCTGCGATGGCGCCATCCGACCAGAGGCATGATCCGTCCGGGCGAATTCATTCCCGTCGCGGAAGAAACCGGCATGATTATCGAACTCGGCGCCTGGGCGCTGCGGCAGGCGTGCAATGACGCCAAATCCTGGCCCTCGAACGTCCGTGTCGCGGTCAATATCGCGCCCAGACAATTCCAGCAGAAAGACTTGGCCGAAATGGTCGCGCAGACGCTCCGCGAGTCGGGATTGGAGCCCGATCGTTTGGAACTCGAAATCACCGAGACGACGCTCATGGAATCCGATGACGTCGAAAGTAAATTGCGCGAGATCGAGGAACTGGGGGTGCGTCTGTCGCTGGACGATTTCGGCACCGGCTATAGCAGCCTCGGCTATCTCAATCGTTTCCCGGTAAAAAAGGTCAAGATCGACCGCTCATTCGCGCGGCAAGCGATCGAGTCGCCGAAAACGCAGGCAATCGTTTCGGCGATCTCCGCGCTTGCGCAAGATCTGTCGATTGATCTCGTCGCCGAAGGCGTCGAGACCGACGCTCAACTGGCCTTCATGGCGAGCAAGAATATTTTTCTCATTCAGGGCTATCTCTACACGCGGCCTCGGCCAATCGAGGAGCTTAGACCGCTGCTTGCCCATTGGCGCGACGCGCCGCGCCTCGTCAGCGCGGCGTGAGCGTTCGGCACGCGATTTTCAGTTGCGTTCAAGCGCCGCCAGAGGCCGCCTGTCGACGACCGGCTGCACCATGCGCTGCGCGCGAAAAATCGCGTGCGACGCATTGTAGCGTCGACCGAATTGGGCGAGATAACGCTCGATGGCGGCGCTCCCCGGCTGCGGCTCGACGACGTCTCGAACGATCAGCAGATCGCGAGCCTCTTCAGCGGTCAGCGCCGCATTGTTCTCGATGAGACGCTCGGCCTTGACGAAGCCCAATGTGCGGCCGACCGCCGCGTAAAGACCCAGAAGGTCCACGGCGTCTCCCGAAAAGGAGAATTGCGCGCTCTGTTCCGCGACGATCGCCGAGCAATGCATGGCGAAGTCGAAGTCGGAGCCGCTCATCAGGCCGCGCGCCCAGGCGAGCGTGATCACCGGCGTATCGACGATCAGCTCCGAATTTTGAGCGGCGATGTCGCCAAATCCTTCCGCCGGTCTCGTCGCTTCGCGGACCCCATGGGCGAAATCGTAAACGAGGTAGCGAATTTCGCTCAGCTCCCCCCCGGTCGATCGCCGCCAATAGATCAGTAATTATCCTGATCGTAGTCGCGTCAAAACCGGGTCGAGTCTTGCGCAATACTAGAGCCTGGCGGTCTTTCAACCATAGGGTCGAAAGACCGCCGCCGTTGACAGAAAGTTCAGTCTGCGGACGCAGATAAGGAAAGTTCGACATGTTTCCCGCCGTCTTTGTGTGGAGGTTGGACTAGGTTAAATGAAAATTTAACTTCGCCAACCCTCGCGGCGACGATTGCGCTCAATTAACTAAGTCAATGAAAATTAGCCTAATTATCCAGCACGGACGCGCTCCGAAATTTTATCGTCAACCGATAGGATTGTACAATATACAGGCGGCGCATCACTTTTTTAGAACGGATCGGCGCATATTTTTTGCCTGCCGTGTCTCTTGGTCGCGGGACAAGCGCGCCGCTCCTGTCCTATATTGACTTAAGCGAAGCTGACGGGCGCGAGCCCGCGCTCGTCAGCTCGCTTTCGCGCACCGAGCGTGCGAGACATGGCCGCGCCGGGCCGAACCCGTGCGCCGATAAGACCGCCGAATGAGAGCGGCCCGTCCAGAAGGGAGAAGACCAGATGATGATGCGATTTTTCGCCGCGGCGCTATTTGCCGTGGCCGGTTGGGTCACGCAAGCGCATGCGCATGGCGACGTTGGCGTCAACCAGGGTCAGTGCCTCATGAAGCTCGGCCCGGACACGATGACCTTCACCGGCTACCAGCCACAAAAGTCTCGCGAACAGTTTTGCGACGACATTCCCGACGCCGGCCCGACCATTATCACGCTGGACGCGCAGCAGGACGAACTGCGCGACATGAACCTCGAAATGCGCGTCATTCGCGACGTCGGCCAGAAGGACGACAATGAAAATCTCGAGGCCAATACGGAATATTACTCGCCGCCCAAAAAGTATATGACAGGCACCCTCACCTTCGAGCACGTGTTTCCGCAAGAGGGAAAGTTCATCGGGCTCGTGAAGGCGAGAAGCGACGACGGGACCAAGGAATATGTCGCCCGCTTTCCCTTCTCCGTCGGTTTGACGCAGTCGAGGGACATTACCATCGCCGTGTTCTTCGGGGCGTTGGCGCTGGTCGGTTTCGGCCTTTGGTACAGGAACCAGTTCATGGGCAAGAAGCCGAAGGCTTAAAGTCCGCTTCAGCCCAAAATCTCAATGCGACCGTCGCGTAGCGTTACGCGGCGGTCCATTTGTTTGGCGAGTTCGAGATTATGCGTCGCGATGAGCGCCGCCAGTCCGGTGCTGCGCGCGAGGGTCATCAGCGTCCCGAAAACATGTTCGGCCGTGCGCGGATCGAGATTGCCGGTCGGCTCGTCCGCGAGGAGAAGATGCGGGGCGTTGGCGACGGCGCGTGCAATGGCGACGCGCTGCTGTTCGCCGCCCGAAAGCTCCGAGGGCCGGTGCGAGGCGCGCGGTCCAAGCCGCAGATAATCGAGCAGCTGTTGCGCCCGAAGGCGCGCTTCGCCCTTGTTCAGGCCATTGATCATCTGCGGAAGCGCCACATTCTCCAGCGCCGAGAACTCCGGCAGCAGGTGGTGAAATTGATAAACAAAGCCGACAGTGGCGCGGCGCAGCCGCGTGCGCTCAGAGTCCGACATGCGCGACGTCGGCGCGTTGTCGATCAGGACTTCGCCGCCGTCTTGGCGCTCCAAGAGCCCGGCGATATGGAGCAGGGTCGACTTGCCGGCGCCCGACGGCGCCAGCAGCGCGACCGTCTCGCCGGGATAGATCGACAGATTGATATCGACGAGAATGTCCAGTCGCGCCTCGCCCTCGCGATAGTGGCGCGCGATATTGCGCAATTCGAGAACGGCCTCGTTCATCGCGGTTACTCGTGCCGCAGCGCTTCGATCGGGTCGAGCGACGCTGCCTTCCAGGCTGGATAGATCGAGGCGAGAATGGCGAGAACGAGAGTCATGACGACGATCGCCGCGACTTCGCGCGGGTCGACGATCGCCGGCAGCCGCGACAGGAAATAGAATTCCGCGGGAAAGAGATTGGCGTCGAACAGCTTATTGAAGAAGACCCGAATCGAGTCGAGGTTTTTCGCCAGCGCAAGTCCCAGCGCAAATCCGGCCAGCGTGCCAACGACGCCGATCGACGCGCCGATGATCAGGAAGACGCGCAGCACGGCGCCGCGCGTCGCGCCCATGGTGCGCAATATGGCGATGTCCTGAGTCTTGTCCTTCACCAGCATCGTCAGGCCGGAGATGATGTTGAACGCCGCGACCACGACGATCAGCGCGAGAATGATGAAGAGAATGTTTTTTTCGACCTGCAGCGTGTCGAAGAAGGTTTTGTTGCGCTGGCGCCAGTCGGTGACGATCAAGGGGCGCGCGACCGCTTTTTCGACGTTGATGCGAAACTCGTCCATCTTCTCGGGATCGGAGACGAAGGCCTCGACGACCGTCGCTTCATTGTCCTTATTGAAGAATAGCTGGGCCTCGGCGAGCGGCATATAGACGAAGACATTGTCGAATTCGGACATGCCGATCGAGAAAATCGCCACGACATTGTATGCCTTGATCCGCGGCGCGACGCCAAACGGCGTCTGCGCGCCCTTGGCGATGAGCAGGCTGACCGAATCGCCGACGCCGACCCCTAGCGTTTCCGCCAACCGCTGGCCGATGGCGAGGCCGCCGGCCTTGTCGAACCCCGCCAGCGCGCCGCTCTTCACATTGCTCGCCACGCCCGGCAGCCGCGCGAGGTCCTTCCCCCGAACGCCGCGCACCAGAACGCCGGACTGGCCGAACTGGGTCGATATGCCGGCG
The DNA here is from genome assembly GCA_016869555.1 of Alphaproteobacteria bacterium. Classification (GTDB taxonomy): domain Bacteria; phylum Pseudomonadota; class Alphaproteobacteria; order Rhizobiales; family Beijerinckiaceae; genus Methylocystis. The sequence goes on along the minus strand of VGDY01000097.1, from coordinate 8,690 downwards.
GCGCCCTCGACCATCGGAATCGCCAGCTGCACGCCCGGCAGCTTGGCGGTCTTTGCCGACACCTGTTCCCAATCGGTGAAGGGAGTCTCCACCGCCTGAAGAAAGGCGTGGCCATTGACGCCCAGGATTTTGTCCATCAGTTCGCGATGAAATCCATTCATCACCGACGTGACGACGATCAGGGTCGCGACCCCCAGCATGATGCCGAGAAAGGAAAATCCGGCGATCACCGAGACGAAGCCGTCGGCGCGGCGGGCGCGCAGATAGCGCAGCGCCAGCGTCCGCTCGAAGGCCGAGAAAGCGCCGGCGCCTTTCGCCGGCCGCGCCGCTTCGGTCATGCCTGCCCCGGCCTGATGGCGGCGACGATGCGGGTGACGGCGTCCTCGGGCGCGAGCAGCTCGCGCTCCCCCGTGCGGCGTTGTTTGACCTCGACTCTGCCCTCGGCGAGGCCTTTGGGACCGACGAGCACCTGCCAGGGCAGGCCGATGAGATCGAGCGTGGCGAATTTCGCGCCGGGACGCTCGTCGCGGTCCTCATGCAGCACGTCGAGACCGGCGTTCTCGAGCTGCGCGATGAGTTCGGCGCAGACCTTGCCGGTCGCCGGGTCGCCGACCTTGAGGTCGGCGACGCCGACGTGAAACGGCGCTACCGATTCAGGCCAGATGACGCCAGTGTCGTCATGGCTCGCCTCGATGATCGCCGCCACCAGTCGCGACGGGCCGATGCCGTATGACCCCATCTGCACGACGACCTCCTTGCCGTCCGGCCCGTTGACCACGGCCTTCATCGGCTCGGAATATTTGGTTCCGAAGTAGAAAATATGGCCGACTTCGATGCCGCGCGCCGCGACCCGCGCCTCTTCAGGCACGGCGGCGAACGCGGCTTCGTCATGCATCTCGCTCGTCGCGGCGTAGCGGCTGGTCCATTTGTCGACAATTCCCTGCAGGGCGGCCGCGTCGTCGAAATCGACCGAGGCGGGCGGCGGCGCGAAGGAAAGGAAATCCCTGTGGCAGAAGACCTCGCTCTCGCCGGTCGAGGCGAGGATGATGAACTCATGGCTGTTGCCGCCGATTGGACCGGATTCGGCCGCCATCGGAATGGCGGTCAGCCCCATGCGCGCGAAGGTGCGCAGATAGGCGACGAACATCTTGTTATAGGAATGGCGGCCGGCTTCCGCCGTGAGATCGAAGGAATAGGCGTCCTTCATCAAGAATTCGCGCGAGCGCATCACGCCGAAACGCGGCCGCACCTCGTCGCGAAACTTCCACTGGATATGAAAGAGATTGAGCGGCAAATCCTTATAGGAGCGCACCGAGGCGCGGAAAATCTCGGTGATCATCTCTTCATTGGTGGGGCCGTAAAGCATCTCGCGGTCGTGGCGGTCGGCGATGCGCAGCATTTCCTTGCCATAGGCGTCATAGCGCCCCGACTCGCGCCACAGATCGGCGGGCTGGATGGTCGGCATGAGGCATTCGATGGCGCCGGCGCGGGTCTGCTCCTCGCGGATGATGGCGTTGATCTTGTTCAAGACCCGCAGCCCGAGCGGCAGCCAGGCGTAGATGCCGGCCGACTCCTGCCGGATCATGCCCGCCCGCAGCATCAGCCGGTGCGAGACGATTTCGGCCTCTTTCGGGGTCTCGCGCAATATGGGCAGGAAATAGCGGGACAGGCGCATCTGGAATCCGGTTGGGCGAATCGGGGAGCGGCGAGCATAGCCTGTCCGCCGCCCGAGCAAACGGCGCGGGCGGGGCCTATCAACCCCCGCATGGCCGAAAACGCAAGCGGCAGGCGCCTTCCCTTTTGGCCGCGCGCGCCCATTTCGGGAACACGAACTCTCGAGGAGGCGGGCATGGGCGAGACTATGGGCAAGGCTAAGGGAGAGCCTGCGACCAGACATGACTGGGGAAGCGTGCGCGACAATCCGGAGCGCAATCGTTTCGAACTCGACGCCGATGGCTACACAGCGCTCGCCTATTATCGTATCGATAATGGCGTCATGGTCTTCACCTCGACGCAGACGCCGGCGAGGCTGCGCGGGCAGGGCGTGGCGTCGGAGCTGATCCGCAACGCGCTCGAGTTCGCCCGCGCCCGCGGGTTGAAGGTGAGGGGCGACTGCTCATTTGTCGCGGATTATTTGCGGCTCCATCCCAACTTAGCACACTGACCGAGCGCTCCCGATTGTGAGCAATTTACCATTCCTACTCGATGACAAGCATCCTCCTCGAACCCCATGATTATTGATTTTCGGGGTTCTCCCTTCTCCCGCCTGCGGGAGAAGGTGGCCCGGCGAAGCCGGGTCGGATGAGGGCGGACGATGCGCGCCGACTTGGGCGCCGTTAAGCGCGAAGTCATTGAGCGGGGAAGCGCCGCCGGCAGCAGCATCATGAAATTGCACGCGCAGCGCAGGCCGGAACGACCGTCGCCTCGCGCCGTTGAAGTTGCTGGCGATAGGCTTAACAATGAGGAATTCCGTCTCCGCATTGGCCTTGCCCGTATACCACTTTACATACCACCCTTTATCGTGGCTCCCGCACAAGAAAATCTCTATCAGGAGCTTGATGCTCGCATGAATGCCGCTCTCTTTGAGCGCCGAGACTTAGCAGAGCACGCTCGCCTAAAGGCCGAACAAAAGGCACTGATGCGCTTCCGCCCATGGATGAAGCACTCCTTCACCGATCCCACGCCCCCTGTCCCGTTCCATCCGCAGGTGTTGGCTGACTTCGCGACGGTGGAGGAGATGTGCCAAAAGGTCCTAACGGAGTTACATTGATAAAGGCGATAACGGACCGTCCTCCGATCGATCAAGAATCGAGACTTTTGCAACATCTGCCGACCCCTTGTTTTTCGGAGGGTTCCGGCGTGCAAAAGTTTGTTGCAAAAATTGAGGGCTTCCCCGGCCTTCCCGCCCACAACCCCCGCCAGCAGGCGGAAGAATTCAGCGATAGCAGGGTCGGAAGCCCCTACGCTTCCGCCTCCGCCGCAAGCTCCAGCCATTGCTCCTCGGCGGCGGCAAGCGCCTGCGCGAGTTCCTCGCGCTGCGCGGCGAGCCGCGCCGCTTCCTGCGGATTGCGGGCGAAGGCGTCGGGGGCGGCGAGCGCTTCGTCGACGCGGGCGAGAAGCTGGGCGAATTTCTCGACGCGCTCTTCCGCCGCCGCGAGCTTGCGGCGCGTCTGGCCGGCGTCGCGGCGCTTCGGCGCCTCCTGCTTGAACGACGCTTCCCTTAGCGACTCTTGCGCCGGCGCGACAGGCGCGCGCTTCGACTCGTCGCCGCGCGACTTGGACAGCACCAGCCGCGCATATTCGTCCATGTCGCCGTCGAAGGCGCGCACGGTTCCCTCATCAACGAGCCACAGGCGATCGGCGCAGGCCTCGAGCAGATAGCGATCGTGCGAGACCAGAATGACGGCGCCTTCATAATCATTGATCGCCTCGATCAGCGCGGCGCGGCTGTCGATGTCGAGATGGTTCGTCGGCTCGTCGAGGATCAGAAGATGCGGCGCGTTGAAGGCGGCGACGCCGAGCAGCAGCCGCGCCTTTTCGCCGCCCGAAAGACTGGCGATCGGCGTATCGGCGCGGGCGCCGGAAAAGCCGGTCCGCGCCGCGCGGGCGCGGATGCGCGCCTCTGCCGCGCCCGGCATCAGCCGCGCGAAGACGGCGTAAGGCGTCTCGCTCTCGTTCAATTCGTCGATCTGATGCTGCGCGAAAAATCCAACGTCGAGCTTAGGCGCGCGCACCATCTCGCCGCCGCAGGGCGAAAGCCGGCCGCCAAGCAGTTTGGCGAAGGTCGATTTGCCATTGCCATTGGCGCCGAGCAGGCCGATACGATCGTCATTCGAGATCGACAGCGTAAGCCGCGACAGCACGATTCGATCGCCATAGCCGACCGCGGCTTTTTCCAGCGCAATGATCGGCGGCGACAGCGGCTTTTCGGGCGAGGGCAGATGGATCGGCAGGACCGCATCGTCGACGACCGCCGCGACAGGCTCCATTTTGGCGAGGAGTTTCAAGCGCGACTGCGCCTGGCGCGCCTTCGTCGCCTTGGCGCGGAAGCGGTCGACGAAAGCCTGCAGATGCTTGCGCTGCTCTTCCTGTTTCTTGGCGCCTTTCGCGGCGATCAATTGCGCCTCGCGCCGCTGCTTCTCGAAGGAAGAATAGTCGCCCTTATAGAGCGCCAGCCGGCCGCGTTCGAGATGCAGAATATGGGTAGCGACGTCGTCGAGCAGATCGCGGTCATGGCTGATGACGATCGCGCTCGCCGGATAGCGCGACAGATAATCGACGAGCCACAGCGTGCCTTCGAGATCGAGATAATTGGTCGGCTCGTCGAGGAGCAGCAAATCGGGCTGAGCGAACAGCACCGCGGCGAGCGCGACGCGCATCCGCCAGCCGCCCGAGAATTCTGACAGGGGTCGCTGCTGCGCGGCGGCGTCGAAGCCGAGGCCATGCAGAATGGCGGCGGCGCGGGCAGGGGCCGAATGGGCGTCGATGTCGGCAAGCCGCGTCTGAATTTCGGCGATGTCATGGGGGTCGTGGGCGGCCTCGGCCCGCACGATGAGTTCGGCGCGCTCAAGGTCGGCCGCCAGCACGAAATCGATGAGCGTGGTCGGGCCGCCGGGCGCCTCCTGCTCGACGCGTCCGAGCCTCATGCGCGAGGGCAGCGAGATGGCGCCGCTTTCCGGCGCGATCTCGCCGCTGATCAACCGGAACAGCGTGGTCTTGCCGGCGCCGTTGCGGCCGACGAAGCCTGCGCGGGAGCGTCCCGGCAGGAAAACCCCGGCATGGTCGAAGAGTAGCCGGCCGCCGAGCCGGTAGACGAGATCGTTGATCGTAAGCATCGCCGCGATGCTTTACGGCCTCGCCCGAGGGGGCGCAAACCGGAAGGAGCGCGCGGCGATCTGGCGCCGCCCGCCGGCCTTGTCTTGGGCCGTCAGCCTCTATACAGCCCTCGCGCCGCCATGACGCGGCCGCGCGGCAAGCGCCCATCGTCTAGAGGCCTAGGACGTCGCCCTTTCACGGCGAAAACAGGGGTTCGAATCCCCTTGGGCGCGCCATCGCTTCTACGTTCTCTTGCATTTTCAATCCCTTTGCTGATGGTTAGCCAGTAATCCCCGTGTCGGTTAGCCTTTTCTGTTCCTCGCTTGTTTCTCCATTGCTGCTTTGGACAGACGCTTTTGATCGGCCGCGCGCGTGTAGCGCTCAATCTCCGCCAGCGTCTTGTGTCCCGTGATCGATCCGATTTCGAGCGAAGAGCATCCGGCGTCCGCGAGGCGACGCGCAGCGGCCTTCCGCAGGCCATGCGCCTTGCATTCTAAGGGCAGGCCAGCGGAGCGGATTGCGCCATTAATCCATGCGCCATAGCCGGCGACTGTGAACGCGCGACCGTATTCCGTCGTCAGGATGGCGACATGCTTTCGCTCGGCGGCGCCGAGAATTTCCTTCAAGTCAGGGTGAATCGGAATTTCGAGCTTCGCGCCTGTCTTTCGCTGCGTGACGCGAATCGTCTCGCCGTCAAAGTCCGCCCACGTCATTCGATAGACGTCCGAGCGCCGCTGGCCGGTGTAGAGGTGCAACGCGAACGCGAGTCGCTGTTTCGAGCCGATCGGCCAATGCGCTTCGAACTGCGCAATCTCGTCTTCGGTCAATGTATGAAATTCGCCGGACGCAAACGCCCGCATTCGATAGGTCGGGTCGCTCGCGATCCATCCACGCGAAATAGCGAAAACCATGAGCGTCTTAAGACGCTTCAGGAACGAATTGGCCGCGCCAGGCGTCGCCGACATTTGCGCAATGATCATGTCGACGTGCTGTCGGCGCATCTGGCCAACAAGCCGATGGCCATGCTTCGCGGCGAATTTGTCGAACATGCCGGCATAGACAGCTTGCGTCGATGGCTTCAGGCGCTTGAAGTCGACGCTCTGCTCATATTCCGCGATCAGGCGGGAGAACGTGCCAGGCGCGCCGCGCAATGCCGCAGGCGGGTCGACTGCTTCAGACGCCGCCGCATATGCGGCCATGAATTCAGGCGAGCCAGGAACTCCCGGAAGGGCAAGTCGCGGCCGTCCCTCGCGCCTATAGTAGTAACGCAGCTTCCCATGCCGATCGATATAACGATGCACGTAGCGCATCAGGATGCGCGCCCCATGTCCGCCCATGTGTCTTCCTCCGCACGCTCCCCGCCTTCGCGGGGAAGCGATTTAAACGCCGCGTCGAGGTCGTCGACGTCCCAAACGCGGCGAGCGTTGATCATGCGCGGGCGCGGCATACGGCTGTCGCTCACCATCTGTCGAAAGAGGGTCACGCCAATGCCGAGATAGACCGCCGCCTCCTCGGCGCTGAGTCCTCGGCGAATAGGCAATCGCGAATGAAGCAAACTATTCATCAGTCAGCGCCTTCAGCGGCCCTTATTCGAGTTCATCGCTTACAATCGGTACCGCGCGCCGGGGCACAGAGGGGGTTCCCCGGCGCGCGGTCTGGCGTGGCCCATGTTTCGCCGTGCCGCGACTCGACATTGGGCCGCCAAAGCCTCGCGCGGGAAATGTCAAAAACCGCGCGAGGAATTCCGCAGGCGCGCTAGGCGGCGCCGGGGTTATAGTAGCCGGGCCGCCAGTCCGTGATCGCAACGCCGAAGTCGAAGATGCCGCGATATTCGGTCCCCAGAACGTCCCAACCCTGGCGCTCTTCGACGATCGGCGTCCGCCGCCCGTTCAAATAGGCGATCGTGAACATCGCCGCTTCGGAAGGGTTGGCGAAAAGATACCAGGCGTTTCCAGTAATGTATTGATCTACAAGGACTTCCAACTTGCCGCCAAAAGGATTGACCGCCGACGCCTGGTTCGGCACGAAGGCCGAGCTGGTATATTGCAGCCCGATCGTCTCATAGGCCGGACCCACTAATAGGCCCCACGGCGTCAACTTGATCGGCGTGACGTTGTCGGGCTCCTTCCTCTGGCGCAACGCCAAACGAGCGGCGGAAAGCGATGTGATATCGATCGCCCCGCCGCTGGCCGCCTTGTTGCCTCTAGATGTGGTGAAGGTCGCGTTTCCATCGCTCAACGTCGCGCCGTTCCCGGAATTTTCCTTGAGCGTATTGGCCATCCCCTCATTGAGGGCGTTGGCCCCGGCTTTGCCGAGGACAAAAAATGATTCACCGGCGAGCCGCATTCCAGAATTGATGAGAACTTGGCGCGAATAGCCGATCTGCTGGGCAAAGGAGTGCGGAACGATACTTTCGCCCTCTTCGACGCGAGATGTTCCCTTAATTTCGCCGCCTTCTTCCACCTTCAAAAATTTGCCGGTGCCGGAAACGCGCGCGATCTTGTCGCCTTTGAAATCCGGCACATCGATCGTCCTTGCCAGCGACAGCATCGGTGACAGATTCGTCCGATATCCGTCGTCGACGATCACGCGGCCTGTGGCGGTGAGGATCGGGAAATCGCTGCCAGTATGCAGGCCGCCGCGCTCGCCCCATTGCGTCCCGCGCCGGTCGGCGCCGACATAGGCGTGATTGAAATCCTCCCAGCTCCGAAGATGAGAGAATTCGCGCGCCGCGCCTTTCGGCTCCAGGCCGCGCGCGGCGCAGACGGCGGCCGCGATGAGCGCTTCTTCGCGGTTTGCAGGATTGTCCAGTGAAATATGATCGTTGTGATGGCTGCGCATGTTCGTCGCTCTTTCGTTTCCAATTTCAGCTCTTGGTCCGCCGATCGGCGGCGGCGCCGAGCGCGCACGCGCGGCTTGCACGGCGGCGATGATGGCGGCTTCGTCGCCGCCCTCGCCGATCATCCGTTCGGCAAGCTCGCGCTCACCATAGAATTCGGCGCGCTGCAGCAGGTCGAGCGTCTCGCGCGCCGTCATCGCGCCCGGAGCGGCGCGCTCTGTGTCGTCGTCGGCAGACGCGCCGCGTATCTGGCAACCGGCGTCGGCGGGCGCCGGAACGGCGGAAATCTCGTATGGTTCCCAATCAGTCACTCGCCAGAGAGGCACCTGTCCGTCACGCTCCTGCTTCTCGATCCTGTGCGAGATGTAGCCGACGCTCACATTACGGATGACGCCCTCCCTGATCTTCAAAACAGTGTCGGCGTCGCCGGGAGCTGATGACATTTTGATCCGCGCAAAACCTTTTCCTCCTTCAATTCTCGCCCCACCTGGAACCACGCTGCCGATTACGGCGCGCAACGAAAATTGATCGTGCGTGTCGAGAAACGGCCCGCCGGCGTTGAGGCGATCGAGGCGAACGGAATTTTCGCTGACGACCAGCTCTTCATCGTAAGGCCCATCGTTCCATGAGTTGCGCCTGACCGTCGCGCCAGTCGTGAAGATCACGTCGACCGAGTTGTCCGAAGGTTCGAAGGACGCCGGAACCAATTCAGCCGCGCGCGTCTGCAACTGCAACGGCGCGGCGCGCGTCATCAGCATTCCATTCGTCTGCGCGGGCTGGCGCATGGTTTCGATTTGCATTTCGGTGTTCTCCTGGTGTCTCAAGGGCGGCGCGGCGCGCGCAGCGTCAATTCGCGGTCGCGATCTCGCGCTTGCGCGCGAAGTGAACGGTGACGGCGTTCGCCGCTTGCTGAAGCGCGTAAAAGGCGTTTTCCTCGCCCATCAAATCGCCGATCTTGGTCGCCAGGCCGGCGAGCGCGGCGGCGCAGTGAACGGCGTGGGCCATATCGACGTTGTCGCCGTCGATTCCAGTTCCG
>VGDY01000096.1 GCA_016869555.1 Alphaproteobacteria bacterium | reverse complement strand
CCGCCATTCGTGCCGGCGCATCCATGGGATCCTTCGCGTCAACGGCCTATGAACTCGCTCAGGCGGCGTCGGGCGAGGCTGGCGTGACCGGCGCGGCCGCGGGAATGGGCGGCGTCATGCGCGCCGCGGGCGGAGTTGCGCTGTATGGCGCGCGCAACGTCGCCGGAAGCGCCGCCGCGTCTTTGAGAGAAAGCGTCGACGCCGGCCGCGGCGCAGCGTGGACCGCCACCGGCGGCGAAGCGAGCGCCCCCTCCCCCGCTTCCGTCAAGGCGCCAGTCGATCGCGCGCCCGGTTGGGCGATGCGTTTGCAAAGTGATGCGGCCATCCGCACGGGCGCCCATGCCGCGCGGCAAGCCGTTCACGACGGCGACCGGCCCGGCCACGGCGCCAATCCCTCGCTTCACAAAAAGGAAGACTGAATGTCCTTCAAGAGACCGATCCAGCGTTACGGCGCGACGCCGCAGCCGATAACGCCATACCAGAAAGCGGCGCAACTATGGGACGAGCGCATCGGCTCGGCCCGCGTCCAGGCGAAGAACTGGCGCCTCATGGCGTTTGCCTGCCTTGCGCTGTCCGCCGGCCTGTCAAGCGGACTTCTCTGGCAGTCGATGCAAAGCCGGGTCGCGCCCTATGTCGTCGAGGTCGACAAATTCGGCGAGGCGCGCGCGGTCGCGCCCGCCATTCAGAACTATCAGCCCAGCGACGCGCAGATCGCCTGGCATCTCGCGCATTTTATCGCCAACGTTCGTTCCGTCTCCACCGATCCGGTGCTGGTGCGCCAGAACTGGCTTTCGGCCTACGACTTCGTCGCCGGCCGCGCGGCGCTGTTCCTCAACGACTACGCCAAGAAAAACGATCCGTTCAGCCAGATTGGCGTGAGGAGCGTCTCCGTGCAGGTGACGAGCGTGGTGCGCGCCTCCGACTCCTCCTTCCAGGTCAAATGGACCGAACAAGTCTTCGAGCGCGGCAGTCTCGCGAAGACCGAGCGCTGGACGGCGATCCTCACCGTCGCGATCCAACCGCCGCGCAACGCCGACGCCCTGCGCAGGAACCCGCTCGGCCTCTTCGTCAACGCCATCGACTGGTCGCGCGAACTCGACGCCGCCGCGCCGTCAACCGCATCCAACAAGGAGATTGCGCCATGAAGACACTGCCCTCCATCTTGATCGCATCCGCGTCCGCGCTGACGCTTTCAGCCTGCATGACGACGACTGCCCCGCCGTCGATCGCCTATGACCGGGAAGATTTCAGAGCGGCCAAGATCGAAAAGGAGCCGAAAAAGCCGGTCAAGATCGTCGAGATCCCGAAGGTCCTGCCATTGCCGGGTCAGCTTCAACCGGCGCCGGGCGAGACCAAAGAGGAGAAGCGCCCGCCCACGGCGCGCGTCGAAGACGCCAACAAGGCGGCGACCCAGGAGCCGACGCGGCACGGCTATATCAACGCCATCCAGGTCTATCCCTTCACGGACGGCGCGCTCTATCGGCTCTATGCCGCGCCCGAGCGGGTGAGCGACATCGCGCTCGAACCCGGCGAGAAACTCACCGCGGTTTCCGCCGGCGACACCGTGCGCTGGGTGATCGGCGACACGATGAGCGGCGCGGCCGACGAACAGCGAACGCACGTCCTCGTCAAACCCTTCGCGCCGGGCCTCAAGACCAATCTCGTCATCACCACGGACCGGCGCTCCTATCATTTGCAACTGGAGAGCACGGAGAAAACCTCGATGGCGGCGATCTCATGGACCTATCCGCGGGGCGCGCTTCTCGCGCTTCAGCGGCAGAACAGAGAGGCGGAGGCGGTTGCGCCCATCGCCTCCAACGTCGCGCTCGAAAACATCCGCTTCCGTTACGCCATTTCCGGCGACGATCCGCCCTGGCGGCCGCTGCGCGCCTTCGACGACGGCCACAAGGTCTATATCGAATTCCCGCGCCGCATCGATCAGGGCGAGGCGCCGCCGCTCTTCGTCGTCGGCGCCGATGGCGGCAATGAGCTCGTCAATTACCGCATGCAGGGGAATTACTACATCGTCGATCGCCTGTTCGCCGCCGCCGAACTGCGCCTCGGCGCCGGGAACCAGCAGGTGGTGCGCATCTCCCGCACCGACGGAATCGCGCTAGCAAGCTGGTGGCGCCTATGAACGCGCCGCCGAAAGCCGATCCAGAAAACTTGCAATTGCGCGCGACGCTGCGGCGCATCGTTCGGTTCAAACGCGGATTCCTCATCGGCGCCACGGCGCTCGCCTCGGGCGCCGTGCTTGGCGTCGCTATGATGGCGCTGAGAAGCCCTGCCCCGCGTCTTGGCAATCCGGAGGAGCTTTACGATACAGGCAAGAAGGCGACGCCGGACGGTCTCGCGGCGCTTCCCGGCGATTATTCGCAAGTGAAGCCGCGCCCGCCCGCCCTCGGGCCACCATTGCCGGGCGATCTCGGGCGGCCGATCCTCGCGCAGCAACGCGCGCTCGGCCGCGGGCAGGATCTCTCGGCCGAGGAGCAGCGTCTCGCCCAGCAGGCGCTGCACGCGAGAGAAGCGGGCGTGTTCTTTCGCATCGAGAACAGGCCGCAGCCGAACGCCGTGCCTATCGGGGGGAAATCGGCGTCGCCGCCGATGGCCGCGGCGCCGTCGCAGTTAGACTCCCAGCGCCTCGCGCTCGATCCCGAGCGCGACCAGAACAATCAGCAGCGCAAGCTCGATTTTATCAGTCAACGCGATGCGAGTGGCGTTTACAATCCGCACGCGCTGCAAACACCGGTCTCCCCCTATCAGGTGATGGCGGGCAGCGTCATCGCCGCGAGCCTCATCACCGGGATCAATTCCGATCTGCCCGGCCTTGTCGTCGCGCAGGTGACTGAGAACGTCTACGACACCGTGACTGGCCGCATCCTGCTTATCCCGCAAGGCGCGCGTCTCGTCGGAACATACGACAGCGTCGTCGCCTTCGGCCAGTCGCGCGCTCTTGTCGTCTGGCGGCGCATTGTCCTCCCCGATGGCTCCTCCGTCGAGATTGACAATCTGCCGGCGACGGATACGGCAGGCTACGCCGGCCTCGAAGACGAAGTCGATCATCACACCTTTACGCTCCTCAAAGGCGTGGCGCTCTCGACGCTGCTCGGCGTCGGCACACAACTGAGCATCGGCTCGAGCCAGAGCGATCTCGTCCGCGCGATACAACAATCGACGCAGCAGAACGCCGCCACGGCGGGCCGCCGCATCACCGAGAAAAATCTCAACATTCAGCCGACCATCACCGTCCGGCCCGGTTTTCCGCTGCGCGTCATCGTCCACAAGGATCTCATCCTCAAACCCTGGCGCGGAGGCTGACCCATGTTGAAACTCGGCAAACTCCCCGATCGCACGCCGGCGAAAATCACCATTGCGCTCACGCCCGAACTGAACAGCGCGCTGCGCGATTACGCCGCGATCTACCGCGATGCATACGGCGAGGCGGAATCCGTCGCCGATCTCATTCCCTTCATGCTGGAAGCCTTCCTCGATGGCGACAAGGCTTTTGCCCGGGCGCGCAAAGCGCGATTGCCCGAAGCCAACAAAGGAAAACCCACGCGCCGCGCCCGCAAGCCGCGTGGGGGCGGGACAACCTCGTCATTTCCCTCGATGCCGGAGATCTGACCCATGCACATCGGCACGTTCGCGCCCGCCAAGGATGGCGGTTGGATCGGCTACATCCGCACCCTCGCTATCGATGCCAAGGTCCGCGTCGTCCCCAACGACGACCGCAGCTACGAGAACGCTCCGGATTATCGCGTCTTCGTCGGCAATTGCCGCGTCGGCGACGCCTGGGAGGCGACGAGCCAAGGCGAGAATCCGAGAGACTATCTCCAAGTCCGGCTCGACGATCCGAGCCTTTCCAAACCTCTCGTCGCCGCCCTCTTCCCGTCCGAAAACGGCGAGAGAGCGCGACTCGTGTGGAGACGACAGCGAGCGTAAGATCATGTCTCATATCCCCCACCGACAGCCCAGAGAGGGCGCAGTCGTAGACATTCGTTTTGTATTCTCGCGTCAAGCGGTTCGACGGCGTGTCACGCCTCTCAGCGGCACCGCATCGTGCGACGCCAGATGCGACGGCCATAATCGTTGTAACCGACGACGCGCCGGCGGGTGACGCAGAAGAGGTCGTCACGGCCGTCGTCGTAAATGACATGACCGGAGTTGCCGTTGACGATCAGCAGCCGATTGTTCTCTTCCTCCGCGAACGACGGGCTGGAGAGCCAAGTGAACAGGCAAAAAACGAGAAGCGTCTTGTTGAAGCTGGTCATGTCCGTCTCCCTGGAAATGATCGACGCTCCGGCGCCGACGGGCCGACAATGAGCTTTTCGCCTTCTCGAAGAAACGGCTTCGCCCTCCAATCGGATGGGAGGGCGCCGAGGACTTCCGCCGCCCGCCGCCGCATTCACGCATTGCGGAGAAAACGCGGCTTGCTATCATGGCGGCAAGAGCCGATTGCCGGATGAGCCGCAATGTTTAGAGCGACGTCCTTGTCCTTCATGCCTGCCTTCATTGCAGCGACAGCAGCGAGATTCACAAATCCACGCGCCATGAGGCGGCGATCCATAAATTTCGCAAAGCGGCTTCGCGTCCTGCTCTGGATGTCGATCGGGATCGCAATTCTTTCGGCTCCGGCGCTCGCGGAAGATAAAGCGTGGGAGGATTGCCAACAGGATACGGATCGTGATCGCAGCATTCGCGGCTGCAAACGTTTCCTCGCGCGCGGCGACGCTGAGAGCGCATCAAAGCGCGCTGCTGCCAATTACATCCGCGGCGGCGCATATGTTAGAATAGCCAATTACGACTACGCCATCACTGATTTTGACGAAGCGATCCGCCTCGACCCGAAACATGCTGATGGCTACATAGGCCGCGCCCTCGCTTATAGTAGGAAGAGCAATTACGACCGCGCCATCGTCGATCTCGACGAAGCGACCCGCCTTGATCTCAAAAGCGCCAACCATATCGTGCATTTTGATCGCGTCCTGCATGTCTTTTCGGAAATCGCAAGTGAGCGTGATCACGACGAAGAAATTCGGCGAAATCCGACGCAATTCGCAATCTACATATTTCGTGGTCTCGCATACCTTAAGAAGAAAAATTTCAACTATGCCATAGCCGATTTCAGTGAAGCGATCCTCCGTAATTCGAAATTGGTCCTTGCCTACTTCTTCCGCGCCTCCGCACATTTGGGGAACGGCGACCCAATACAAGCGCGAGCCGATTTGGAGGCTGCCTTGGCTATTGATCCACGAAACCAACTTGTAAAGGAATGGCTACTAGAGGTTCTCCCGGCAAAAGCGCCCGTAGTCACGCCAACGCCCACCATTGTTTCGCCCTCAGCGAGCGCGCCCGCGCCGCAACAGTTATCAACTTCCCACTCCTGCGCCGGCTCTAGGCGCGTCGCGCTGGTCGTGGGCAGTCGCTCATCAACCTTGCCGGCATAATCAGCACGGAGCTTGTCGTAGATGTCGGCGAACTCAGCCAGATATATGGACGGTTTCTTAGAGCTCTTGGCGGCGAGATGAATCGGCTGCGCGCCGAGCCATGCCGTCATGCCGTTGACAGCGTTTTCCATCAACTGTCGCTCATCCACCTTATCGACATAGTCGGCGCGCACTTTGTCGAAGATTTCCCCGAAGAGACTGAGATGTTTGCGCGACTCCTTTGTGTCTGCTCGCGCCGATATGTCAAATACAACCGCCGACCGTTGGTTGAGAGCAACGAATCCAATCGTAATCACAGACACGCAAGCGATCGTTATTAGTTTGCGCATTATGCCCCTTCCTTTCAACCGTTATCGCTCTATCGCTATTTCTATCTGCCTCTCGTTCAATATGAGCGGCCTGTGACGCTGCTAGCACTCCGAAATGACGGACAGCACATCTGACGCCGTCTTCCCTTTTTCACTGACGTTGAAGATTGGAAAGTCTCAAAGCGGCCGCTTTCGCAGGCTCATGGCCCTGCTCGGCCGCCTTGCGATACCAGGACAGAGCTTGCGCATAATCCTGCCGCACGCCATCGCCATTCTCATAAAGCGCTGCGATACCGAATTGCGCCTTTGCATTTCCTTGATCAGCCGCCTTGCGATACCAGGACAGGGCTTGCGCATAGTCCTGCTCTACGCCCTTGGCGTTGTCGTAAAGAAAGCCAAGGTTAAATTGAGCCCCCGCGTTGCCTCGGTCGGCGGCCTTGCGATACCAGGACAGGGCTTGTGCATAATCTCTCTCCACGCCATAGCCGTTGTCGTAGAGATCCCCCATTTCGTTTTGCGCGGCGGCGTTGCCCTGCTCGGCGGCCTTGCGAAACCAGGATAGCGCTTGCGCATAGTCCCGCTCTACGCCCTGGCCGTAACGGCACAACCAGCCTAAATTGTATTGTGCGGCCGTGTCGTTGGGATCGAGGCGGATTGCTTCACTGTACTCCTTGAAGGCCCGCTCATAATCCTTTTTTTCGTAGAAGGCGTCGCCACGATTGTTGAATGCGTTGACGAATTGCGGAGCAAGCTTGATCGCTTCGTCATAGTCTTTGATCGCGCGATCGTAGTCTTTCTTCTTTTGGTAAGCGTTTCCGCGGTCTCGGAAAGCGACGGCGTATTTCGGATAGGCCTTAATCGCATTGGAGTAGTCTGCTATTGCCCGATCCGTTTCTCCTTTGTAGAGATAAGCGTCGCCGCGATTGTCGAACGCGACCGCGTATTTCGGATCGAGCTTGATCGCTTCGCTGTAATCGGTGATGGCGCGATCGTAATCGCCTTCGCGGTAATAGGCGAGGCCCCGGTTGTTGTAAGCGAAAGTAAATTTCGAATTTATTCGGATCGCTTCGTCGAAATCTTTGATCGCCTGGCTCCGGTCGCCCTTGGCGAGATAAGCGCGGCCCCGCTCGTTGAAAGTCGCAGCAACTTTCGGATCGAGCCTTATCGCCTCATCGTAGTCCTTGATGGCGCGGTCGTAATCGCTCTTGGCGTAATGAGTGTTTCCGCGATTGCTGTAGGCGAGAGCATATTTCGGCGAGACCCGAATCGCCTCTCCGTAATCCCTGATTGCGCGCTCATAATCACCGCTGTCGTGATAAGCGTTTCCGCGATCGATATAGGGAGCCGCGTAGTTCGGATTAAGGCGAATCGCTTCGTCATGATCCTTGATGGCGCGTTGGGGGTCGTGTTTGTCGCGATATGCAATCCCTCGATTGTGGAATGCCTCAGCATGACCAGGATTGATGAGGATCGATTGACCGAAATCGGAGATGGCGCGGTCCGTATCGCCCTTGGCGGCATATGCGAGACCTCGCTCGTAATAGGCGTCGGCGAATTTTGGGTTGAGACGTATCGCCTCGCTCAGATCCGTAACGGCACGGGCGTAATCTCCCTTCAGGCGATAGATGACGCCGCGACCGAAGTGCACGCCAGCGAATTTCGGATTGAGACGGATAGCCTCATCGAAATCTTTGATTGCTTGATCGTAATCGCGCTTATTGTAATAGGCGACACCACGATTGCCGTGCGCGGCGGCGCGGTCCTTCGCGCTTTCGGTCGCGCCCCGCGCCAGGACCATCGTGCATCCGGCGATCCTGCGTTCTTGGTCAGCGCTCTGATTGCAATCTTCAATCGCTTGGTCGGCCGCGTGGGCAGGCACCAAGAGCAGGGCGAGGACGGCAATTAAGCAAAGGCTGCGGATGCGCATGTCTTTCACTTTCCAATTTGTCCGAGAGGCGCTCACGGCCGGAAATAGAAGTCCTCACGGCCTGGCAGGGAGCCGTAGACAAAAGGCTGCTGGGCGCGGCCGGTGGCGTCGAGCACATCGTCGGTCACGAGGCGGAAGAGCTTCGAGACTTCGACATGGGGTTCGCCGAGGCGCCTCGCCAAGGCGGCGGCGAAGGGCGAATTGTCGCCCGCGCCGTCTTGCGCGAGCTGGCCGTCCCTGGCCGCGTAGACGACGAGGGTGGCGCGGGTCGGTTCGACCGGCGCCAACCCTTTGCCCGCCGATCTCGACGCAATGGTCCGCCGCATCGACGCGACGAAAGGATTGTCGCGGCAGGCGTCGAGAATGACGATCCGCAGCTTATGGGCGCCTCCGACGCTGGCCATGAGGCGGTCGAGGCTGACCGCCTCATCAGGCGCGTTGCGGTCCGTCAGAAGACGCGCGTCGGTCGGCACTACATAATTGACGCCGCCGATTTCGACGCCATGGCCGGAGAAATAGATGACGGCCCAATCGGCGCGATCGGCTTCTTCCTGAAACGCCTGCAGAACTTTGACGAGGGCGTCGCGGGAAAGATTCTCCGCGACATCGACCTTCTTGAACCCCGCGCCGCGCAGCGCGTCGGCGATGGCTCTGGCGTCGTTCGACGGATTCTTCAGCGGCGATTGCGCGGCGTAATTAGCATTGCCGATGACGAGGGCGACGCGGGCTTCGGAAAGCCGCGCGGCGGGCAGAGTAACCGGCTGCACGGAGGTTATGGAGGGGACGGCCGCCGGCGGGGCAGCCTGCGCCGCAGCCAACGCCTGCTGCGTTTCGTCGCGTTCGATGCGCGCCAATTGCCGGGCAACATCGTCAGTGGAGAAGCGGATCACCTCGTCAAAATCGGCTATGGCGCGGTCGTAGTCGTCTTTATGCCTGTATGCGGTCCCGCGAAGGATATAAGCGCGCGCGTTTTTCGAATCGAGGCGGATCGCCTCGTCAAAATCGGCGATGGCGCTGTCGTGGTCGCCTTTGCTCAAGTAAGCATCGCCGCGACTGTTATAGGCGAAGCTATTTTTCGGATCGAGGCGGATCGCCTGGTCGTAATCGCGGATGGCGCGGTCGTGGTCGCCTTTGCCGGCGTATGCATTCCCGCGATTGCGGTAGGCGGAGCCATCTTTCGGATCGAGGCGGATCGCCTGGTCGTAATCGCGGACGGCGCGGTCGTTGTCGCCTTTGCCAGCGTAAGCATTCCCGCGATCGCGGTAGGAGGAGCCATCTTTCGGATCGAGACGGATCGCCGAGTCGAAATCGCGGATGGCGCGGTCATAGTCGCCTTGCATCCGGTAAGCAACGCCGCGAATGTAGTAGGCGGGCGCACCTTTCGGATCGAGGCGGATCGCCTGGTCGAGATCGCGGATGGTGCGGTCGTAGTCGTGTTTTTGGAAGTAAGCGTTGCCTCGAGCGAGGTAGACGAAAGCTTGCCTTTGGCGGCTTTCGGAGTCCCCGCGCGCCAAGAATTTCGTGCATCCAGCGATGGAGCGATCCCGATCGACGACTTGACTGCAATCCTCCCACGCCTTGTCCGCCGCGCGGGCGGCGGTGGAGAGGGCTGCGATTGCAACGACGATCCAGAAAAGTCTTGCGATGCGCATGTGTTTCGCTTTCCAATTTGTCGGTCCGCGCTCACGGCCTGAAAAAGAAGTCTTCGCGCCCTGGCAGCGAGCCGTAGACAAAGGGCTGCTGGGAGCGCCCGGTTGCATCCATCACATCGTCGCGGACGAGGCGGAACAGTTTCGAGACTTCAAGATGCGGTTCGCTCAGACGCTTGGCGAGCGCGGCGGCGAATGGCGAATTGGCGCCCTCGCCGTCGCGGGCGAGCTGGCCGTCCCGCGCGGCGTAGACGACCAGCGTGGCGTCTCCCGGCTCAACGGGTCCAAGCCCCTTAGCCGCGGACTTGAAAGCGACGGTCCGCCGCATGTCGCGCGCAAAAGGATTTTCGCGGCACGCGTCGAGGATGATCATTTTGAGCTTATGCGCGCCGCCGACGCTCGCCATCAGGCGATCGATACTGACGGCTTCATCGGACACGTTGCGGTCGGTCTTCAATCGGGCGTCGGTCGGCACGACATAATTGACACCGCCGATTTCGACGCCGTGGCCGGAGAAATAGATGACCGCCCAATCGGCGCGATCGGCTTCTTCCTGAAACGTTTGCAGAGTCTTCACGAGGGCGTCGCGAGAAAGATTCTCTGCGACCTCGACCTTCCTGAACCCCGCGCCGCGCAAGGCGCTGGCGACGGCTCTGGCGTCGTTCGAGGGATTCTTCAGCGGCGATTGCGCAGCGTAACGAGCGTTGCCGATGACGAGCGCGACGCGGGTTTCCGCGAGTGGGACGGCAGGCGCCGCAGGCTGCGGTTTCTTAGGCTGCTGCGAAGCCAAGGCGAGCTTAGCGGCGTCGCGTCCGGCGCGCGCGTAAGTGAGAATCTTGGTGAGCTCTACGATGTCGAGCCAGGTATTGGCTAATGCAACTCCCTGGGCCAATAAGGCGTCGAAATCGGCGAGCGCCGTATGCGCGTCGCCTTGGAGGAGCCGCAGTTCGCCGCGATAGAGCATAAGAGACGGATAGCTCTTTCTGTCTGACTTGAACGCCTCCTCGATTTCCGCGAGCGCGCGATCGAGCTGGCCCTTCTTGCCGAACGCGTACGCGCGATAGGCGTGTGGATCGCCCACCAAAGGATTAAGACGGATCGCCGTTTCGCTGTCCGCGAGGGCGCCGTCGAAATCACCTGTTCTCGCGCGCATTTCCGCACGGCAGACAAAGCCGATGGCGCTTTCCGGGTAAAGCCGGATCAGTTCGGTGCAGTCGGCGATGGCGCGCTCGTAGTCGCCCTTAAGCGCATAAGCGGTGCTGCGAAACTCAAGGTCCAATTCAGGGTGGGTCGGATTGAGCCGCATCGCCTCGGCATAGTCGGTGATGGCGTGTTCATAGTCGCCTTTGAGGGCATAAGCAGCACCGCGGAAAGTCAGGGCCTCGCCTTGCAAACGGATATTCGGATCGAGCCGTATCGCCTCGGTGAAGTCGGAAATGGCACTTTCGTAGTCGTAGTCGCCTTTGAGGATATAAGCACGGCCGCGGTTGAAACGGGCGGAAGCGTTCTTTGGATCAAGACGGATCGCGTCAGTATAGTCGGAGATGGCGCGGTCAACGTCCTTCTTCGCAACATAGGCGTCGCCACGATGGATGTGCGCGGTCGCGAAGTTCTCGTCGCTTTTCGCCGCGCCGCGCGCGAGGACTTGCGTGCATGCAGCAATCTGACGATCTTTATCGGGATTCTTGATGCAATCATCCCACGCTTGGTCCGCCGCGCGGGCCAGCGCCGGAAAGAACAATGGGACGACGAAGGCCAAGAAAAACAATCGCCGGAACATCCTTTCCTCCATTCTAGCAACAAGGCGAACTATCGAAGGCGGCATCGCGGATTCTCCAAATCACCCCGCCTTCCCCTTCGGCGCCTGGCCCACATAACCCGCCAGCAGGATCATCCCGCTTTCCCGGTCGCGCAAGGCGAAGACGAGGGGCTTGTCGACGACCATATGCAGGCTGTCATCCTGTTCGAGCGCGCGAGTGGCGATGACGGCGGTGGCGGCGGCGGCTTCGGCGCCTTCCTCATCGACCTCGATCGCCGCGCGCTGCAGTATTTGAGTGAGACTCGCTCCCTTGCCGAAAGCTTCGAGCGCGGAAGGCGACCGGCGGGCTTTGTCGAGGCCCATGGCGTCGAGCGCCGGCAACAGGTCGAAACGCCCGGATGCATGAAAACGCGGCAACGCGAGATCGCCTTTGCGCTCAGCAAACCCCACGCCCGAAAGCCAATCGCCGGCCTTGGCGAAGTCCTTGGCGGGAAGCGGCTTCTCCAAGGAAGTCACAATGACGAGCGAAAATCGCTCGCCGGCGAACGGCAGATCGACCCCGATGAACTGCTTGTCCGTACGGAACAGGCGCCGCCCCTCGGAGAGCCGCATCATGGCGACGTCCTCCGCCTTGCCGTCCGCGCTCTTGAACGGCGCCGGCGCCGTGAGCTTCGGATCGAACGGCGTCTTCCACTTGCCTTTGAAATGCAACGCATTCAGTGCGACGAAAGAGACATTTTCCAGCGGCCCGCCTAGGATTTCGGGGATCATCCCCTTGGTCGCCTCCTTGACCCAGGCGTCGATGCCGGCGGCGACCTCGGGCTTAGACAAGTCTTCTTCTGTGTGGAGAATCTTGGCGTGATCGAGCCGCTGCAACAGATCGGGCGCGGGTCCGCCTCCCGGCGCGAGCACGATGCGGTCGGCGGACTGGAACACGTCGCCGGCGCCGGCGGCGAGCGCCTGCCGCGCCTCGGCAAGCAGCGCCATGCTTTTCGGGGCGTCGGCCGCGCCGAACCCCATGACCTTTGCGATCGCCTTTTTCATGTTCGGATCGGCGCCTTCGGAAACGATCGCCAAAGCCGACGCGAGGCTCGCGGGCGAAATCGTCGTATCGGCATTGTCTGGCTTCGACAGGCGTTCGATCAATTCGATGGCGAGTTTCGCCTGCGACGCCGCAAGCGCTTGGCGTCCCTCGGAGGTTTCCGCAACCGGTGCCGGCCGTTCCTTCGGGTCCGGCGGCTGGGGCGCCTGCGCCTCCGCCGACCCTGCGCCGCTTGCGAGCGCGGCGATCACGGCGAGGGTAAGAAGCGAATTGCGCATGGCGGTCGTCTCCCGAGGCGTTCGCACAAATAAACCCTGATTGGACAGGTCGGGCCGCGGGACGTGAAGCGAGCCGCGGCCGCCGAGTTCGTTATGGCTGCACCGAAAATGTGATGCTGGCCATGGCGGTGTTTCCGGCGGGACGTTGAGCGACGACGGCCAAGTCGCGAGTGAGCGCCGCCCGGTCTCCCGGAACCTGCGCCGAGATGGGCGCTGCGTCGGTAGCGCAGATCGCGACGATCTGCTCGGTTCCGACGGGACCCGAGACAGGCAGCGAGATGGCGGAGGGGCCCCCGGCCACCAAGACGGTCTGCAGGGCCGCAACGGCGTTGTTGGGCGTCGTCTGATTGGGGAACAACGTGCGGACCTGCCCGGCGGGCGTCACCTCCATCACCGTCAGATTGCAGGCCTGCAGCGTCGTCACGGCCAGAGTGACCTTCTCGCCGATCTTGTATGCGGGCTTATCGGCGGCGAGAAGCAGCGGGAAGGGTTGCTGCGCCGGGATGCTGATCAGTGTCGCGGGCGCTTGCGGCGTGGTCACGGGCAGGACCGTCGTCGCCACCGGCGTAGCCCCTTGAGCGGGAACGACCACAAGCGTCTGTTGCGCGGCCGCCGCCGGCAGCCTGCTTCCGACGGTGCGAAGCGTGAAATTCGCGAACACGATTTTCGTGTCGCTTTGCGCCGTCTGATCCGAGACGACCTGCAAGTCCTTGAGCATCGTCGGCACGCCGCCGTCGACGCTGCGGAATATCCCCCGGCTCTGCGTCAACTGCGCCTCGGAGATCACGGTCACCGGCTTGCTCGCGGCGATGACCTTGATGAGTTCCGCCCCCGCCGGTCCTGTCGCGGTGATCCGCGCGCCCGTCGCGCCGCCCGCGATTTCCAGCGGTCGGTTGGCGAAAACGTGGTTGTCGGTTTGGTATTGGTTTGGGAACAACTGCGTCACCTGGCCGGTCGGCCCGACGTCGAGAACAGTCACATAGGCGTCCTCGTTCGAGGTGATGGTGAGGCGGACCGTCTCGCCGATCGCATAGGTGGCGTCGGGCCGGTCGGCCGTAACCGAAACTTGCAACGATCCCGGACGCGGCGTCCCCGCCTGCGCGGCGGTCGATTGTTCGACGGTGAGGTCACGCGTTTGCGCTTGCTGCTTCGGCTGATCGGCGAGGACCGGCCCCGTGAGCAGCGCCAAGACGCCGATCAGCATGAATTTCTTGATGCACATGGAAGTCTCTCCTCATATGTTGCTCGACGCGGCGCGCCGGAACGGTTGGACAATGACGATCAGTCGTGAACGCGAATCTTGATTTCGGCGAACGCCCAGTTTTCACGCGGCATAGAGCCGAACTTTTGCTGAATGGCCGTTCGCAGCGCTTCGTGTGTGAGTTGAAGGTCAAACGGCGTCGTCGTCGCGCCGCGTGAGGCGAAACCATCGATAGGATTGCGCGACGCGACGAAGATGACGGTCTCGTCGCCCACAGGCGCGGCGGCGCGCACGATCTGGCCCGAGCGCGGATACCGCAACGGTTGGCCCGCGCGCAGAGGGACGTTCTCGAGCCACAACTGCGTGCGGCCGGACGCGCTCAGCACGTAAAGATTTCCGAAACCATTGGCGAGCGAGACCATCTTGAATCGAAGAGGCGTCCCGATCGCGATCGTGGAAGAGCCGACCGGCATCAACGACACTTGCACAGGCCGTACGCGGCGAGGCCTGTTTGAGTGGCGCGTGGCGGGTCCGACCATTTCGACTGTGAGGTTCTTCGCCGCGTCAATCCGCCTTTCCTTCGCCAGTGCGCCGGCCGCGCCGAGGCCAATGCTCAGGACGAGAGCAAACGCGCTCAGTTTCGCATTTCGCATGATTTCACCTCCAGGCCGGCTCAAAGATCGGGACGACTTCCAATCGCCACGCCTCCCAATAACGCTGTCACGGGACGACCCCCTAGCAGCTTGTCGGACTTAAACACGGCGCGATGGTTCGGTTTAGAATCGGCTCGTTGATTCCCACCGGACCACGAGCGACTGTGGATGTCCAACTTCCGAACGATAGACCGGCAGACCGGATTTTT
>VGDY01000095.1 GCA_016869555.1 Alphaproteobacteria bacterium | reverse complement strand
TGCAGCTCTGGTCGGGCTTCGCCCTCCCGACGCCGCATCAAAATCGCAAGGCCCCGCATTCAGAATAACCCGGCAGGAATCCACTTAACTTCCACGGGGCGCTGTTCAAACAACCGGGACCAGCTCTGAGCGACTTGATCAGGCCAACGGCGGCGGTGAGCCACTGCACGAAATCACCCGGGCGGGATCATTCCGTCGCAGGGGGGCGGGATCATCTCGGAATCGGGGGGCGCCATCATTCCGTAACGGGTGGGCGCCTTCATCTCGTTTTAGGGGGCGCCATCAAGCGGAATCAGCACCGGATGCGAGGATTTCCCAGTTTGGCACTTTTGACAAGGCCGAGCCCCTCGGAAATACGCCGGTCGTGGAACGGTGCCGTGGTCAATCAGATGGGCCTTTGCCAAGCGCAGACCAGGAAGTCAGCCTTGCGCTCGTCACTCGACGCCGTGAGGGCTTGTGACACAGGTGGTCAGAAGGGGAAAGGAGCATTTGCGCCGGCAGCCGACAGGGCGTGAACTTGACCGTGAAGGCCGGCCGTTTTGTTTATAACTGTTTATAACTTTTTTCGACGGGACCAAAAATCACGTAAGTCTTTGATTTAGTGGTGGGCGCACAAGGGCTCGAACCTTGGACCCGCTGATTAAGAGTCAGCTGCTCTACCAACTGAGCTATGCGCCCGTCCGTCCAGCGCGCGACGCTCGTCGGAAGGAGCGGTGCGAATAACAAAACCGCTCGCGCCTGTCCAGCGCCACGCGCTGGCCGGTCGGGTTTTTCCGCGCTCGGCGCGCACAGGGCCGTATCGGCTTCAGGCCGAGCGCCGCCGGCTGGCCGCCGATTGACCGTGAGACTGTGTCGCGGATCGGCCTACGCGACCCGCCGGGCCGGTCCAGCCTGCGGCGCAGGCGTGGGGACGCTTCTGCGCCGCCCGCGGATCTTTCGCGCCGTCAGGGGCCGCTCACGCGCTTCAAAGCCTCGACACGTCTTCCCACAGCCGCAAAAGCGCGCTAGCAGTTCTTGAGAAGCAAAGAACGAGTTTGACGATGTCGCGAAGAAAAATCGCTTTGATCGGCGCCGGCAATATCGGCGGCGCGCTCGCCCATCTCGCCGGCCTCAAGGAATTGGGCGACATCGTTCTTTTCGATATCGTGGACGGCGTGCCGCAGGGCAAGGCGCTGGACATCGCCCAATCGTCGCCCGTCGCTGGCTTTGACGCCAAGCTTTCCGGGGCCTCCGACTATTCGGCGATCGAGGCGGCGGACGTCGTCATCGTCACGGCGGGCGTGCCGCGGCAGCCCGGCATGAGCCGCGACGATCTCCTGTCGATCAATCTCGGCGTCATCGCCAAAGTGGGGGCGGGGATCAGGCAATATGCGCCGAACGCCTTCGTCATCTGCATCACCAATCCGCTCGACGTCATGGTCTGGGCGCTGCAGAAGGCGTCGGGCCTGCCGACGCATCGCATCGTCGGCATGGCGGGCATGCTCGACTCGTCGCGTTTCCGCTATTTTTTGGCCGAGGAGCTCGATGTTTCGGTCGAAGACGTGAGCGCCTTCGTTTTGGGCGGCCATGGCGACGACATGGCGCCCTCGGTGCGCTATTCGAGCGTCGCCGGCGTGCCCTTGCCGGACATCGTCGCGATGGGATGGACCACGCAGGCGCGCATTGAGGCGATCGTCGAACGGACGCGCAAAGGCGGCGGCGAGATCGTCGGTCTGCTCAAGACCGGCTCCGCCTATTTTGCGCCGGCGACCGCGGCGATCGCCATGGCCGAGAGCTACCTTAAAGATAAGCGCCGGGTGATGCCCTGCGCCGCCTATCTTGAAGGCCAATATGGGGTGAACGGACTCTACGTCGGCGTTCCCGTCGTCATTGGCGCGAATGGCGTCGAGCGGGTGATGGAGATAAAGCTCGACGAAACCGAGCGGGCGATGTTCGAAAAATCGGTCGCGTCGGTTCGGGCGCTGATCGAAGCCGCCAAGGCGCTCGATCCCGCCTTCGCCTGAGCGCCTTTCTTAAGAATCGATCGTTTCGACGATTCTTGCGCCAGCCGGCCGAAACGGCCGTTCCAAACCGCCGTCCTGCTTGGGCGCGGCAAGAGGAACAATCCTTGCAAGTATGGGTTACCCTGTCTGAGCGCTGATTCTCCTCGAGAGGATCAGACTTGCAAGATGGATATCAAGCCATGTTTGACCCTGACGCTTATGGCTTTGTCAAAATTATCGCTATTGCCGGGACGCTCTACTTTGCGGCGCGCGCGGCAATCCTTATAGGGCTTGCGGCGATACAAGCTGTTGCTCTACTGCCGTAAGCGCAGGGCCGTTTTATACAGTTGAAACATTGGTTCGCGCGGCGAGGCCGTGCGTTCCAGATCACAAGAGAGCGGCTATCGGGTTTTCACGCTTTCTCCGGCTATCGCGTTCCGGCCGGAATCGCTACGGCTGCGCGCTCGGGCGGCGGACCGCAGGCCAGTCGGCGCCACAAGCGAGGCTTTCGCCGGTTGCTCGGCGACTTCGCTTGGCGCGCGCTCTTCGGCGCCGCGGTCGGCCGGATCCCTTGGTTCGGGCGCATAGGCGAGCGAGTCCCGCCGGGCCTTCGAATTCGACTTTCTTGCTTCGGTCTTAGGCGAGTCGACGAGTCGCGCAATCGCGCTGGTCGCCTTTGCGTCGAAGGTCCCCGGCCGATTCGGGGGCATGGGCGCCGCCGCCTTCCGGCGCCGCCGCGGCGGCGCATCGTCAGCGAGCGGTTCGTTGGAGCCGTCGCCTTGCTGATATTCGACCGAGCTTTGCAGTTCGCGTGAGCGGTCCACGGCAGAAAAAGCGGCGGACCTGTCATAGGCCATCTCTTTGTCCGAGAACGCCACAAGCGAAGCCGGACGCTGCGGCGGCAGCGGCGCCCGAGCGCCAAGCGTCGCCCGAGCGCCAAGCGTCGCCGCAGGGGACGTCGCCTGCTCAGGCGGCTCCGCGCCAGGCGCCGAGAGAGTGGTTTCGCCCCGCGGCAGATCGGCCTCGGCGCGCGCGACTTCCGGCGTCCGATAACGATTGGCGCCGGCTCTGCCGGAAGCGGCGCCTTCTTCTTCGGCTTCGCCCCCGCTCGTCCCGCGAGCGGCGCGCGGCGCAAGCGCCGCCCATTGTTTGCGGGTGTTTGGCGCCGGCGCCGTAACGTCCGAATCGTCTTCTTCGCCGCCGCTCGCGCCGCCGCCAAACAGCATCGCGAAGAACCCGCCGAACGTGCGTCGCGGCGCCGAAACATAGGCGCCGTCGCCGCGGGCCTCGATCTCCGCTCGCGCTTCTTCATAGCGCGCGAGCGGCTGGTTGTTGGTCGGCAAATGCACGGTCTTCCCATCCGGGAAAAGTCGCGCCAGCTCGTCGTAGTTCATGCGCGGCCAGTGGCGCACATTGCCGACGTCGAGATGGACGAAAGGCGTGCCCGCTGTCGGATAATAACCGACGCCGCCGCGCTGCATGCGCATCCCGATCTCGCGGACTTGCGACATCGGCATGCCCGGCATGGTGGTGTCCATCGCCTTGCCCAGCATGTGCTGGGAATATTTCGCGACGGCGCGCGAACGGGCGCGCAGCATGGCGTTGGTTTCGGGAGAGCGATAGGCGGAGACGACATGCACGACCTGATCGCCGGCGCCGGCGTTGCGATAGGCCTCCCACACGACGTCGAACAGGCGCGGGTCCATATTGGTCTGCTCGTCGCGGCGCCAATCGCGCAGGAACCAGTTCAGTTGCTGCAGGACATTGCTGTCGTACTGCCCGTTGACCAGATAAGTCGCCGAAATCGATTCATGCGTATGGGAGTGGTAAAGATAGATCGTTCGTGTGTCGCCGTTGGCGACGGCGGTCTCCGTCATTTTCGGCGCGAACGTCGTCAGGCAAAGGACGACGAGACCGAGCGCTTTCGACAGCGGAACGAAATTCAGGCGCGCGCTGGAGCGAGGCGTCGTCAATGGGTCGCTTCCTCGTCTCGCTTGAAGCGCGCCTTGACCGACGTCGCCCCGAAAAACTGACTATCCTTTAGACCGTCTGGCCAAAAGGGAGTTCGCTGCGCCGGACGGCGCGAGGACGGCGAAAAATCATTTGCAGAATACGCAGTTAGCGTGCGTTGCCCCGTGGACGGTCGTTACCGCCCTGATTCCCCACCGATTCCGACGCTAGGGGAACATCATGGCGAAAAATTGCTCGAGCTTCGCCGGCGCTCAGTTCGTCGCCACCGTGCGCTCCAACTGCGGCCCCAGGATCGGCTGCGCCCCGCTGATGAGCTGCAGATAGGCCGGCGACAAAGGCGACGGATCCAGCGCCGCAAACGCTTCTGACGGCGGCCGGCGCGGCGGCAGCGGCGGAGAGTCGGGAAGCCGGTTCGCCGCCTCGTTCTCGCCCTGGACGCCGGCGATCGGCTGCCGGTCGGCGACGGCGACGCGAATCGACGCGGTCTGATCGCCGCCGCTTCCGGCAAGGGCGGTGGCGACCGCGGACTGCACCTTATGCGCGATGTCGCCGAACGAGGCGAGGCTCGCGCCGGATGGCGCGTCGGACCGGGCGGCGGCGACGCTGGTTGAAGGCGCGCGCTGTTTGCGGCCGGCGACCATGGTCGCGCCGCCTTCGCAGTTGCGCATGCCGAGCGCGATCAGCTCAGTCCCCGTCAACACCCGATATTCCCGGGTCAAATTGCCAAGACGGGCCTGAACGGCGGCGGGGTAGGAGGCGAACAGCCGAGACGAGACCCCAAGGTCGGTCTCTCGGTTGATGGCGTTATACGCCTGGTGGAATTTGACCTTCGCGTCCGGATAGACGCAGACATTCGGCAGGCTGAGCGCCAGCGTGCAGGCTGACCGGCATTCATGCAGGCGGACTTCGCGATTCTCGCGGCGATAGCGTTCGGTTATCGCCTCATAATCGCTGACGAGACCGCCGACGTCCTTATAGACGACAACCGGCGCCGGCATCGGAGGCGGCGACAAATAGCCCAAGACGCACCTCTTACTCTACGCATTGGCGGCTTTCGCTTCAGCAAACATTCACCCTCTCGCGGTGAACAACGCCTTAAGGAGCGAAATCAGCTCCTTATGCCGACGCGAAGCCCTGGCGCCGGCCGTTCTTGCAGAACATTGCGGCGAAAATGAAATAGAGCGGCAGGGCGGCCGCCTGTTTTTAAGGACATCTCGCCCGTCGGTTCGACAATGGCGGTTGTTTCGACCAGACGGCGGAAGTTTTGCTTATGGAGATGACGCCCCGCGATGGCTTCTACTGTCCGTTGCAGCTCGGTCAGGGTGAACTCCGGCGCCATCAACTCGAAAATCACAGGCCGATATTTCATCTTGGCGCGCAATCTGCCCATGGCTGTGGCGAGAATGCGGCGATGATCATGGCGCATTGGCGTCCCGAGCGGCGCGAGCGGCGCTTTTTTCCTCGCCGATTCGCGGCCGTCGCGCAGCGCCTCTTCGAGCAGGCCGGCCTCGTAGAGAAGTTCGTATCGCTCGAGAACATTTTCTTCGCTGAACGCCCGGCCCCTGGCGCCGAAGAGGAGATTGACGCGCATTCTGCGGGAGAGGCCGGAGGAAGACGTTGCGTCAGGCGACTCGGCGACCCAGTTCTCCAGTCCGGGCGCGACCGTTTCCTCGATGATCGCCGGCGGCCCTTTTCGCCAGTCTTCCCAGGGGAAGAAATCGTGCCAACTGCGCCAGACCGCGCCGCGTCGATCGGCGTCCTGGCCGATGCGGGTCAACGCCAGATAGCCGACCGAAACGACATGCGGGTCGCGGTCGCCGGCCCGGGCGTGCCGTCCGCGGTCGCCAAACGTATAAAGCTGCTCGACATAGCCGAGCGGCGCGCCGGTCTGTTCGGCGACCCACGCGCGCAGGCCGATTTCGAAGGTGCGGTGCCGGATCGGATCGAAGGGGCCGGAGGGAAGGGCGGCGACGTCGGACGGCGCGTCGGCGCGCGTCGTCAGAATGAGCGGCTCGTCGTCTCGAATGGCGACGATCGCGGCGGTCAGGCCGATTTCGACAGGTGGGGAAACCGGCGCAAGGTCTTTTACGGCCCGGCTAAGCGTCGGCGAATTCGAGGGCGAAAGGCGTTCCCTCATAGCAGTCCGTCCCGCGTCCGATCGCGGCGATGGCGGCCGACATTCGCCCGCCTCGGGCGAGCCTGTCGTCGGCGATCGCGACCAGCCGCCTGTTCGGGGTCGCGGTCGGCGAGACGCGGCGCAGTTCGCGCGCGATCTCCAATTCGTTGCGATGGGGCGCCAAGGCGCAGGCCGCGACGAAGGCCGCCGCGGGGGAGCGGCTCACCCCGGCGTAACAGTGAATGACGAGCGGCGCGGAGCGGTCCCATTCTTCAAGAAATGCCAACAGCCGATCGATATGTTCCTCGCCGGGGAGGATGTGACCCTCCCGCGGCGCGTCGATATCGGAGACTGCGATCCGCAAATGGCGCTCTGGCGCGATTTCGCAAGGTCGAACAAGCGACGCCCCGGCCGTGAGAATGGTGACGAGCGAGCGCGCGCCGCTTTCGCGGACGGTGTCGACGACCTTGGTCAGCGAACAGACGTATAGCCGCCCATCCAGCATCTCACTCCCCGGCGTTTGTCTTCAACTTTCGTCGACCGCCCGGAATCGAGAGAGAAAACGCGCTTCCGTCTCCTCGATGGGCGCCGGAGCGAGTTCGTCCATGAAGGGCTGCGGCGTGATCGCCGGGCGGCCGAAGATGCGCTCGGCTTCGCGCCGTGTAAAGCCCGCGAGCGTCACCGCCTCGAAAAAAGCCGCGGCCCGGTCGGCCTCCTTGCACAGGCGCCGCAGCGCCGGCGCCGGCGCCGGCGGCAGAGAGAAGCGCAAAAGAATGGCGCCGAGGATGCGATCCTCCACCGCCTTGTAGGCGTCGCCGATCACCGCCTTGAACGGCGAGATCATGTCGCCGATCACATATTCCGGCGCGTCGTGCAGCAGCATGTAAAGCCGCTCGGTTCGGGCGAGCGAGGGATCGAGCATGCGCGCGATCCTTTCGACGAGCATGCTGTGTTGCGCGACGGAGAATATATGCGGGCCGACGGTCTGGCCGTTCCAGCGCGCGACGCGCGCGAGCCCATGGGCGATATCCTCGATCTCGACGTCGAGCGGCGACGGGTCGAGCAGATCGAGCCGGCGCCCCGACAACATGCGCTGCCAGGCGCGGGCTCGGAGCGAAGTTTTACGCGGTTCTTTCACTCAGGTTTTAGCGTTGGCGCGGGGCTCGTTCTTGAGGGTTCTATTCCGCAGCGACAATCGTCGAGCGATTATTGTCTGCGCGCGAATGATGCGCATAAGTGTCCCAGTTCGGATAGTAGTTGTCTTCAGCTTCGTTCCCCCATGAAACCCACCCGTCTCTTTTTCCGCGCGCGAAAAGTTCGAGATAAGGCCCCTTCGAGCAGGCTTCTATCAGCGCGTATTGCTCATCTGGCTTCCTGGAATGCTCGCGTTTTCGTGTCGCCAACAGGTTCACCTGTCGCCGGCCGGCGGCGAGAGTGCGCGCGTTTTTTCCCTTTACGCCGAATAGGATCATTTCGGTCACATTGCGAAAATAAAAGCCGACGCCGCGTCCATCCGAGCCGCCGTCTTTGCGCACCTTGTGCCAAACGAGGTTCGACTTGTAAGTGAACCCCCAAGCGGACATGACCTCGAGACCCCAGGGTAGAAGCGCGTTCGGAACCCAGAGGTAAAGATGCGCGGTCTCCGTCGTGATGTGGGACACCGGCAGGGAGCGGATCGCCTCGATGTCCATCGTGCCGTAACGCGACAGCCTTCGATGTTCGGGAGCCATTTTGCCGGTCCGATTGGCGAAGCGCCAGGGAGGATCGGCCAGAATCGTGGGAAATCGCCTGTTTCCGACCTGCGCCAGCAGACCGTCATTTGGACTGTTCATCGTCGCCCCCGTCGATCATCGCGTCTGCCTGCAAAACAGTGGAAGGTTCAATATCCTCCAAGTAAAGCTTGGAGCTGATCCCGAAAATGAGAATTGGACAACCGCCGCCGCCCCCGCCCTCGATGCGCGGAAGCAGTTTTTGCATATGAGTGGTGGAATTGCCGTAACTCTTGCCTTTTCCCAGCCGATTGAAAATCGTTTGGAGATCGGAACACCTCGTTATGATCAGTCCGACATCGATCACGCGAAGATCGAAGAGGAGTCTGAAATTATTCAAGTCGCGATCGAAAAAAGGATCCTTGTTGTTCCATTCGACCTCCAAGGCGACGCGATTCTTGTAACAATCCACCTTGTGAGTCGGGCTTTCCCTTATCGTATCGTCGACCTTGATTGATGTTTGGAACTGCTTTTCCCTCCACCCGTATTTCAGCAAGAGCGAGTCCAGTCCCTTGGCCAATTCCGACTTGTTCTTTCCTGGCGCCATAATTTCCGAAGCCTTGAGCCGAAAGCTGCGCAAGGCCAGCATGATCTCCTCCCATTCGCTGGGGTGCGCCGTTTGAAGCACGCCCGCCGCGTTCCTCCATTCGTGAATCTCATAAAGACTCGCGATATCCGGCGGGACGAGATGTAGAGTCGACATCGAATTCTTTAATCGAGAGACAAGGCGCAAACGATAACAGGAACGAGGCGGCAAGCAAAGAACAAAAAATGAACAGCAAGCAAAATCAGGGCGTTTTCCCCAAGCTGCTCTTGTCCTCCTTGCAATGGCACCCCACCAGATGATCGTCCACCATGCCGACCGCCTGCATGAAGGCGTAGACGATCGTCGGCCCGCAGAATTTGAAGCCGCGCGCCTTGAGGTCCTTGGACAGGCGTTCGGACAGAGGCGTCTGCGTCGGAACCTCGCTCATCCGCGTCCAACGGTTGACGATCGGCCTGCCGTCGACGAAATCCCACAGATAATTCGAGAAGCCGGTCGTCGCCTCGATTTCGAGCCACGCCTGCGCCGACAGCACGGCGCCTTCGATTTTTGCGCGATTGCGCACGATTGCGTCATTTCGCATCAGCGCGGCGATCCTCCTTTGATCGAAATGCGCCACCTTTTCCGGTTCGAACCCGGCGAAGGCGGCGCGAAAAGCCTCGCGTTTGCGCAGAATCGTGATCCAGGACAGGCCGGCCTGAAACCCGTCGAGCGTCAGCTTTTCGAACAGCGCCCGCCCGTCGCGCTCGGGCCGCCCCCATTCATTGTCGTGGTAGTCGAGATAGAGCGGATCGACGCCCGGCCATGGGCAGCGCTTCACGCCGTCGGCATGGGACACGACCTCGAGATCGCGCCAGCTTGCCGGTTGTTCCCGGACGCTCGCCAATACTGCATCCTCGATAAGGCGGACGGAGCGCGCCGCGCCGCGGCTTTATCGCCCGTTCGGATTGCGTTCACAACCAAGTTGGGACTATCGTCGCCCCGGCGGACGCAGATGGCGCGCGTCCTGCTTCATGCGCCCTCGCAATCACTGCGGCTCTGATCGCGCCGTCCATCAATGGAGATTTATATGGGGATCGCTGTTTCTCACGCCGCGGCCGGCGTTTTCGCCCTCGCCGTCGGCGTGGTCGCCGGTTCGGAGGCGGCCTATGCTCAGGCAAATGTGTTGAAGGAATGCGGATCGCAATATCAGGCGGCTAAGGCCGCCAATGAGCTCGCCGGGCAAAGCTGGCAGGATTTTTTGAAGGCCTGTCGCGCGCGGCTGGCCGAACAGGCCAAGCCCGCCGAAGAGCAACCGGCTGAAGCCAAGCCCGCCGAAGCGAAGCCCGAGCCGCCGCCGCCGGCCGCCGCCGAAGCGCCGCCCGCGGCCAAGCCCGTCGAGGCGCCGCCAGTGACGCAGGCGAAGCCTCCCCAGGCGCCTGCGACTGAGGCGGCCAAACCCGCTGCGGACGCGAAGACCGCAATGCGCGAACGGCAAAAAAAATGCGCCGCCGAATGGAAGACGAAAAAAGCCGAGCTCAAAAAGGCCGGTTCGAAAATGACCTGGCCGAAATATTGGAGCGACTGCAACAAGCGGCTTAAGGCCGCCGGCGAATAAAACCCAGTACGGTTTGCTTAAAACCCGACGGCTTCGCTGTCGGGTTTTTCGTGCGCTCTTGCCCGGCGGCAAGGCTCATGGCAGAGGAATGAAGTCACCTAACGAACGAGGGCGGACGTTTGGAAAAAGCCGAGTTGCAGAAGCTGCAGTCGTTCCTGCGCCGTTCGCTCGGCAATGACGGCATACGCGTCGCTGCCGACCCGAAAAATCCCGATGATGCGGCGGTGCATCTCGGCGAACGCAAGATCGCTTCGATCTGTGTCGACGACGAAGACGGCGATCGCTCCTTCGCTTTCGAGATGAAAATCCCCGTCGGACGCGAAGCGCTGCAATCCTATTTGCGCAAGCTGTTCGAGAATGATCGCCTGTCGATCGCGGCGCGCGGGCGCAAGACCGATTCCGTCGAACTCAACGCCGCTGGCGAATTTCTCGGCGTCATCTCGGCCGACGATCCCAAGCTCTCGAGCTTCACGCTGCAGATCGCCATTCTCGATTTCGATCTCGAAGAGGAATGAGCGCGGCGCGATCGGCCTGCTTGTGATCGCTCCCTCATGCGCTTTGCGCGCGTCAAAATCCCGGCAGCATAAGCTCGGCGCGCAACCCGCCGCCCGGACTGTCGTCGAGGCGTAGCGAGCCGCCATAGGCGGCGGCGAGATCGACGACGATTGACAGGCCGAGACCTGATCCGGGCTTGGTTTCGTCGAGTCGCCGGCCGCGCTGCGTCGCCGCCGCGCGAAGGTGTTGCGCGAGTCCCGGCCCGTCGTCGTCGATCGTGATGCGCAGAGCCGGCCGCGACGCTTGGCCGTCGACTGAAACCTCGATCGTTACGCTGCTCTTTGCCCATTTGCCGGCGTTGTCGAGCAGATTGCCGATCATTTCTTCAAGGTCCTGTCGCTCGCCAAGAAAGCGCACAAGCGGATCGGCGCCGCCTGAAAAGATCACGCCCTTGTCGCCATAGATTTTGCCGAAGGCGCGCAGCAACGCCTCGATCGACGGCGCAACCGGCGTCGCCGCGCCAAGCGCGCCCCCACGCGCGGCGGCGCGAGCGCGATCAAGATAGAAGGAAATCTGGTCGCGCATGATCCGCGCCTGCTCTTGAACCTTCTGCGCGAGCTGGCCCGGCGCAGCGTCGGCCTCGTTGACGATCACCGAGAGCGGCGTCTTTAGCGCGTGAGCGAGATTGCCGACCTGAGTGCGCGCGCGCTCGAGAATGTCGCGATTGGCGCTGATCAGCAGATTGAGTTCGTCAGCGAGCGGCGCGACTTCGCTCGGATATTTGCCCATGATCCGATCCCACTCGCCGCGGCGGATCGATGCAAGTTCGCGCTGCAATTGCCGCAGGGGACGCAGGCCGAAGCGGACTTGAAAGGCGGCGCCGATGGCGAGGGCGATGGCGAGCGCGGCGAAGGCGACGATCAGCGCAAAGCGAAATCGCGCGATCTGCTCTTCCATCTCTTCGCCGCTGCCGGCGACCTGCACGAGATAGATGCCGACGTCGCCGACATCGATGATGCGCTCGACGATGCGCAGGCGGCGCCCGTCGGGGCCTTGCGCGTAGCCGCGACGAAATCCGCCGATTTCCGCGGCGACGCCAAGGTCCGAGAGTTTCGGCAGCGTGCTGGCGAAGAGCGACCGTGAGGCTTTTATTTCATGCGATTTGTCGTCGAGCCGCGTGATCTGCCAATACCAGCCCGAACCCGGCAATTCGAATTGGGGATCGCCGAGCTGGCCGGGACCGGTTCGTCCCTCCTGGCCGGATTCGGAGACGTCGGCGACGATGGCGCGCAGATAGACGTCGAGGCGCCGCTCGAAAACTTCCTCGGCCTCGCTTCGGTAGTAGGCGGTGAGAAGAATGCTGGCGACGAGCAGGACGACGAGGCTCATCGCCGCCGCCGTCAGAAAGAGACGCGCGGCGATAGAGCGAAAAGAGCCGATCGCCAAACCGCGCATGCGCCTAACGCGTGTCGCCGGCGTCCGTCGCCGGCGCGGTCGCCATATAGCCCAGTCCACGCACGGTCTGGATCAGGTCGACGCCAAGCTTCTTGCGCAGCCTGCCGACGAAGACTTCGATCGTGTTCGAGTCGCGATCGAAATCCTGATCGTATAAATGCTCGATGATCTCGCTGCGCGACACCACGCGTCCGCTGTGGTGCATCAGATAGGCGAGCAGCCGGTATTCATGTGAAGTGAGCTTCACCGGCGCGCCATCGACGACGACGCGGCCGGCCTTGGTGTCGAGTCGGACCGCGCCGCAGACGATCTCATTGGTCGCATGGCCGGTGGCGCGGCGCAGCAGGGCGCGGATGCGCGCCAGCACTTCCTCCATGTGGAAAGGCTTGGCGACGTAATCGTCGGCGCCGGCGTCGAAGCCTTGCACCTTGTCGCTCCAGCGGTCGCGGGCGGTCAGGATCAGCACCGGCATGTCGCGACCGGCCGCGCGCCATTCTTCGAGAATGGTCACACCGTCCTTCTTTGGCAGGCCAATGTCGAGAACGACGGCGTCGTAGGGCTCGGTTTCGCCGAGATGCCAGCCTTCCTCGCCGTCGAAGGCGCGGTCCACCGCATAGCCCGATTGTTCGAGCGCGCGAACGATCTGGCGGTTCAAATCCTTGTCGTCTTCAACGACGAGCAGCCGCAATGCGTCCTCCCAGCATGATTGACGCTCAGTCGCCTAGAGCGCCGGAATGAGCCCGGCCGCTGAACGCGTCGACATGGATTTTGACGATATGGCCGTCGCGGCGCAGCAGGCTGATCTCATAGATAAGTCCTTCGTCCACCTGACACAGCCTCGCGCCGAGCGGTTCGCCTTGCAGCCGCAGGGCCGCCTCCCGCATGCTGCGGAACGGATCGGCGAGCTTATGCGCTTCGATTTTGCCGCGCGCCTGCGCCATGGTGAAACATTGCATATGCGCGGGCGGCCCTTCGGCGCGAGCGGAGCATGCCGAGGCGGCCGTCGCCGCGAGGGCGGCGACGGCGAACGCCTGTCTTGCAATACATCCGGCGGCCGGCATGCGCCTCTCCCCGCCGCATATTCGGCCGAAAGCCATGAACGCGCAATGAATAGTCGCGATCCCGCCGCGCTCAGCTTCCCGAGGCGCGGCAGGCGTCTCGCGTTTTCTTGTAATCGACGATCATGGCGGCGAGAGGCGTATTCTTGGGCAAGGCGCGCAACTGCTTTGCCGCGATTTTCTGCTCTTCAAGCGAATAGGCGACGAGCGGCGGACAGCCGCCGCCCGTCGACCGGCACGCGGCAAGAGCGATGCTAAAAGCGACCATGATCGAGATCTTGCGAAACATTTTCCACGCTCCTGCGCTCAACCATGATTTCCGCCTGCCGCATCGCCGCGTCGAGATCCGCTTCGACGCGGCGCGCTTTTTCCCTGTCCCCGCCGCCGCCGACGAGGCGCGCGAGCATTGCGCGCCCCAGCGCATAGACGACAGCGCCGGCGACGATGACGACGCTGAACGCGATCAGCTTCGACATGTCAGGCCGTTCCAGGCGGCGTCGAGGTGATGCTGCGCATGATCGCCATCAGCGCCGCCGATCCGACGGCGACGGCGCCCGCTTTCGGATCGTCGAGGAAGGCGATCCAGTCGGTGGCGGCGAACGCGCCGAAAACGGCTACGAGTCCCGCCGCGATGTAAGTGCGATAACCCTGCATGCTGAGTTTCCTTTCGTGATGCCGGAAGCCGCCGGCGCGGATTCACTTGCGGCCGAGCACGCGCGAGACGAAGGCGTCCATGGCGAAGGCGGGGCCGGGATCGCGCTTGCGCGTCGGCGCGATGTCGTCGTGACCGGCGATTTCGGCGATGCCGTAGGTCTGGCAGAGCGCTTTCGCGATATCCACGGCGGCCGAAATCTGAGCGGCGGGATAGATCATCCAGGGCTTCTGCGCGCCTCTGTCCAATTTGTGCGCGAGCATCGCCACCTGACTCGCCGGCACGCTTCTTCCGTTGGCGTCGGCGAATTTGCCATTGGCGAGCTTCGTCAACGGTCCCGGGTTGGCGAGCTCAATGCCGATCGAAAATGAGTTGCAGTTCGAGCGCCGCTTCCAAATGCTTTTGCCGGCATGCCATGCGACGCGATTGAACGGCGCAAGCTGAGTCGCCGTTCCGTCGAGATCGATCACGAGATGCGCGGAGGCTTTTGCGTTCGGATTGCACAGCCAGGAAATCGCGCCTTTCGCCGACTGAGAGGCGGTGTAATGCATGATCAGCAGCGAGGGCTTCAGAACGCCGCCGACGTTAGGCGTCGGCTTTTGCGCGACCGGCTTGTCGTCTAGATGCAGGACGTGATTCTTCACGGCGAAGGCCATGGGCCGACTCCTTCCAGTTCCGTCGAATGGGTTTGCTGATAAGCGCGCTCGTAAAGCTCGCGCGTTGGCGTCGCACCGTTCCTTTCGGCTCGCAGGCGAGTCGAAAAGCGCCGATGGTTCTTCGTCGGTGAGGCGCGCAGCGGCGCCCTCAATCAGAAGAATTCGAAGATCACGGCGTAGCCGGCGCCGCCCGCGCCGCCCGCGCCGGAATTGGCGCCGTTCTGCGAGGCGCCGCCGCCGCCGCCGCCTCCGCCGCCGAGCC
>VGDY01000094.1 GCA_016869555.1 Alphaproteobacteria bacterium | reverse complement strand
CTCGCTAGCCGATTCACCCGCCGGGTTCGTCATCGCCGCCTCGCTCAAACGAGCCTAACCTTCTGAAAATGATGCCATAAATGCCGAAATTGTACAGCAAAATCAGAGTTCATCCGGCGAATGCGGGATTAGAAGCTTATTTGCGCCGTGATAAGCAATTGACGTTCAATGACGCCCGAATAAGAAAAGCTGCTTATCGTCCATTTTGCTCTTCATTCACGTACTATGACCGGATTATCACTCATCGACTTTATCGGCAGGATCAAATTTTTCCTGTTGAGCGGGTCGTTGAGAACTATAGCATAATTTTCAGCGGCCCTGCTTCACAGAAGCCATGGTTAACTTGTTCCGTAAAGGACTTGCCTGATTTACATTACGTTGGCGCTGCTTCCGGATCGGTTTGCGTTCCTCGATGGAGCTTTGGCTCCAATGGATCCAGGTTGGACAACATCACCGACTGGGCGCTCGACCAGTTCCGCGCGCATTACGAAAGTGCGGCGACAACCCTCTCCCAGAGGGAGAGGGTGGCTGCGGAGCAGCCGGGTGAGGGGTTACCCGCTGCGGGCAAGAGCCGCGCACAAAAGGCCGCGCCAAAAGCCAAAGCCGGGAAACCCCTCACCCCGGTCCTTCGGACCGACCCTCTCCCAAAGGGAGAGGGTTCGCGCGCGATCACCAAGGACGCAATTTTTCATTACGTCTATGCCGTACTGCACGATCCGGTCTATCGCGTGAAATATGAGTTGAACCTCAAACGCGAGTTTCCACGCATTCCCTTTTACAAGGATTTCTGGCGCTGGGCGGATTGGGGCGAAAGGCTGATGGCGCTGCATATCGGCTATGAGAGCGTCGAACCCTGGCCGCTGACGCGCGCCGATGCGAAAGACGAAAAGGCGGCGCGCGCCAGCGTTTCGCCCAAGACCATTTTGAAAGCCGACAAGGGACACGGCATCATCGTGCTCGACAGCGAGACGCAGCTTGCCGGCGTCCCGGCAAGCGCGTGGGAGTACAGGCTCGGCAATCGCTCCGGCCTCGAATGGATTCTCGACCAGTACAAGGAAAAGACGCCGAAGGACCCGACAATTCGGGAGAAGTTCAACACCTATCGGTTCAAGAATTACAAGGAAAAGGTCGTCGATCTTCTCATGCGCGTGACGCGCGTTTCGGTCGAGACGATGGAAATCGTCGAGGAGATGAAAACGCTGAAGCGGGAGTGAGAAACATAAGCATCGCCGTCCCCGTCCTTCGAAACGCGCCTTGCAGGCGCGCCTCAGGATGAGGACTGCTTTTTGCAGCTTCAAGGTTTTGCGTTTCAAACGCGCAAACTAAGGCCACTCATCCAGAGGAACGGCCGAAGGCCGCGTCTCCAAGGACGAGGGGCGGACTGTGTTGAGCTAAACCTTGTCACGCTCCGCGCCTCCACCCTCCCCTTTGAGGGGGAAGGCGTGCGCCCGCCAAGATTTATCCCCACCTTGAATTCACGCTCTCGGCCGAGTAACGGCCCCAGGCGTCCCGGACCACCCTCGCCAATCACCATCGAAAGACGGCGGGAAATCTTATGCTGCGCGGCTCCGCCCTGCCCTGGAGCAACCGTCGCGTCACAAAAGCTTCGCCTCTCCGTGATCTTCAATCGGATGGATCGATGCGGAGCGAGTCGCACATGTGGACGGTTAACGCGGATTTCGGTCAGTCGATTTTCGCCCTCGTCAATATTCCGCAGACTGCCCCGAAAATGCCCAAAGCGACGAAGAAAGCGATCTGCGACACGCTTGGCCGCTTGGGTTCGCTCGAAGTGCGGCTCGCGCGCGGCAAGCGGGAAGTGCGCAAGGCGCAGCGCCTGCGCTACGAGGTCTTCTACAAGGAATACGGCGCCATCCCCGACGCGCGCACCGCCTTTACCCGTCGCGACGCCGACCATTTCGACAAATTCTGCGATCATCTCATCGTCATCGATCACGCGGCGCAGACAAAGCGCGGCAAGATCAGGCCGAAAATCGTCGGCGCCTATCGGCTGATGCGCGACGACATGGCGGCGAAAGCCGGCGGCTTCTATTCGGAAAGCGAATATGACGTCGCGCCGCTGCTCGCGCGCCACGCCGGCAAGCGCGCGCTGGAGCTTGGGCGCTCCTGCGTGCTCGCGCCCTATCGCAGCAAGCGCACGATCGAACTGCTGTGGCGGGGGCTCCTCGCCTATGTGCGGGCGCATGACATCGACGTGATGTTCGGCTGCGCCAGTCTGCACGGCGCCAATCCGCTCGCCCATGCGCAGGCGCTGAGCTTTCTCGCGCATTATGCGCCGGCCGAAGACGCGTGGCGGGTCAGCGCGCGGCAAGAGCTGCATACGCCGATGCGGATGCTGGCGCGCGACGCCTTCGACCCGCGCAAGGCGCGCGACGCGCTGTCGCCGCTGATCAAGGGCTATCTGCGCGTCGGCGCGCGTTTCGGCGAGGGCGCCGTCGTCGATCGCAAATTCAACACGACCGATGTTTTCGTGGTGATGCCGGTCGCCGAAATCGACGCGCGCTATCTCGAATTTTTCGGCGGCGCGTCGCACCGCCACGCGGCTTAGGCCCCGCCGCGCCTTGGCGCGATTTTCCCCTCTGCATGCCCCTTGAAGGCTGGCCGCGCCGCTCCCTTTAAACATCAAGAGCGCGGACCGCGGGCCAAGCGCCGCAAGGAGCACGGACATGGAAACGAATAGAGTTTCTACCCCCGAGGAACGGCATGATCTGCGCGAAGTCGTCGGCGTGTTCGACGCCGTCGACAGACTGCAGTCGGCGATCGACGACCTTCTCATCGGCGGCTTCGACCGTTCGGAGATCAGCCTGCTCGCCGAAGCCGACAAGGTGCGCCAGAAGCTCGGCGACAAGGAGGTGAGCGCAAACGAACTCGAAGACAGCGCCGCTGCTCCCCGCACGCCCTACATCGACCGCGAGTCGCTTAATATCGGCAAGGCGTCGATCGTCGGCGTTCTGTTCTACGTCGGCGTGATTGTCGGCGCGGGTCTTGCGTTCGCATACGGCCTGTCGCTTACCAGCGCCATCGCCATTGGGCTTCTGACCGGCGGCGCGGCGGGCGTTCTGGGCCTGCTGATTTCGAAACTCGTCGGCGACCGTCAGGCCAATTGGGCGCAATCGCAATTGAAGCATGGCGGCCTGCTGCTGTGGGCGCGCGCCTGGAACGACGAACGTGAGCGCGCGGCGATCGACATCATGCGGCGCCATGGCGGCCGCGACGTTCACGCGCATATGAGGGCGTAAGCGCGGCCTTCGATTGCCAACCGAAAAGATCACGCTTACCATTTCAAGGCAGGCCGACCGCGGGCGGCGGGCGGCATTTTGCCTAGCGTTGCGCCATGCGTGCGTCGGCGGTGTTGATCGTGTCTTGCGTGACGGCCGCCGCGGCGCGGCCGGCCTGCGCCGGCGCATGGCTGTTGCCGCCGGGCGAGGGGCAGGCGATCCTCACCACGACCTTCGCCGACGCGCGCAAGGCCTATGACGCGAACGGGCGGCTGATCGAGACGCCCTCCTATCGAAAGTTCGAGACCCGCGTCTATGTCGAGTACGGCGTCCTCGACTGGCTGACTGTCGTCGCCGAAGGCGGCTATATGAATTTCAGCGGCGCCGCCGGGACATACGACCGTCTCAATTTGCTCATCGATGAAGCCAAGGCCGGCCTGCCGCTGTCGCTGCAGTCTCCGCCGGGCGCTAGCTACGAAGGCCTGGGCCTGGGCGCGCTCGGCGCCCGAACGCTGCTTTTTACCTGGGGCGACTATATCGTCTCGGCGCAGGCGGGCGTTCGCGCGGCCTCGCCGGCGGCGCGGCGGTTCCTCGACATGCGCGACGCCGTCCAAGGCGATCTGCGGCTTCTCGTCGGCAGGCCGTTCGAACTCTTCGGCCTTGCCGGCTTCATCGATGCGCAGCTCGGCTATCGGTCGCGCGGGCAGAACGGCGACGAAATCCGCGCCGACTTCACCCTCGGCCTGCGCCCCCTGCCCCCGATCCTCCTGCTTGCGCAAAGCTACTCCGGCTTCGCGCCGAGAGGGGGTCCCGCGGGCGTCGTCGCCGCGCAGAAATTTCAGCTCAGCGCGGTCTATGACGTAAGCGCGTCGCTCTCCCTGCAGATCGGCGCGATCGCCGCGATCGGCGGGGTGAATTCGCCCGCCGAGCGCGGCCTGATCAGCGCCTTGTGGTGGCGGTATTAGTCGGTCACCGGTTCGACTTTGACCGGGGCGACGCCGGCGGATCTGAAGCCGAGACTGTCGGCGGCCGCGACCGAGACGTCGATCACCCGGCCGCGCGTGAACGGCCCGCGATCATTCACCGTGACGACGACCGAGCGATTGTTGCGCAGATTGGTCACGCGCACCTTCGAGCCGAAAGGAAGCGTCCGATGCGCCGCCGTAAATGCGCCGATATGGGCGCCGCTCGCCGTCCGGCCCTTGAGCGCGTAATAGGACGCCTTGCCCACCCATTCCCCCGCCTGCCCCGCCGTCGCAGCAAGCAGGCTCGCGACGCCGAGGGCGACAATTCGGGGCATCAATTTTTTCACCACGCTTCTCCTTGTCGAGGTCGCATGCGTTTGTGCAGCGTCCCACATCCATCCCGGCAATAAAAACCGCGCGTGTCCGAACAAAGGCCGCGCGCCATATCCACCGCCTGGAAGGACAGCGATGCATTGTTCGAACTAAAAAACGATTATCCATCCAATGTTGTTCCATTACTGCTTATCAATAATTTTTAACTACATAAATTCTATTACGTGATTGATCAGCAAAGCCTGTGGCAAAATAGCAACACTATCAGCATATTTTCGATCTAGGATCGGTTTTGGTCGGAGGCCTTGCTGCGGCTTGAACTGAAGGCGCCGCGCGCAATGTACAGATTCGCGGCGGACAATAAGCGCGGCCGATTGAGACGCATTTCCGTTCGCCTGCGTTATTACGAAGAGGAGCGGAGGAATTGGACATGTCAAAAACGATCAAGGCGGCGGCCGCGACGGGCGCGCTGCTCATCGGTCTAATAGCCCCATTCGACGTTTCCCAGGCGCAGCCATGGGACGGCTGGCAGGGTTTCGGCTGGGGCGGCGGCTGGGGCAGCGGCTGGGGCGGCGCCGGCTGGGGCGGCGCCGGCCTTCGTGGCGCGGTATTGCCCGGCCTCCACTGGGCCGGCCGTTGGGGCGGCCGGGCCGGGCCGGGCCGGCCGGTAGGCTGGGGCCAGCCCTGGGGCTGGAGCTATTACCGCACGGACCTGCCCGCCTCGAGTTGGGGCGGGGGCGGGCCAAGCTACGCCAACGCCGGCTATGGGGATTGCTATCAGCGCCGCAGGGTGTGGACCCAATGGGGCTGGCGGCGCCAATGGGTGAACGTCTGCCCGGGCTGGGGCGACGGCGGCGGCTGGGGCTGGTAGCCGGGCCTCCGAACGGTTGCGGCGACGCTGAGAATGACTAGATTGCGGGCTTCGTCACTCGCGAGGCCAGTTCATGCCGCAGCACGCGCGCGTCATCATCA
This sequence comes from Alphaproteobacteria bacterium, assembly GCA_016869555.1. GTDB lineage: Bacteria > Pseudomonadota > Alphaproteobacteria > Rhizobiales > Beijerinckiaceae > Methylocystis. The sequence goes on along the minus strand of VGDY01000094.1, from coordinate 9,289 downwards.
TCGGCTCCGGCCCGGCCGGCTATACGGCGGCGATCTACGCCGCCCGCGCGCTCATCGAGCCGATGCTCATCGCCGGCTTCGACCAGGGCGGCCAGCTCATGATCACCACCGAGGTGGAAAATTACCCCGGCTTCGCCGAGCCGATCCAGGGCCCCTGGCTGATGGAGCAGATGCGCCTGCAGGCGGAACATGTCGGGACGAAACTCGTCTCCGACCATATCGTCGAAGCGCGTCTCGACGAGCGGCCGTTCAGGCTCATCGGCGACAGCGGCAAGACCTATACGTGCGACGCGCTGATCATCGCCACCGGCGCCAAAGCGAAATGGCTCGGCCTGCCGAGCGAGGAGAAATTCAAGGGCTTCGGCGTCTCCGCCTGCGCCACCTGCGACGGCTTCTTCTTTCGCGGCAAGAAGGTGCTGGTCGTCGGCGGCGGCAACAGCGCGGTCGAGGAAGCGCTGTATCTTTCCAATCTCGCGTCGCATGTGACGATCGTTCACCGCCGCGACGACTTCCGCAGCGAGCGCGTGTTGGTGAAGCGTCTGCTCGCGCAGAAGAATGTTTCTATTCTCTTCAATCACGTCGTCGAAGAAATCGTCGGCGGCGACAATCCGCCGAGCGTGACCGGCGCGCGGCTCAAGAACGTCTCCACCGGCGCGACGCATGAACTCGGCGTCGACGGCGTATTCGTCGCCATCGGCCATTCGCCGGCGTCGGAACTTTTTCGCGGGCAATTGACGATCAAGCCCTCCGGCTACATCGCCGTCGAGCCCGGCACGACGCGCACCAGCATGCCCGGCGTCTTCGCCGCCGGCGACGTCGCCGACGAGGTCTATCGTCAGGCCGTCACCGCTGCGGGCCTCGGCTGCATGGCGGCGCTGGAAGTGGAGAAGTTCCTGCTCGACGCGCCAAGCGCGGCGGAGAAGGAAATCGCCTGAGATTTCCCCTCCCCCCGCTTGCGGCGGGGAGAGGAATAGTCAGGGCGATCAGTTGAAGGGCTTCCTCATCCTGAGGAGCGTGCGCAGCACGCGTCTCGAAGGACGAGGAGGCCCGTTTTCGCGTAGTTTTCCTCACCCTCGTCCTTCGAGACGCCGCCTGCGGCGGCTCCTCAGGATGAGGGTGAGGAAAGCAATTCTTCATCCGATTCCCCTGGGGGAATAGTCAGCGCCAATGTCCGATCTCCTGTTCGAACTTTTCTCCGAAGAAATTCCGGCGCGCATGCAGCGGCAGGCGGCTGACGACCTCAAGCGGCTCGTCACCAATGCGCTCGTCGAGCGCGGCCTGACCTATGAGGGCGCGGCCGCCTATGTGACGCCGCGCCGTCTGGCGCTGCAGGTTGTCGGGCTGCCCTCGCGCCAACCTGATTTGCGCGAAGAGCGCAAAGGGCCGCGCGTCGGCGCGCCGGAGGCGGCGATCGCCGGCTTCTTGAAAAGCGCCGGACTCGCCTCGCTCGATCAGGCGAGGATCGAGAAGGACAAGAAGGGCGCCGAGTTTTATCTCGCGGTCATCGAACGCTCGGGCGCGGAAACCATCGACGTGCTCGCCGAGATTCTGCCGGCCATTATCAAGAGCTTTCCCTGGCCGAAATCGATGCGCTGGGGCGCCGCGTCCGAGCGCTCCGATTCGCTGCGCTGGGTGCGCCCGCTTCATTCCATCGTCGCGAGTTTCGGGCCCGAGACCGAGACGCCCGACGTCGTGGATTTCGAGGTCGACGGAATCGCGTCCGGCAATGTGACCTACGGTCATCGCTTCCTGGCGCCGCAAGCAATCCAGGTGAAGCGCTTCGAGGATTATGCGCTCTCGCTCGAACGCGCCAAGGTTGTGATCGATCCGGCGCGCCGGCGCGACATCATTCTGCACGACGCGAAGGACCTCGCCTTCGCGCAGGGGCTGGAGCTGGTCGAGGACGCCGGCCTTCTCGAAGAAGTCGCGGGGCTGGTCGAATGGCCGGTGACGCTGATGGGGTCGTTCGACGAGAGTTTTCTGTCGATCCCGCCGGAAGTGATCCGCGCGACGATTAGGGTGAATCAGAAATGTTTCGTGCTGCGGCAGTCGGCAATCGGCGGTCGGCAGTCGAAGACCGAAGACCGACTGCCGACTGCCGACTGCCTCACCAACCGCTTCATCCTCGTCTCCAACATCGAAGCGACCGACGGCGGCGCGACGGTCGTCGCCGGCAATGAGCGCGTCATCGCCGCGCGGCTGTCCGACGCGAAATTCTTCTACGAGACCGATCTCAAAACGAAGCTGGAAGCGCGGCTGCCGAAGCTCGATTCAATCGTCTTTCACGAAAAGCTCGGCACGCAGGGCGAGCGCGTCAAGCGCATCGCGGCGCTGGCGAAAGCGCTTGCGCCGCTCGTCGGCGCCGACGCCTTTCTCGCCGAACGCGCGGCGACGCTGTGCAAGGCCGATCTCGTCTCCGAAATGGTTGGAGAGTTCCCCGAACTGCAGGGGCTGATGGGCCGCTATTACGCGGCGGCGCAAGGCGAAGACGCGAGCGTCGCCGCCGCCTGCGAGGAGCACTACAAGCCGCAGGGGCCGAACGACCGCATCCCGACCGATCCCGTGTCGATCGCCGTGGCGCTCGCCGACAAGCTCGACACGCTCGTCGGCTTCTGGGCGATCGACGAAAAGCCGACCGGGAGCAAGGACCCCTATGCGCTGCGAAGAGCGGCGCTGGGCGTGATCAGGATTGTGTTGGAGAATGAGCTGCGGCTGCCGCTCCACGGCGTCATGGCCGGGCTTGTCCCGGCCATCCACGCGCAACGTGACGGCGTGGATGCCCGGAACAAGTCCGGGCATGACGCGGCCACGGACCTCCTCGAATTTTTCGTCGATCGGCTGAAGGTCTACTTGCGCGACAAGGGGGCGCGACACGATCTGATAGATGCGGCGCTGGGGGCTCTGCCCTCATCCGACCCGGCTTCGCCGGACCACCTTCTCCCGCAGGCGGGAGAAGGGGCGCCGCTACAGGACGATCTGCTGATGATCACCCGCAAAGTCGAAGCGCTCGACAAGTTTCTTGCAACCGACGACGGCAAGAATCTGCTCGCCGGCTACAAGCGCGCCAGCAACATTCTGAAAGCGGAAGAGAAGAAGGACGGGCCGGACGCTTATACGCATCGCCATGCGCCGAATCTGCGCATCGAGCCGCAGGAACACAAGCTCGCCGCCGCCATCGCCCGCGCGCGCGAAGAGACCGCCGAGCATCTTGCGAAGGAAGATTTCGCCGGCGCCATGCGCGCGCTGTCAAAGCTTCGCGAACCCGTCGACGTCTTCTTCGACGATGTGACGGTCAACGCCGACAACGCCGATCTGCGCTTGAACCGCCTACGCCTGCTCGCCGAGCTGCGCCGGGTGATGACGGGCGTCGCCGATTTCGGCAAGATCGCGGGAGAGACGGGAGCGGCGTAACCCTCTCCCATAGGGCGTAACCCTCTCCCATAGGGAGAGGGTCGGTCCGAAGGACCGGGGTGAGGGGTTCCCCTCACGACGATTTGCGCGCTGCCCCTCATCCGACCCGGCCAAAGCCCGTCGCTTGCGACGGGCGTCCTAGCGGACGCCCTTTGGCCGGGCCACCTTCTCCCTATGGGAGAAGGAAGCGCGCCCTTTCTTGGAAGAGGCGCGATAAAGCGCAGCCTCCCTCTCCAGTTGGGAGAGGGCTCCTACGCCCCATTCCCGGTGAAATTACGCGGCGCCGGCGAGATGATTTTCGCCGTGCCGCCGCCGATCTCCAGCACCGAGAGTCCGCGCTCATTGACGCCCTCCGGCTTGAAGCGGAAGACGCCGTCGGCGCCGTTGAAGCCGGACGGATTGGTCAGCACGCTTTCCGAATAGCGCTGCGAACCTTGCGAGCGCGACAGCGCGATGGCGAGCGACACGGCGTCATAGGCGAGCGTCGCGACGCGCGCCGGGTCCGAGCCGTATTTCGCCTTGTAGCGCTGGGCGAAGGCATTGAAGCCGGCGTTCTCCGGCGCGGTGAACCAGGCGCCCTGCAGCGCCGGCAGGTTCAGCGTGCGCGCGTCGTTCCACAGGCCGGTGCCGAAAATCTGCACCTTCTTGGAGTCGATGCCGTTCGCCACGAGCTCCTTCGACACGGCGGTCATCGCCTCCGCCTGCTCGGGAATGAACAGCGCGTCGAACTGATCGCGCGCGGCGGCCAGACGCTTCACCGACTCGCCCGGCGCGCCCGGCTTGTAGCGCTCGATCACCGGCACGCGAATGCCGTAGGTCGCGGCGCTCTGCTGGAACTGCGCCATCGCCAGCGTGCCATACTCGTTTTCGGGAACGAGCGCCGCGATCGACTTCTTGCCGTGCTGCGACGCATAGCTCACGCCGCGATCGACATAGCCCTCGACGGCAAAGGACAAAAGATAGCTGCCGCGGCCGGCCGCCGATGAATCGGTGGAGAAGGCGATCATCGGCTTGTTGGCGGCGCGGGCGACGCGGCTCGCCTCCTTGACGCCCGCGCCGAACACCGGACCCAGAATGACTTCGGCGCCCTCATTGATCGCGGTCTGAGTCGCTGACGCCGCGCCCGAAGGGGTCGAGCGGTCGTCCTTGACCAGGATCGTCACGTCATTGTCGCCGCTGTCGGCGTAAGCGAGCTTGGCGGCGTTGAGCAGAGACGCGCCGACCGAGGACGGGCCTGACGGGCCGGTCAAAGGCACGATCAGCGCGATTTTCACCGCGCCGGTTCCGATCGCTTCGCCCTCCGCCGGCGCGGTCTGCGTCGAGGCGTTCAATTTCAGATCGCGCGCGCCGGGCCCCCAAGGTCCGCTGCCGGGATTGCAGGCGGCGAGCCCGACGGCAAGGCCGAGAAGCGCGGCATGTTTCATCACGGCCCTGCGCCTGGGCGCGCCGGCGCGCCAGTGAGAAGACAATGTCGGCATAAAATCCCCCTGCGACCAAGGCTCTCTCGCCATGGCGCGGCTATTCTGCGCTAAGGTCCGAGTCCCTGGCGGAAAGTCAATATACAGCCCATTTGGAAGAATTGCGGCCTTGAGCGCTGTTTGGACGCATCTTGGGCGCAGTTTGCGCTTGTCCTGTTAAACGAACATCTAGTATCTTAAAAAGAACAAAGATTGGCGACGCGCATGACCATCGAGGCCTCTCCCCCGCCCGCTGCAAGCTATGCCGCCTTCGGCCTGCGCGCCGAAGCGGAACGGATCGAGCCCGGACTGCATCTCGTCGCGACGCCCATCGGCAATCTGAAGGATGTGTCGTTTCGCGCCCTGTCGACGCTCGCCGCGGCGGACGCGGTGATCGCCGAGGACACGCGGGTCACCAAGACTCTTCTCGCCCATTACGGGATTTCGACGCCGCTCGTCGCCTATCACGAGCATAACGCCAGAGTCATTCGCCCGCATCTTCTGGCGCGGCTCGAGGCCGGGGCGAAGCTGGCGCTGGTCTCCGACGCCGGCACGCCGCTCGTCTCCGATCCGGGTTTCAGGCTGGTGCAGGAAGCGCTCGAAAAAGGCGTGCATGTGACGTCGGTGCCGGGGCCCTCCGCCGTGCTCGCGGCGCTGGTCGTCGCCGGACTGCCGACCGACCGTTTCTTTTTCGAGGGGTTTCTGCCGCATAAAAGCGGCCCGCGCCGGGCACGGCTCGCCGAACTGGCGCCTATCCCCGGCACGCTGGTGTTTTTCGAAAGCCCCCGCCGGCTGGCCGAAACGCTCGCCGATTGCGCCGCGGTGCTGGGCGGGCGCAATGCCGCGATCGCGCGCGAACTGACGAAGATGTTCGAATCGGTCCGGCGCGGGACGCTCGACGAACTCGCGGCGACGCTCGCCGAGGAGGAGCCGCCGAAGGGCGAAATCGTGCTGCTCGTCGCCCCGCCCGGCGCGGATGCGGCGCAGGCTTCGGCCGCCGATCTCGACGCCAGAATCGAAGCGGCGCTGACCGCGCATTCGGTGAAGGACGCGGCGAGCGTGGTATCGGCGGCGACCGGCCAGCCGCGCCGCCAGGTGTATGCCCGGGCGCTGGAGCTGGCGGCGGGGCGAGGGAAGTAAGATGAACTTGCGCCCCCTCCCCAACCCTCCCCCGCTTCGCGGGAGAGGGAGTCCGACTCGGGTCCCTGCAACGAAACTGCGCAATCTACGTCGTTAGGGTCCCCTCTCCCGCGCAGCGGGGGAGGGACAGGGAGGGGGCGCAATGATCTCGCGCGTTTTGTTATGAGCGACCACGCCCGCCACGCCGCCTATGTCTACGGCCTGCGAGCTGAGACGGCGGCGACGCTGTGGCTGCGGGCGCGGCTCTACCAGATTCTCGCGCGCAATTTTCGCGCGCATGGCGGCGAAATCGACATCATCGCGCGGCGCGGGCGCACGATCGTCTTCGTCGAAGTGAAGGCGCGCGGCGATCTCGACGACGCCGTCATCGCCATCACCTCGCAAAAGCAGCGACGCTTTTCGCAAGCCGTGAGCCGCTGGCTCGCCGCGAATCCCTGGGCGATGAATTATACGCTGCGCGCCGACGCGATTTTTCTGGCGCCGGGCCGGCTGCCGCGCCATCTCGAAAACGCCTTCGAGCTGCGCGTCGGATGACGCCTCACGCGGCCTGGATAAACCGCCGCTCGAACCCCTCCAGCGCCACCGCCGTGAGCACGCCGCTGCTCACCGCCTGCGTGTCGAGATTGATCCGGTTCGGCAAATCCTCGACGTCGCGATGCGGCGTATGCCCATGCACGATCACCTTGCCGAAGGACTCGCTGCAGTCGAGAAACCCTTCGCGAATCCACATCAGATCGTGAGGGTCCTGCAGATGCAGCGGCCGGCTGCGCCGCACGCCGGCATGGCAGAAGAAATAGCCGCCGTATTCGGTCCAGAGCCTCGTTTCCTCGATGAAGCGGCGATGTTCCCGCGGGAAATGCGCGAGAAATTTCGCCCGAACCCGCGAGGCGCCGCCCTGCGCGAATTCTTCGCCGGCGTCGACGCCATAGGAATGCAGCGTCGTCAGCGCGCCATTGTCGACCCAGTCGTCGAGCGCCGCGGCGTCGTCGAGAAAGCGCAGCAGCGCTTCTTCATGATTGCCGCGCAGCGCGACGATCGGCGTCGGGAAATCCTCAGCCGACAGGCGCTTCAAGACGCCGTTGGAGCCAAGGCCGCGGTCTATATAATCTCCGACGAAAATCGTGACCGCCTGTCGGCTAGGGCGCGCGGCGAGATCCTCGGCGATGGCTTCCGCGAGGACATGGAGAAGATCGGCGCGGCCGTGAATGTCGCCGATCGCGTAAAGCCGCATGCCGGGCGGCGCCTCGGCGGTCCTTAAGGCGGAGGGGAAGGAACGGATCGTCATGGCCTCATTCATTTATTGTCGCGAAGCGCTTTGACGAGCAGCTGGCGCGGATGAGGTGGCCTCATCGGCGGCGGCGCCTGTGGTCCTTTCCACTCGCCGCCCCCAAGCCGACAATGCAGCCAGGCGCAGAAGGGGCGAGGACGCATGCCGAATTTCAAGAAGTTTTTGGCTTATGCGGTTCGCCTCGCGCCAAGTGTCGCCTTCGCCCTGACCTTTGCCGTCGGCGCGCCGGCCTTCGCCGAGACGCCAGACGAAACCTTCAAGGCGCTTGGCCTCGCCAAGACCGCCTCGCCCAAGGAACTCTATGACGCGCTGACCAAGCGCTATTACGACGAATCGCAAGGCGCGGGCAAAGGGTCGTTCTCGAAATATTGGGAGCCGATCCCGATCTCTAAATATCTCAATCCGCATGATTTCTATAAGCCGCCGCAATCGATCGAGATCGACGCCAAGCGCGGCGACTGCGTCGAATGCCACAGCCAGGTCACGCCCGGCTGGACGCACAGCTGGAAGGGCAGCGTGCATGGCAATCTCGACGCGATCCGCAATCTGCCGGAGTCCGATGCGCGCGCTTACAAGAAGGCGATGATCGTAGAGGTCGAAAACAATCTTCGCTCGATGGGAACGCTCAAGAACGGCGAGACGCTAAAGGAGGTCGGCTGCATCGACTGCCATATGGGAGTCGGCAAGGATCATGGGCAACACAAGACTGAATTGCGGATGCCGGACGCGGCCGCCTGCGGCCAATGCCATGTCCAGCAGTTCGCCGAACGCGAATCCGAGCGCGACACTTTCACCTGGCCGCAGGATCAGTGGAAGCCGGGCCATCCCTCGCACGCGCTCTCGATGAAGGCCAATGTCGAGAACGCGGTGTGGGCGGCGATGGAGCAGCGCGAAGTCGCGGAAGGCTGCACCTTCTGCCATACGCCGCAGACGACGTGTAATTCCTGTCACACGCGCCATGAATTCTCGGCCGTGCAGGCGCGTAAGCCGCAGGCCTGCGCCATCTGCCATAACGGCGTCGATCACAATGAATTCGAAGGCTACATGCTGTCGAAGCACGGCACGATCTATCAGACGCGCGGCGACACATGGGACTGGAACGTCCGCCTCGCCGACGCGATGGAAAAGGGCAATATGAACGCTCCGACCTGCGCCTTCTGTCACATGGAGTATCAGGGCAAGTTCACGCACAACATGGTGCGCAAGTCGCGCTGGGCCTTTGTCCCGATGCCAAAAATCGCGGAAAACCTCAACCACCCATGGTTCACGCAGCGCAAGGAGTCGTGGGTTTCGACCTGCTCCAACTGCCACTCCGACAGCTTCACCCGCGCCTATCTCGACGGCATGGACAAGGGCATCGTCTCGGGCCTCGAGATCACTGAAAAGTCGCGCAGTGTGTTGGCGAAACTCTACGCCGACAAACTGCTGCCGGGCCAGACGACGAACCGTCCGGCGCCGCCGCCGCCAGAGAAGGACGACGCGGGCGGCTTCTTCCAGCTCTTCTGGCAAAAGGGCAATAATCCGAGCGCCATCGAATATGTCTTCGCCGACATGTGGGAGCATCATCAGATCAAGCATTATAAGGGGCTCGCCCATATGAACCCCGGCGGCTACACCTATACCGAAGGCTGGTCGCAGCTCATCGGCGCGGCGGCGAAGATCAACGACGAGGACACGAAGCTGCGCGAAGCCGCCGAAATCCGCGCCGAGCTGAAGCGCATCGCGGGCCAGAAACGCGGCGACCTCGATCTCGATTCGCCGACGCGCCGCGCCTTCGCGGGCGGTCTCGGGCTCCTCGCCCTGCTCGCCGGCGCCGGCCTGCTGATGCAGCGCGGACGCAGGGGCGGGTGAGCGTCTCGCATGTCCTATGTGGACGGCCCCGCTTGGCAAGCGGTTTTTTCTCGGCGCGGAGAACCTGGGTGGCGGGTTTCGGTCATATGTCCGGCCTTTTGGCGCGGCGCTTATGTCCGCTGGCCCTGATGAAGTTCGACTG
>VGDY01000093.1 GCA_016869555.1 Alphaproteobacteria bacterium | reverse complement strand
GCCCGCGGCGCCGTTGGCGCCGTTCGTCGAATTCGTCGTCTGGGCCGCGCCGCCGGCGCCGCCCGCGCCGATCGTGATCGACTTGGAGGCGCCGATCTGGGCGGCGGTAAATCGTCCCCTTGCAAGCCCGCCGCCGCCGCCGCCGGCCCCGCCGGAAGCCGCTGTGGCCGCCGCCGTTCTGGCGCCCGAGCCGCCGCCGCCTCCAGCGCCAAAGAGCAGCGCATCGGCGAAGCGCAGGCCCGGCGTCGGCGTGTAAGTTCCGCTCGACGTGAAGATCCGGACCTTGGTCGGGCCGCCGCTCGGAAAGGCGACTTCGCCGGTCGCCCCGTCGACGACGACCGCCTCCTTCCAGATCGAACCGTCGGGCGAAACCTTGACGTGAAAATTGTCGTCGCCGGTCAGTCCCGTTTCGGCGCGCGCCGAATAGTTCGACTGATAAAGTTGCGAGACCGTCTTCGCCGCGCTCTCCTTATTGAGCGCGAAGCGAAGATCTCCGGAGCCGCCTTCGCCGACGCTCTTGGCGGTGAAGAGCGTCGCATTGAGTTTCGCGAGTAGCGGATTGGCGCCATCGGCGGTCGCGCCGACGCCGAGCAGCGAAAGATTCTGCAGCTGGCGCAACGACAGGCCGCAGTCGATCCATGCGGCGCCGTCATAGAGCAGCAGGAGCTGTTCCGCTTCCACATAGGCCCGCCAGCCGGCTTGCGGCGCGAGAAAGCTCCAGCCGCCTGCGAGGAACGTCGCGATCTGATCGCTCTTGCCGGCGAAAGCGTCGGTGGCGCCGGCCCCAATGAGCAGACGATCGCCTTCCGCCGGCGTTCCTGGCGGCGACGTCACGTTTCGGGCCGAGATCGAAAGCTGCGTCAGCGCATCGATCAGCGCCAGGGCTTCATTATGCGTGACGTGCTTTTGCGCTTGCGCCGCGTCGAGGAAGGGCAGCGCAAGATGCGTGGTTTGCGTCATCGTTTTGCCTATTGGACGGAGAGAGTCGTCGACAGCGGAAAGCCGCGCCCGACCGCCCCGCTCATCTGAAAGAGCGCGAGCGTCAGTTCGCTTTGCGGCGCGCCGAAATCGGCGAGTTCATCGGCGGCGGGATAGAGAAGCGACGGCGTGGCGGCGGTTAGCGTCCGCTTGCCGCTTGCAGGCAGCGAAATGTCGGCTTCGTAGGATTCGCTTGCCTCGCCGAGCGGAATCTCGAACGCCTCCCAGGCGTCGGAGTCGAGACGTCCGCGGCGCACGAAATCGATGACGATTCCCGCCGGCGTGCGCCGCGCGCGCGCTTTAGTCGGCGGGTAGGGACGCAACGACTTGTTGGTGGCCGCGACCGTCGGCTGGACGAAGATCGGCTCGGCATAGTCGCGATTCGCCGGGCCGATCCGATAGGCGATCGGCGCGCCGATCTCGGAAACCTTGCGCGCAAGCGGCGCGATTGCGTCATTGAGCAGCACGATTGTCGTGCCGGCCGGCGCAACGCGCGTCGCGAGATGTTCTTGCCCGCCGAGTCCGCGTATCAGTCGCGACAGGCGATAGGTTTTTTCACCGACAAGTTCGGCTTGCGCGAAAGCGAAAATCTCCCAGTCGCCGTCGACGCGGATCGCCATCGCCGAGCGTCCGGCAAGCGCCGCGAGATCGCCGAGCGACGAGAGTTCGCCGCCGCCGATTGTCACGGTGACGGCGGCGCCCTTGTCGAAACGTCCGACAGGACCGGCGTTCAAGACATCGAGCGTCTCGCCGATCGTCGCGCGTTTGTCGATTGTCGCCACCTGTTCGTAGCCGCCATCGAATGTCGACGCGCCTTTCCAAATTGCGAGCGTGCCCGGCCAAGGATCGGCGAAAGCCGCGACATAGGAGAGCGCCTCTTCCTCGCGCGCCAGCGCCAGATCGAGAATTTCCACCCGCGGCGGGCCGATCATCTTCGGCGAAACCACGCTGGCGCGTCCGAGCAGCGGCGCCGCCGCGTCATAAACGGAAGCATCCGCCGCGCGAGCGCTAATCCGTCGCGACGCGCCATCGGCGATGCGCTGAATTTGAAACAGCCGGCTTCCGCCCGCCGCGCCTAATCTAACGAGATCGCCGGGCTGCAAGGCGATAAGGCCTCGCCGCACCGCAAATTCGGCGGTCTCGCGTCCGATCCACAAATCCTGAAGCCAGCTTTCGGCGAGCGACTGCGCATTGGCGCGGTGCGTCATCACCGCCGCCTGAGCTTCGCTTTGGCGCGCCGAACGGCCTTCGAGTCTGCGCGACATGACCCGCGCCATTTGGAAATCGTTTTCGGAATCGGCAAAGGAGAGCGCAATCTCCCGCGGCAGTTCGCTCTCCTGCGCCCTCGTCAGCGTGACGAGCGACGCGGTTTTCCCGACGACAAGATCGTCTTCATCGATGTCGCGCACGGGCGGACCGCGCCGCTCGACGAAGCACAATGCGCCGGCGTTCGCCACCGCTTCGAAGCCAAAGAGGGCGGCAAGCGGATCGATCGCTTCGCGCGGCGACATCGGCCGCTCCAGCACATAGCCGTCGAGAAAGCCGCCGACGTTTGGCCGCTGCGTAAAGCTGTCAGGCGCGGAAACGGCGCCGGCGAGCGCCGGCAGTAGATGATCGAGCGGCGCGCCTTCGAGGCGCCCGTTCAACCAATGGCCGGTTTCCCAATTGGCGGAGTCGCTCCAGGCGTCGTTCTGCGTCGGAAAGGCCGGAAAGGGGCGGGCGTCCCAGCACCAGATGTGCAGCCGCGACGGATCGACCATGGGTCCGCCATAGACGCTCGATGTCGGATTGCGCGAGTCTGCGCCGGGAGAGGACGGATCGAAATGCGCGATCATCGCCTCGATGAATCGCGTCTGCATAAGATCGTCGCGGCCGTTGCGCGAGAAATAGGGGAGCCCGCCTTCGCTCGATCGCGGGTCGGGAAAAACATTCGGCGCATTAGCGCCCCGGTCGACGGCGGGACATCCGGTCTCGACGATCCAGATCGGCTTTGATTGCGGCGTCCACGCCGTCGGCGCGCCAAGTTCGACGCCGCCGACGCGTTCATAATGCGGCTGCGACCACCACGACAGAATGTCCTTCTGGCGAAACACCCAGGGCTTGCCGAGTCCGTCGCCGATCGGCGTGCGAGTCTGCGCCGTGCGCGCATTGGCGTCGGCGTAATGCCAGTCATAGGCTTCGCCCGAGGCGACGCGCGAGGTGAGATAGGCGAGGTCGTAGATGCTCGCCGCATCTTGCGCGTCGAGATGGGCGTCGCCGTCGCGCCAGTCGGAGAGCGGCCAATAGGCGTCGACGCCGACGAAATCCACGGCGCTTGACGCCCACAGCGGATCGAGCGGAAAGCGCAGTTCGCCGCTCGCGGGAACATGCGCGCCATATTCCGTCCAATCCGCGGCATAGGAGATTTTGGTCTCCGCGCCGAGGATCGCCTTCGCTTCCTCCGCGAGCGCCGTCAACGCCGCGACGGCGGGATATTCGCCCGGCGCGGCGCGCACGCGCGTCAGGCCGATCAGCTCGGAGCCGATGAGGAAGGCGTCGACTCCGCCCGCCGCGACGCAAAGATTGACGCAATGGAGAAGAAAATCGCGATAGCGCGAGAAGAATGCGTTGAGCTGCGTCGCCGCCGCGGCGCTCGCGTCGGGCGAGCCGGGCCGGCCCGGCGCCGGATCGCAGGTGATGCGTCCGCGCCAGGGAAAGACCGGTTGTCCGATGGCGCCCGTGTAGGGATCAGGCAGGGCGTTGCCCGGCGGCACGTCCATCATCACGAACGGATAGAACGTCACCGCAAGACCGCGCGCCTTGAGGTCGGCGATCGCCGCGACGACTGACGCGTCGCTCGGCGTCCCGCCATAGGCCGAACGTCCGTCGATTTGCGAAACGAGACGCGCGGTCGAACGAACCAGACCGGCGGCCGACCAGTCGGGCGGCCAATAGGCGCCGATAAGATAGTTGAACTGGCCAATGGTCTTGAAAGTCGCATCGACGCGCGGCGCGATCGTGCAATGTTCGGCGCGAAGATCGTCGCCGAACCAGGCGACGATTAAAGCGACGCTTTCGAGATTGGGGCAGAGCGCCTGCAGGGCGTCGATCGACGCCGCCCAGTCGGTCGCCGCCGTCAGCTGATGGCGATTTTCGGCGGCGGTGATGCCGGGAGAATAGAAATTGAGTTTGAGGGAGGGCTGGTAGCCGGCTTCGGAAGCGCCGGGAATGAGATCGACGGCGCGGATCGCCGCGCCGAGGCCTTCGACGGGCTTCACCACTTCGAAGGTGAATTGCGGAATGCGATTGCCGAAAGAAGCGAGCGGCAGATCGTCAAAAACGATATAGGCGAGGCCGCGATAGGCCGGCGCATTTTCGGCGCCTTCTTTCGCCGCGATCAGCGGATCGGGCTCTTGATCTTCGCTCCCGGCATAAATGCGGATCGGCAGCGTCGTGATGTCGAGCTCGGACCCGTCGGCCCAGATGCGGCGCACGAAGGCGATGGGCCCTTCGCACAGGCCGATCGCGAAATTTGCCGAATAGGAATAGGTGAACTGAATGTTGAGGCCGCCTCCGCCGCCCCCGCCGCCTTTGCCCTGCCGCTGCGTTTGGCCGAAGGAGACATTGACTCGTTCAAGAAAGCGCGTCGCCCAGATCATCTGGCCGCCGATGCGCGCCCTTCCATAGATTCGCGGCACGCCGGCGCCTTCCATCGAAGCGATCCCGTCCATGGATTTCAGTCGCGGGCCGATCGAATAGCGCGGCGAAGCATGGGGCTGCAGCGCCGAGTCGATGAAGGAGCCGCCAACTCCGCCGAGGAGTCGGCCGATCGTGGAGCCGACAGGTCCGCCGATCGCGCCGCCGGCGACGGAGCCGATCGTCTGCAGAACAAGTGTGGCCATGAGCGTCTCGTGGAATCTCGCAATGTCATTCCCGACCGGCCGAAAGCCTGATCGGGAATCCAGAGCAGCATCGCGAATGTTTGATTCGTCCTGGATTCCCGATCGCGCGCGAAGCGCGCGTCGGGAATGACAGACGTGCGGCGCCTTCAGTCAGCAACGCCCGGAAAGGCGAAGGCGGCGACAAGCTTCCTGCGCCAATGCGCGCCGATCGCGACCTCCGCCACGCCGACTCCGGCATGCGCATGAACCATATGAGTCGCCGAAGTGGCGACGCCGAGATGTTTCGCCGGCAGATAGTCGCGAAAGCGAAACAGGAGAATGTCGCCCTCGCGAACATCGCTCAGGAGGACGGGCGCGAAATGCCGTTTCGCGACGTCAAGCAACGTCTCGGTGCCCGAGGCCTCGGCCCAGTCCGGCGTATAGGCCGGCGCCGTTTCCGGCTCGTCGCCGATGAGGTCGCGCCAGACGCCGCGCACGAGCCCCAGACAATCGCAGCCGACATGAATCAGCGACGCCTGATGCGCATAGGGCGTGCCGATCCAGCGCCGCGCCGCTACGACGATGTCGGCGCGAGTCATCGAAAGAAACTCCCGCCGTCCATCGCCGGCGCGAGCGTACTCGGATAGGCGATGACCCGATCATTGCCCGGCATGTGCGGAAAGCCGCGGAAGTTGACGATATTGGAGAATTTCAGCCGGCAGGTTGTCGGCGACTTGTCGCATCCGGACGTCATCAGAACTTCGTCGCCTGCGATGATCGCGCCTCCGGGCGACGTCCACAGCGTGACGGTCGCCCGCAATTCCTCCTGGCGATGCGATTTGACCGTGAAGCGCGCGTCTTGATTGGCGCCGCTGGTGAAATTCAGCGCGCCGCCTGAAAAAAAGCCGCTGTCGAAATTCTGCGAAAGATCGATGTCGATCACGCCGCCGGCGAATGCGGCGACGACGCCCGTAGCGTGAAACCCGGGCGCCATGAGGTCGAAGCCGCAGCGCGCGTCGCCAAGATCGGCCGAACAATTGCGTTGAAAGGCGCGGCCCTGCTGTTGATCGAAAAGATGCGCGCTCGAGCGAAGCTCCGCGGAGAAAGCCTTCTCGCCGCGACGAACCTCGCCGATTGTCGCAACATCCAGCAAGGCGCGATCGGCGACGTCGGTCCAGTCGACGAGCCATGTCTCGACCGAAGCGCCGTCATAGATTCCGTTGAGAAGATCGGCCTCGGTGAGGCTCTCATCGCTCAGGGCGCCGGCGGCTTCTCCCGTTCCCGGCGCAAAGCCGACGCCCGATTCGATCTGCGACGCGGAGAGGCCGGTGTTGGCGCGAAACGTCACGCTATTGAAAGTCAGATCGCGGTCATGGTCGGTAAAGCCCATCACCGTCGAATCATTGCGCGAAACGCGCCAGCACTGGCAGAATGTCGTGGCGCGCCGATCGAGCTTCGCCTGCATCGAGGGAGAGAGCGACAGCATGGATGGATTCCACTCTTGATTGATCTTTCAGCGTCATTGCGAGCCGAAGGCGAAGCAATCCAGAGCGCGGTCCGCGAACTCATGGATTGCGTCGTCGGCTTCGCCTCCTCGCAATGACGGCGCTACGGCACGATTTCGATGATCGGAATATTGGGAATCGCGCCGGCTTCGAACGCCTGCATGTCGATTTCCAGAAAGTCCGTGTCGAAACGCGCCGGCACGTCGAAGAAAAAGCCGGCGGTGACGATGGCGCCTGTCGCGGGAATGGCGCCTGGCGCGAAAGTCGCGATTCCCGTCGCGGCGTCGACGCTCACATCCGGCGCCGATATTTCGGCGCCGTCGACCGCGACACGCACCGTTCCCGCGACGGGCTTCACAATGTCGCGCGCATAGGGGGAAAAGACGCCGCCATAAGTTTTGATGAGCTGGAAGGCGGCGCGCGCGCCGTCTCCTATTCCTATGCTTTGATCCGTCGGGCTCGGCGCGGCGCCCGGCGCGCAGGAAGCGGAGTCGGCGCGATCGCGCCAGCGAAAGCCGTAAAGCCGGCCGCGTCGCTCCTCGAAAAATTCGATGATCTGCGAAAGCTGCGCGAGGCTCTTCACGCCATAGCCCGCTTCATAGCGCCGCCGCGAATGCGCCCAGCGGGCGTTGCGCGCTTCGCGATTGGAGCCGAGCGTGACGATTTCGGTGCGCCGCTCCGGTCCGCCCCGTCCGCCCAAGGAAACGTCGAGCGGAAAGCGAACCTCGTGAAAATCACTCATGCCGGCTGCGCCTCGTTAGAGATTGCGCTGGCCGCGCGCGACGGCCCGCGCCAATGCGCCGGTAATCTGCGCCTCGGAACTACGGAAGCTTTCGACATCCTGCGCGGCGATATTGACGGTGATCGAAACCGGGCGCGCGGCGGCGCTTTGCGCGACCACCCCGAGCCTGCCGTCCGGGCCGCGGGCGAGCGGCATGACCGCCTCGGCGCCGCGTTCGCCCATTAGCCCGATCGCGCCGCCCGCGGCGAAATAGGTCGGGCTTGCGACGACGCCGCCCTGCGCGAAAGGCAGAATGCTTCTGACGCCTTGGAATGCGCTGGACAATATGCCGCTCAACCGGCCGTCCAGCCCTTGGGTGAGCGCTTTCGTTCCCTCATGCAGCGCGATCCGCGCCAGCGACTGCGCAATCGTCAGGAGCACGTCGTTGAAGCTGCGACCGCTCGCCGTCGCCGATCCGAAACCCAGTTGAAGCGTCTTCGAGACATTTGCCGCCGAGACGTTGATCTGATCGAGCAACAGTTTTGTCGTACGGAGATCCGGCGTCGCCAAAGGCGTATTGGCGCCTGGTTCGTTGAACGGGTCCGGAAACGGGTCGGATGAAGTCGTCATGTCGATCCTGCGGAGTCGGGAAATCGGCGCATCAATGCGTCAAGCGCGGCGCGCGACGGCGCGCCCGGCGACTTGCCGTAAACGCCCTCCGCCGCGCAAAAAAGTTCGCGCGGCGTCATCGACCAGAAGTCGCGCGATGACAGCCGCAGGACGCCCAGCCCGAAGGCCATCGCGCGCGCGAAGGGAAAGGGCGTGCGATGAGAGGGCTCGCGCGCCGATTCTTCCGCTTGCGTCAGGCGTCCTGCGGCGTCGGAGGGTTTGCGGCTGCGTCGTCCTCCGGCGCTTCGCCGAAGGTCGCGGCGAGGAGGTCGGCCGCGATTCGCACATAGCCTGCAAGACCCTCCGAAACTTTCATTCTGGCGACCTCCTCGTCGCTGATCTCGTGCCCCGCGCCGCGCATCCCGCAGCCGATGATGCGCAGAATGTCGCGCGCGGACAGCCGTCGCTCGTCGAACCGGCCGGCGAGCGCGACAAGATCGCTCGCGCCAAAACCGCTCTCGAGTTCGGCAAGCGCGCCGAGCGTCAGGCAAAGCCTGTATGTCCTGCCGTCGAGCGTCGCGTCGATTTCCCCGCGCTTTGCATTCGCCATGTGGTCCTCACAGCGCGGCGAAGGCGAGCGCGCCCGCCGATTCAAGCGAAATGTCGAAGGTGACTTCGGCGGCGTATTCGCCGCGGTAGTCGAGATTGGCGATCTGGAAGAGGCCGGAGAGAACGCCGAAATCGGGGATGACGATCTGCCACTCGCGCAGCAGCCCGTCGAAAAACGTCTGGCGCAAAAGTGCGTCCGACGCCTGATCCTTGAAGACGCCCGTACCCGAGACGCTCGCGCGCTTCACGCCGGCGCCGTCCAGCAGTTCGCGCCAGCGGCCGCTCGATTCAGCGTCGGTCACATCCACGCTGTCGGCGTTGAGCGCGAGGCGGCGCGTGCGCAGTCCGCCGATCGTGACGAAACTTGCGCCGTCGTGGATTTTGAGCAGCAGATCCTTGCCTTTTTGGGCGGTCATCGCGGGACTCCGTTAAAGATATTCGGTCGTGGCGCGAAAGCGCAGATTGACCCTCGCGATGCGGCCGTTCTGGTCGCGGCGCGTCTCGATCGATTGAAAGCGCAAATCGATCAGCCGGTGGTCCTGTAGGACAAGCGGCGCTTCGTTGAGGAGACCGGCGATGCGTTGGGCGAGTTCGAGCGCTTCGGACAATCCGCGCGTCGTCGACGCTACGCCGATCGTGAAGAATTGCTCGGCGCCAGGCGAGAGATCGGCCGACCAGTCGCGCAACTGCGCGTCGGCGAAGAGCGCATAGGGCGGCTCCATCCCGCGCGGCGCCTCATCGTACAGCTTTTCGCCAAGCGCGGCGGCGAAGCCTGCATCCGCGAAGAGATAAGCGCGGATCGCCTTGCGCAGCGCGACGACGGGTGAAGCGCTCATGTCGAGTCCTTAAGAGCATTTTCCGCCGAAGTGGATGCCGGTTCGGCATAGAAAATGCGTCAGTTCAAGAAACTAGAGCGCGTTCATGAATCGATGATTCATGAACGCGCTCTATAAAATCTCTTCGCATTGGCAGACCAAAAACCGTCGGCGTTCGTCGGGATCGACAACCGACTGAATGCGAAGCCTGCGGCCCCGATGGATGAAGCGCATGTCCTTCGCGACATCCTCGCGCCAGCGGATCGTCACCGAATGGCCTGTCGCTTGCTCGGCGCGCTGTTCGACGAAATCCTCGCGCGCGCCGGTAGGCGCAATGCGCGCCCAGAGATCAACGACCGGCGCGAAGCTGCGCGCAAATCCCCCGGCGCCGTCAGGCGCATCGATCGGCGCCTCCAGCGTGACGCGATGGCGCAAGGCGCCGATCCGAGGGAAGACGCTCACAACAGCCGCTCCCGGCGAAACGGCGCGGCGAGTTGCGCGACCGTTTTCGGCAGCGCGTCGTCGCCGTCGTCGCCGCGATGTTCGCGCCAATGGGCGACGAGCGTCAGAATGGCGTGGCGCAGCGGCTGCGGCACGTCGCTCGCGAGCGCGCCATAGCCGACGTCGAAATCGATTTCGACTCCGTCCGTCGCGCGTCCCGGCGCCGGCGGCGCCGAAGCGAAGCTGATACGGCCGCCTTCCGTCGATGGCGGCGCGCGATAGTTCGGAGCGGCGAGCGTCTGCGCCGCGTCATTCACATCGAAAACGCGGATCGCCGTCACCGCCTCGAAGGGCGCGAAGGGGATGTAGAGCATGGCGTTCGAAGCGACGGAACATGGCCAGCAATCGAAGACGAGACGCCAGCTTTGCGTGATAAAAAGGCGCCGCGTATAGGCTTCGAGCGTCATCCGCGCGGCGACGATCAGCGTTTGGATCAGCTCGTCCTCGTCGCCGCCGTCCTCGCGCAGCCATGATTTGGCGTCGGCGAGCGAGACGGGCTCGGTCGCCGGCGCGCCGATTAGCATCGGTCGCATCGCGTGTCCTGCGTTACAGTGAGAGAATGGCCGCGAACTGTCGCGCGCGGCCGACGACGGATGGCGCCGCTTACGACGCGGCGAATTTCAACAGCTTGATCGCCTCGAAATTCTGCACGCCGCCGCCGACCCGCTTCGTCGTGTAGAACAGCACATAGGGCTTGGCGGAATAGGGATCGCGAAGCACGCGAATGCCGACGCGGTCCACCACCACATAGCCGCGCTCGAAATCGCCAAAGGCGATGGAGAGCGAACCCGCCGCCGGGTCGGGCATGTCCTCGGCTTCGACGACAGGGAAATTCATCAATGAGGCGGCTGCGTCGGACGTTGCGGGCGGCGCCCAGATATAATCGCCGGTCGTCGTCTTGAACTGGCGCACCAGCGATTGCGCGCGCCGGCCCATGACGAATTTGCCGTTCTGGCGAAAGCCGGCGCGCAAAGCATAAACGAGATTGACCAGCGCGTCGGAAGGATCGGTCGCGGCGAAGGCGCCGGCGGCGCCGGTCAGCACATAGCCGATATTGCCCCAAGTCCAACTCGCATCCGCGAGGGTCGTGTAGGAGAGAAAGCCCTTCGGCTTGTTCACCCCGTCGCCGCTGACGAAGGCCGCGCCTTCCTGTTCGGCGAAGGCGGTCTGCACTTCCTCGGCGATCCATTGTTCGATGTCGACGACGGAATCGTCGAGCAGCGCCTGAGTCGCCGCCGGCATGGCGTAAAGCTCCATCGCCGGAAAGGTCATGTCGGCGAGCTGCTGATTGTTGGTTTGCGGACGCGGATCGGCCTCGGCGACCCAGCCGGCCGCCGGTCCGGTCGTCGAAAAGGCGCGGCGCAGCGAGGCGCCGGAGATTTCGCGCACGCCGGAGATGGCGCGGATCGGCGAAAGCTTGGCGAGTCTGCGCAGCACTTCGCGCTCGGTCGGCAGCGGCACGAGATAGCCGCCGTCGGGGCCGGAGCCGCGCGACAGCGCCTTGGCTTCGAGCGCTTTGAGCCCGCTCGCTTCGCCCGAGCGCATGTAGTGGTTGAAGGCGCTCTTATGTTCGCGGCCGCTGTGATCGTCGACGATCTTGCCGCCGATGCGCGGTCGCGACATGTCGAGCGCCAGGCGGTCGAGCTTCGTCTTGGTTTCGTCGAGCGCCTGGTCGATGCGCGCGAGCTTTTCTTCCGTCAGGACATCGGCGCCGAAACGGTTCTCGAGCTGCGTCAGTCGCTC
The DNA here is from genome assembly GCA_016869555.1 of Alphaproteobacteria bacterium. Taxonomy (GTDB): domain Bacteria; phylum Pseudomonadota; class Alphaproteobacteria; order Rhizobiales; family Beijerinckiaceae; genus Methylocystis. The sequence continues at coordinate 3,456 of VGDY01000093.1, read as the reverse complement.
GTCATTGGTCTCCTTGAAAGCGCTGAAGGCGCGGTTGAGATCGGCGAGAATATCGTCGCCGGCGGATTTGGTTTCGATTGCTGACATCTATGGAGCCTCATGCTTGGCTTCGGCGCGAAGAAATCGCCGCGCGACTCGCGTCGCCGGGATGAAGTCGCGCGCTGGGGAAATCCGTCTTGGAATGAGTCGATTGCGCCCGACGGCGAGAGCGCGGATCGATGCGAAAGTTCAGGAATGTTCCGACAGGCGCCGCAGCGCCTGCGCAAATTCAAGCGTGGCGCGCTGCGTTCTCAGGCGCGCGAGTTTCGCGCCAAGCGCCTCGACGCTCAGCGCGGCGTTGCGACTTTGCTTCACCGCGCCGATGCGCGCTTGCGACAGCATTGGAAAAGTGACGACGGAGATTTCCCAAAGGTCGATCTCATGCAGGCGGCGCACCCCGCTCGATTTTTCGGTCGTGGCGCGCCGCGTGCGAAAGCCGATGGAGAGGCCGTCGATCGCGCCCTTGCGCATCAGCGACAGCGCCTCGCGGGCCCGCGCCACCGAGAGATCGAGCCGGCCTTCGACTTTGAGGCCGCGCGAATCTTCGACGATCGAGGCCCAAAGTCCGATCGGCTCGGCCGCCTGGTGTTGCCACAGCATTTTGACGCCCGAGGCGCCGCGCTTGATCAGCGAGCGGGCGAAGGCGCCGGCCATCACCATGTCGCCGCCAGAATCAACCACGCCAAAGAGGCTGGCGTAGCCCGAAAAGGCGCCGGCCTCATTTGCCTGCAACAGCGGCAGTTCGGCGCGCTTTACTTCACGAGCGCCAATTTCTCGCGACGCCGCCATCAGCGCTGCTCCGCCTGGGCGTTGATCGACGCCCGGCTTGCCGCGTGGGCGTCATTGCGCAATTGCGCCAGCAATTCAACGAAGGTCTTGAAGACGGCGGAAGGGTCTTCGCGCCGGCGCGCAGGGCGGGCGCGCGGACGCTTGACGAAATGCGGCAGCCAATTCTTCTGATTCATTGATCGCTCCTGCAACGTCGGTTGAAACGCGCGAGTTCGCGCACGAAAGCGTCGAGGCGCCGCGTCGACTCGCCGAGTTCCCGCATAGCGAGATAGGCTTGCGCAGTGGCGGCGCAGGCCCACAGAAAGAGCGCGAGATGCGCGAGATCGCCGCGCTCCAGAATGGCGTCGAGAATGTCGGACATGAACGATGACTTCTTTCGAGCCTGAAAGCTCTTCTGCACGCGCGCGACAAGCGGCAGCACGGTCTGACGCCAGAAGGCGCGATTGGCCTCGGCGTAATTGCTGAAGGTGTTGTCGCCGGGAAGACCCAGGAGCAGCGGCGGCACGCCGAAGGCGAGCGCGATCTCGCGCGCGGCGCCCGCCTTCGACTCGGTAAAATCCATGTCTTTTGGCGACAGCGACAGCGCCTTCCAGTCGAGCCCGCCTTCGAGCAGCAGCGGCCGCCCGGCGTTGGTCGCGCCGGAGAAATTTTCCTCCAGCTCTTCCTTCAGCCGGGAGAATTGCGCGTCGGTGAGATGCGCGCCTTCCGGCCCCGCATAGACGAGGGCGCCGGAAGGGCGCGCGGAATTGTCGAGCAGCGCCTTGTTCCAGAAATGGGCGCGAAGATCAGCTGAGCGATTTTCTGCAAAGAGTTAGTAGGCTTGGAAAGCCCGTCTCGCGCTAAAAAGCTTCGTGCGCCCTCATCACAAGCGCGAAGCTCGGATCGGCCTGTTCTTCTTGCCGGAGATCAAATCCATCAAATCGGATTTCGAGATTCTCTGTCCCCGATCAGTGATATGAATATAGCCATCAGGAATATCATCGAGGATCGCCTTGTCGACTTCAAGCCCGTTGCTGGCCAAAAGGTGAGCGAGGACATATTTCGCGTCAAGGACGAGCGCGCGAAAGTTGTCCCATTCTTCGGCCAACGGCGCGTTCTTGAGTTCCTCAATCGCTTCCATATCGCGGCCCAGCCGACGCAAATTCTCCGCGATCTTTTTGGAAACTCTCGTCTGGCATCGACAATCCGATCCGATCGCGCGCAGTGTGTCGATGGCCTCCTCATGCCGGCTCTCGGCGGAAAGTGCGGTCGCGCGCCAGTGCTCGATTTGGCTTCGTTCGTCCGGATCGCGGCCAGGGGAGGCGGTATCGAGCGCGCTATGCAAGGCTTTCCAGTCGCGCTGGCGGTAGAGATTGCTGCAATGATCGTCGATGTTCATCATAGCACCCGTTCAAACTGCATTTCCGCCACACGCCGCGCTGACGAAGCCTCGCGCGCAATTTTCGACATCATTATAGCCGCCCGTCAATCCTAGGGGCGGATTTGGCAGGCCGAGTAGGTTCTCACAACGCTCTCGCGCCAAGGCCCACTCTTCTGCGCAGTTGTCAGCCAAGTCTAGTAGGTCATGACGATCAAGGCCAATGTCGTCCTTGTCGTCGCTGAGTCGTTTCGACTTTCCACGGCAGCCGCACGGAGTCCGCGCCGGGCCGTAGCCCACCGCCTCGCGCTGTTCATCGAGCGTGAGGAACGCCGCCTTGCCGACGCGTTCCCATTCGGCGGCGCGCTCGCTCGCCAATGCTTCGAGACGGTCGGCGTTATAGTCGAGCCGAAAGGAACCGAAGCCCGGCTGCAGCTAGGCCTGAAAGCTCTTCTGCACGCGCGCGACGAGCGGCAGAACGGTCTGGCGCCAGAAGGCGCGATTGGCCTCGGCGTAATTGCTGAACGTATTGTCGCCGGGCAGGCCCAGAAGCAGCGGCGGCACGCCGAAGGCGAGCGCGATCTCGCGCGCGGCGCCGGCTTTCACCTATCTAGAGAGGCGGGACCACGTCGTAGTTGTTGTCGCGGATAAGGATATTGTTTTTTCCGAACGCCTCATAAAAGATCGCGGGGATGAGTTCGAGCAGTTCCGAGCGTTCTTTGTTCCATTCGATCAGGAAGGTACATTTTGGATCGAAACCGTATTCGGCGTCGTCTTCAATATTAGGAGGCCTCGCTTCTCCGACTTCCGAAAGCCAGAAGTAGCGGAGAATATCTCGATATTTTTCACGAGCTTGGGAGAGCAGCTCCTTGGTCTGGTCGAGCGGCAAGGCGCTATCGAAAAAAAAGCAGGTGGACATTACCGGCCTCCAAAGAGGTAGTGGAGTTTACCCTTTTGGTCGATGACCCAAAGGCGGTTTAGACCAGGAATGGGAAAGGCTCGAAACTGCGCGACGATCTCTTCCAGAGTCGCCTGCGAGTCGCTCAGGTTGATTACGACATTCTTGGACTGCCCGCCAGCCACTTTCCGCTCAGCGTAACTCCATACATTCCGCGCGCGACTCGTCGTTGGCGCGAAAGCGTCGAAGATTTCGTCGTCAATCCGATAGTCGGGTTGCTTGACGCCTTCAGCGTTCGAGCGCTGATGCAGTCTTTCAACATTGTGGCCGTTGAGCCAGACAATATCCGCCGTCTCGTTTTCCCTCATCCTGC
>VGDY01000092.1 GCA_016869555.1 Alphaproteobacteria bacterium | reverse complement strand
AATCGCGGTCGATGTGGTATGTTCCTGCATGGCGTTGCTTCCTTTCGTGGAATCAGCACCCCGAGCCTAACGGCTCAAGGCGAGCAACGCCGCTCCTCCTTTTTCAACAATGATCGGGACATCCCCGAACTGGAACCCTCAGTCTTCCTACGAGGGCGGCTCCCATCCGACTTTCCTCGAAATGAGGGCGAAGGTCTATTTCTAGCCGCTACGATATGACAATGGTCTGCGCCTCCACTTGGGGGCGCAGATCCTTTTCTCATCTTGTGAAGGGATGCGTCACCGTCGCCGCAGGTCCCGCGAAAAAATCAGCAGGCTCGGTCCCAATCCCAGTTGCGGTCATTACAGACGTCGCAAAGGTCGCCGCCGTAGGTCCGATATCTGTCGTTCCAATAACCATAAGTGGCGCCCAGCAGCGCGGCGCCGAACGCTGCCGCGGGGGAGTCGCGGTAACGCCATTGGCGCTGCGACGATAGGACGTTCCACTGTCGTCGCCGCGCCGAAAACCCTGTTCAGAGCCGCGACGATTTCCAAAATTGCAATGGCAGCCCATGCGACGGCGGCCATGAGAGCCGGAGGCGCCGCCATCGAGAGCTTCGGCCGGGGGCATGGCGAGCGCGAAGACCGCCGAGCCCAAGGCCAGACGGGCTTTTCATTGCGCCGCCGGGGATGATATGCTCTCGCGCGATTGAATTCCCGATGGGAGCGTTCGGCTTCGCCGATGAGTTCGCTCGTGACGACGCTCAGACGCCTGGTCGGGCGACCATTCCCCCGGCGTTACGGACTGAGAACGCGTATGAACCGCTATGACCGCCAGCCTCAGCCGGCCGAAGAGGCCGTCGTCGAATATCTCGATGGCGAATATCGCGTGCGCAAGCCGGGCGCCTATGTCCGCTGCGCGGTCACCGGAGAGCCGATCCCGCTCGAAGATTTGCGTTACTGGAACGTCGATCTGCAGGAACCCTACAGCGGGCCGCACGCCAAGCTGATGCGACTCGGCGTCAAGAAGCCGGACTAGATCGCATTCAGGAATCTTCGATTCATGAATGCGATCTAGTTTCTTGAATTGACGCATTTTCTACGCCGAACCGGCATCTACTTCGGCGGAAAATGCTCTAACGGCGCCCCTGCGCGCTTCGTCGCCCGGCTGCAACAGCCCGCGAAGCGCATCGTCAAGAACGGCGGCGTCATCGAATGCGAGCGTGACGGGCAGCGCATCGGCGCCGAGCGTCGCAAGCCGATCGCCCATTCGCGCCGCGTCCTTTTCCGTCGTGACGAGCCGAGCATGATGCGCCTCGCGCAACTTCGACAGCGTCGCGTAGTCCCGATCGGCGAACTGGCGGTGATCGTCGAACGAAAGCGTCGCCACGACGTCCGCGCCGCATTCTTCCAACAGGTTGAAAAACTTCTCGGGCCGGGCGATGCCGGCGAAGGCGACGACGCGCATGCCTCTTATCGCCTCGACGGCGTCAGGGTCAGCCGCGAAATGCGCGGCGACGACGGACTTGTTGGCGCATGAGGCGATGTCGCGGCCGCGCGCGCCTTCGCCGATGACGACCAGAATGTCCGCCGCGGCAAGCTGCGCGTCGAGCGGGGCGCGCAAGGGCCCGGCGGGCATGCAGCGGCCATTGCCGGCGCCATAGTCCGCGTCGATGGCGAGGAGCGTGAGGTCGGGCGCGAGGCGACGGCTGTGAAAGCCGTCGTCGAGAATGACCACATTCGCGCCGAGGCGCTGCGCCAGTGCTGCGCTCGCGACGCGGTCGACGCCGACGATCGTCGGCGCGACACGCGCAAGCAGCAGCGCTTCGTCGCCGACATCGTTCGCATCATGGCGATTCAGATCGACCGCGAAGGGAGAGGCTTCGCTCCGCTTGCCGCCATAGCCGCGCGTCAGAAACGCCGGTCGCTCGCCCGCAGCGTGAAGTCGCTGGGCGAGGGCGATCGCGAGAGGCGTCTTGCCGTCGCCGCCCGCCGTCAGTCCGCCCACGGCGATCGCCGGCAGATTGGCGCGCGGCGCTGTGCGCGTGAGGCGCGTGCGGGCGACCACGCCATAGAGGGCGCCGAGCGGCGACAATAATCGCGCCGCCGCGCCGTCGTCACGCCAGAAGCCGGGCGCGCGCATTTTCAGAGAGCGCGAGGGCGCGCGCCGGTCATCGCTGGGCGACCGCCAATTGCGCGAGATAAGGTTCGACGGCGTTCATGATCCCACGCGACGCGCCGCCCAGTCTCTCGACCGTTTCAGCCGCGGCGCGCCCCATCTTGCGCATCCGCGCCGGCTCGGAAAGGAGGTAATGCGCGGCCCGCGCCAGCGATGCGGCGTCCGAGGCGCGCGCGGCCGCTTTCGCCGCGGCGAACTCGCCGTAGACTTCGGTGAAGTTTTCGACGAAGGGCCCGTGGAGAATGGCGCAGCCGAGCTTCGCCGGCTCGATCGGATTTTGTCCGCCGCCGCCGGGCAGCAGCGACTTGCCCATGAAGACGACTCCGACGCTTCGGAAAACGAGGCCGAGTTCGCCGACGCTGTCGACGACATAGACGTCGACGTCGCGCCGCGGTTCGGATTCTTGCGAACGCAGCGCCACGGTCAAACCTCTGGTGCGCGCCGCTTCGGCGATCTCGGCGCCGCGTTCGCGGTGACGCGGCGCGATGATCGTCAGCAGCGACGGCGTATTGGCGGCCATGTCGACATGCGCATTGAGCACAATGTCCTCTTCGCCGGCATGGGTCGAGACCGCCGCCCAGGCCGGCCGCGCGCCGATCGCGCCGTTGAACTCGGCAAGTCTCGCCGAATCCGCGGGCGGCGGCGGCACGTCGAATTTGAGATTGCCGGCGATGCGCACGCAACGCGCGCCGAGCGCCAGAAACCTGGCGGCGTTATCCGAATCCTGCGCGAGGCAGAGATCGACGGCGCCGAAGACGGATTTCGCCGCGCCCGGAATGGCGCGCCAGCGTTCGGCGGATTTGCGCGAGATGCGGGCGTTGGCGAGAACCAGCGGCGCGCCGCGCGCGCGGACCGCGGCGACCATATTGGGCCAAAGCTCCGACTCGGCGAAGACGGCGATGTCCGGGCGCCAATGATCGAGAAACCGATTGATGAATTTGGGCGCGTCGAGCGGCGCATACTGATGGAATGCGCCCGCCGGCAGGCGCGCGCTGAGAACTTTCGCGGAAGAGACGGTGCCGCTGGTGACCAGGACTTCGACTCCGCGCTGAATGAAACGGTCGATGAGAGGCAGCAGCGACAGGGTTTCGCCGAGGCTAGCGCCGTGCAGCCAGACGAGGCGTCCGCGCGGGCGGGGACGGTGCGACTCGCCCATTCGTTCGGCCAGTCGCTCGGGATCTTCCTTGCCTCGTCTTGCGCGCCAGTTGAGCAGAGCCCCGGCGAAGGGAGTCGCCGCGATTGTCGCGAGCCGGTACAGTTTCAGAAGCGACATGTTTCCTGTCTGTCATGGCTCCAGGTCCGCTTCGGCCGTCTGACCGCGTCTTCTCCGCGCGTCGGGCCACTCCCGGAACCATGACTGTATCGTCCGGCAAAACGGCAAATTTGGGAAGCGATTAAAGCTCCTCCACGTCGGGATCGAGCAGACGATACAAGTGCACGACGAAATAGCGCATATGCGCATTGTCGACGGTCGAATGGGCTTTCGCTTTCCATGCCGCGAGCGCGCTGTCGTTGTCGGGATAAATGCCGACGATGTCGAGCTTGCCCGGATCGCGGAACGAAACCCCGTCGAGCGTCTCCAGCTCGCCGCCAAATACAAGATGTAACAGCTGTTTTTCCTTCTTCGCCGAGGTTGCTCGCGTCGTCTTGTTCATAATTTTCCTTCCACGACCTCCCGCGCCAGCGTGAGGCTTTGGTCAAACAGCGATTTGGGCGCCGCGATCAGCATGTCGCGGGCGAGCGAGGCGCGATTATAGGTGAGCGCAACGCCTTCAGGCTCGCTTAGCATGGCGCCCGCCTCTGCGAGGAGAACGTCGGCGGCGGCGATGTCCCAGTCGCGCGCATTGGGCGCGGCGACGACGATATCATGCCGGCCGGAGGCGATGTCGGCAAGCCGCAGCGCGAGCGACGGCGTGCGCGGCGCCATTACGAAACCTTGCGGCGACGCGGCAAGCCGGTCCTGCATCGCGCGAGGCGCGACGAGCGCCGCGCCCGAGATTTCGGCGCGCTGGGGCGCGCGGATTGGCGAGGCGTTGAGAAAGGCGCCGAGCCCGCGCGCGCCGACATAGGTTTCTCCCAGGGCCGGCGCATGGATGACACCGGCCACGGGCCGTCCGCCGACGACAAGAGCGACGGACACCGACCAGCGCGCGTCGCCGCGCGTGAAAGCGAGCGTTCCGTCGATCGGGTCGACGACGACCAACGAGTCGCTCGCGAGCCGATCCTCGGTGTCGACGCTTTCTTCGGAGAGCCAGGCCGCGCCGGGCGCGATCCGCGCCATCTCCTGGAAAAGGAATCGATCGACGGCGAAATCCGCCTCGGTGACCGGCGAGCCGCCGCCCTTATAGGAGACCGTCGCGGTGGTCCGTGCGCCAGGACGGAAATAGGCCATGGCGATGTCGCCGGCGCGGCGCGTGACGCTTTCGAGTTGTGGAAGAAAAGCGGCGAGTTCCGCTTGGCTGAAGCCCATCACCTGGAGGAGTAGGCGAGGCGCCCGGCGTCCGCAAGCGGGCCCGTTGCGCAGATTAGGAGCAATTTGATCGAATCCATTTCCGTCGATTTCACCCTCAATGCCCAAATCAGGCGTCAAAGCAACGATTTACGACATATTCACCAGGCTTTTTAGCGCCTTGCCGGGAAGGCTGCGGCAATATCGCCGCCGAGAAGGAATTCAAGCCTTAAGGAGCGACCCATGGTTGAGGCCGAGACCACGCGCAAAATTGAAGAAACCGTCCATGTTCAACGCGACCGGCGCGCCGACGGCGGCGCGCGCCGCGTCCGGATGACCCGTGAGGGCGTGCTGATCGCCCGCCGTTTGAGCGGCGTCGCGATGGTCATTTCGGTGCCGGTCAGCGCCTATCGTGGGGTCGCCCTCGACGTGCAGCCGTGCGAAGACGGATCGCCGCGCTACGTCCTCTCGCTGGCGCATCGCGACCCGGACCTCGACATCCACCTCGGCGAAACCCAGGATTGCGGCGTCGTCGCCGCGGACTGGCGCTATTGGGCCGCTTGGCTCGGGCTGCCGCGGCTCACGGAAGAGGACGGCGAATTGCGCGCGCTCGACCGCCCCGCCGACGAGGCGGGCGCCGCTATGGCGCGCCGCCGTTCTGACGCCAATGTCCGCAAGCGCCGCCCCCGTTTTCTCGCGCGCCGTAAAGCCGGCGACCCAAGCCGAACCAGGATGGTCCATACGGAAGAGCGGGAGATCGTTTCTTATGAGTGAGCCGTCCGCCGCTCGGCTTAGGCGACGCCGAGGACCTCCTTGGCGAAGCCCTCGCGGATTTCCTGCTCCTTCAGCTTCCTGCCAATGAGGACGAGGCGCGATTCGCGCTTCTCGCCTTCCTTCCATTCCCGCTGCAAATCGCCGTCGAGAATCTGATGGACGCCCTGGAAGACGAACCGCCGCGGCTCGTTCTTGAAGGCCATGATTCCCTTGCTGCGCAGAATGTCCGGCCCTTCGCGTTGAATGAGGTCATTGAGCCAGGGAACGAAGCGCTCAGGGTCGACCGCGCCCTCGTGGCGAATTGAAATGGAATGCATCTCGTCATCATGGAAATGCGCCAATCCGGCGTGAGGCGCATGTTGATGTTCATCATGATGGTCGTGATGATGATCATGGCCGCAGTCCGGACCGCATTCATGATCATGGTCGTGATTGGCGTGCTCGTGATCATGGCCTTCTTCCTCGGCGTCGAGGAAGGCCGGCTCGATTTCAAGAATGCGATCGAGGTCGAAGGCGTTGCGCTCCAGGACCGCTTGCAGCGGAACGTCCGACCGCACCGCCCGATGCAGCGCGGCATAAGGGTTGATCGCGCGAATGCGGCCTTCGACTTCGGCGAGTTCCTCGTCTGATACGAGGTCGGTCTTATTGAGGACGATCACGTCGGCGAAGGCGATCTGACTTTTCGCCTCCGGCGCGTCCTTCAGCCGGTCGCCGAGCCATTTGGCGTCGGCGACCGTCACCACCGCGTCGAGCCGCGCCGCTTCTTTAACGTCGGCGTCCATGAAAAAGGTCTGCGCCACCGGCGCCGGATTGGCGAGGCCGGTGGTCTCCACGACGATCGCATCGAATTTGCCGCGTCGACGCATCAACCCTTCGAAAATGCGAATGAGATCGCCGCGCACGGTGCAGCAGATGCAGCCGTTGTTCATCTCGAACACTTCCTCGTCGGCGCCGACGACGAGATCGTTGTCGATGCCGATTTCGCCGAATTCATTGACGATGACGGCGTAGCGACGCCCATGATTCTCTGTGAGAATACGATTGAGCAGCGTGGTCTTGCCGGCGCCGAGATAGCCGGTGATGACGGTGACGGGGATTTTCTCGGTCATTATTTCTCCTGCGGAGATGGCGCTCGGCAGTCGGCAGTCGGCGTTGGGCAGTCGGATATCCGATTGCCGACCGCCCACTGCCGCTCACGGCGCCAAGGCTTTCGCCAGTTGTTTCACATTATGGCGCATCATGTCGACATAGGTTGCGCCGTCGCCCTTCGCGTCGGATAGGGCGTCGGAATAGAGCACGCCGCCCATGCGGGCGCCGGTCTCGCTGGCGATCCTTTTGGCGAGGCGCGGATCGGCGATATTCTCGATGAAGACCGCTGCAACCTTTTGGCTCTTAACCGCGTCGATGATTTTTGCGACATCGCGGGCGCTGACCTCGGCTTCGGTCGAAACCCCTTGCGGCGCGATGAATTCGACGCCGTAGCGCGAGGCGAAATAGCCGAAGGCGTCATGGGTCGAGACCACGCGGCGACGCTCCTTCGGGAGGGCGTCGATCGCCTGCCGAATTTCGGCGTCGAGCGCATCGAGCTTGGCGAGATAGGCCTCGGCGTTCGCCTTATAGGCTTGCCCGCCCTCGGGATCGGCCGTGGTCAGCGCGTCCCGGATCGCCTCGACGTAGATTTTCGCATTCGCCACATCCTGCCAGGCATGTGGATCCTGCCCTTCATCGTTCTTCCGAGCGGCGACGCCATTGCCAAGAGTGAAGACCTCGCCCTTGCTCTTGGCCGACTTGATCAGACGCTCGAGCCAGCCCTCGAAGCCGAGCCCGTTGACGAAAATCAGTCGCGCCTTCGCGATGCGCCTTCCGTCGGCGGGGCTGGGCTCATAGACATGGGCGTCGCCGTCCGGACCGACGATTGTTGTGACCGAGACGCGGTCGCCGCCGACCTCGTGGACGAGATCGCCGATGATCGAAAAGCTGGCGACGACTGGAATCTTCTTCGTCTCCGCCCTCGACGGCGCAATCAGCGCGACGAGGGAAAGCGCGAGCGCGCTTCGGCGTGTAAGCATGGACTTATCCTTCGAGATGCCGGCGTGGCCGTTTCAATCGCAACAGGCCGCCGGCGCGGCCGAAAATCATCGAGACCAAATAGACGACGCCCGCGGCGAGGATGATCGCCGGTCCGGTCGGCGCGCTGGTCTCGTTGGAGAAGACGAGGCCAAAGTAACAGCACAGCGCGCCGATCGCCGCGGCGAGCGGCAGCGCGACGGCGAGATCGCGCGTCCACAGGCGCGCCGCGGCGGCGGGCAGCATCATCACGCCGACGGCCATCAGCGTGCCGAGCGCCTGAAAGCCCGCGACGAGATTGAGCACCACCAGCGCAAGGAAGAGGAAGGGCGTATATTCGCCGAAGGCGCTCGTCTGGCGCAGAAACAGCGGATCGAGCGTGTCCATCACCAGCGCCCGATAGAACAGCGCCATCAGGATCAGCGTCACGGTCGAGACGCCGACGAGCATCAGCAGCGCGGCGTCGTCGAGGCCAACGACCGAGCCAAAGAGCACGTGAAGCAGATCGACGTTCGAGCCGCGCAGCGACACGAGCGTGACGCCGAGCGCGAGCGAGACGAGATAGAAGGCCGCGAGCGAGGCGTCCTCGCGCTGCGTGGTGAATCGCGACGCCGCGCCGGCGGCGAGCGCGACGACGAGGCCGGCGACGAGGCCGCCGAAAGTCATCGCCGGCAGGGAGAGACCGGCGACGAGATAGCCGACGGCGGCGCCGGGGAGAATGGCGTGGGAGAGCGCATCGCCGGCGAGCGACATCCGCCGAAGGATCAGGAACACGCCGAGCGGCGCGCCGGACAAAGCGAGCGCCAGCGAGCCGACGAGCGCCCGCCGCATGAATTCATAATCGGCGAAGGGCGTGACGAAGACGTCAATGAACATGGAGATTATCTTTGGCGCCGAACTCGTCGCGCAGACATTCCCGCGCGCCTTCGTCGAAGGCTTCCGACATGGCGCGGGCCTGGACGAGATTTTTTTGGCAAAGCGCGTCGTGCGTGTCGCCCCAAAAGATGCATTCGCGCGCGAGCAAGAGCGTTTGCGGAAACGCCCGGCGGACGATGTCCAGTTCGTGGAGGACGGCGACGACGGTGCGTCCCTCGGCCCGCCATCGCGCGATCAGCGCCAGCAGGACGTCGATCGTCGCTTCGTCGATCGCGCCGAAAGGCTCGTCGAGAAGGACGATCGGCTGATCCTGCACGATCAGCCGGGCGAAGAGCGCCCGCTGCATCTGGCCGCCGGACAGAGTCTCCAAGGTTCGAGATTCGAATCCGACGAGCCCGACGGTGTCGATCGCCGCGGCGACCCGCGCGCGCTCGGCGCCGTTCAGCGCCGCCCAGAGGCCGATGCGCGCCAGAGCGCCCATCGCCACAAAATCCCGCACATTGATCGGAAAGGCGCGGTCGATGTCGACGACCTGCGGCAGATAGGCGGCGGCGCGACGCGACGCGCCGACGAAATCGATAGCGCCGCCAAGCGGCGCGAGCAGCCCGGCGAGCCCCTTGAGCAAGGTCGATTTGCCGGCGCCGTTCGGGCCGCAGACGGCGAGGCCTTCGCCGGGCGCGATCTCGCCGTCGAGGTGGTGAACCGCGGGGCGGCGATCATAGCCGAGGGTGAGATTGACGAGCCGGATCGCCGGCGCCCGCGCGCCCGCGCTCAATGCAGCGCCCAAAATGCGCCGGCCCAAAGCGCCGCAATCATCAGCGCCGCGACGCCCAGGCGCGCGCCGGCGGAGACGCCGAGCGCTGACAGCCGGGTCTCTGGAGCCTGTCCGGCTGCGCCGGGAGCGTCGGCGTGCGTATGCTGGGGCAGGGCGCGTTCATGGGTCGTCATGTCGAGCATGGTCAATGTTATATTGTAACGCCGCGATTGAACAAGTCGGCTCACGCCTTCCAGGCATCCGACCGGCGGATTCCTGCGCCGCATATCTACAGGTTGGGGCGCGTTCACGCCAATTGGCCGTGGACAGGAAAGGGCGACTCTGTTATCTGCTGCCGCACGGGTCAGGCGCTCCGTCAGCGCCCGGCGGCCTGTTCCCTATTCGTCCGCATGTCGACGGTTCCGTCGCGGCGCGCAAACACAGGATGGATACGTGCAAGTTCTCGTTCGCGACAATAATGTCGATCAGGCGCTCAAAGCTCTGAAAAAGAAGATGCAACGTGAGGGCATCTTCCGCGAAATGAAACTGCGCGGCCACTATGAAAAGCCATCCGAAAAGCGTGCGCGCGAGAAGGCCGAGGCGGTCCGCCGCGCCCGTAAGCTCGCCCGCAAAAAGCTCCAACGCGAAGGCCTGCTGCCGGTAAAGGCGAAGGCGGTCGGCCGCTGAGCCGGCCCTTTGTCGAATTCTCGCCGGATTGCGGGCGTTTCTAAGAACCGCCCGACGAAAGGACAGCGAGACGACAATTGCGGCTTGGGAGGTTTGGAAGGCATGGTCTTTAGCCGTGCGGCGCCTGTGCGCCGCCAAGCTTCGCCCCTATCCCGTCAGGCTCTGACGCGCGGCGTCGCGGCGCTTGCCCTCATCGCCCTTGCGGGCTGCGAAACGGCGAGCGGCATTCGGCCGCCGGGACGCGGCATCGCCGAAATCGCCGATACCGACCCCAAGTCCGCCTCGGCCAATATCGATTCGCTCAGCGAAGTGATTCGCCGCAATCCGTCGAGCGCCGAGGCCTATAATACGCGCGGCGTCGCTTACGCCCGAGTCGGTAAATTTCAGGAGGCGGTCGGCGACTTCACCCAGGCGATCAAGCTCGAGCCCAATAATGCGCCGGCCTACACCAATCGCGCGCTCGCGCTTCGTCAAATGGGGCAGAGCGACGCCGCCCGCGCCGACTTCGACCGCGCCATCGAGGCCAATCCCAAACATGCGCCGGCGTACGTCGGCCGGGCGAATTTGTTGCGCGCGCAGGGCAATCTCGATCAGGCGCTGGCCGATCTCGATCAGGCTATCCGACTCAACCCGGAAAGCGCCCAGGCGTTTCACGCGCGCGGGCTTATTCACCAGAAACGCGGCGACGACGCCCGCGCCGTGACCGATTTCGACAATGCGATCGATCGCGATCCCTTTGCCGCCGCGCCCTATCTGGCGCGCGGCGAAAGCTTCGTGGCGCTCGGCAAATACGACAAGGCGGTCGAGGATTTCAACGCCGCGCTCAATGTCGACAGCAAGAGCGCGCTCGCCTGGGCCTGGCTCGGCGTCGCTTACGACAAGAGCGGCAATCGGCCGAAGGCGCAGGAATCCTACCAGCGCGCGCTCACCCTCGATCCGCAGCAGCCGATCGCCAAACAGGGCATGCGCGGCTAGGTAGCCGGCGCTGCGAATTAAACGCGCCAACGCCGGCTCGTTCGCAGCCATGCGAGCCTGGAGGCTCGCGGTCCGGAAGGCGTCGCCGTTGAAACGCGAGCCTCAAGGCTCGCCAAAGCTCCTGTTTGGAGCGCGCTAGACGCGCTGATCCTCGCGCCACTGCCGATAGACGCCGATCATTAGGGCGAAGGCCAGCACGAAGGCGCAGCCGCCGATCGACAGCCAGAGTTCGAGCGCGCGGTGGTTCGCGATGTGGACGAAATTGGGCAGCGCGGGGTCCGCGGCGGCCATGTCGCCAGCGACCCAGCCCAAAAGGCCTGCGCCGGCCCAGACGAGCGCCGGAAACCGCTCCAGCACTTTCAACAGCGCGCCGGCCCCGAACATCACGATCGGCACCGACAGCAGCAGACCGAACACGATGAGACTGGTCGAGCCGCGCGCCGCCGCAGCAATGGCGATGACGTTATCGAGCGACATCACCGCGTCCGCCATGATGATCGCGCCGACCGCGCTCCAGAGATTGGGCTTCGCCTTTACGTCGGAAACTTCGCCCTCATCGATCAGCAACTTGACCGCGACGATCAGAAGCAGGACCGCGCCGACGAGTTTGAGATAGGGAATCGCCATTAGCTCGACGACGACGAGCGTGAAGGCGATGCGAAGAACAATTCCGCCCAAGGCGCCGAGAAAGACGCCCCAACGCCGTTGGCGAACCGGCAGCTGCCGGCAAGCGAGGGCGATCAGGATCGCATTGTCGCCCGAGAGCAGCAAATTGATCCAGATGATTTCGAAGACTTCCCAACCGATGGCGAATTCTTGGGACATGCGCCTTACCTGCCGGGCGACGCCCGTCGATCGCGAGGGAGACCGGAGCTTTTGATCTGGCGCGCGCGCGCCACGAGTTTGAATAGCGGCAATTCACGCAGGAACAAAGACATCCCTAAGCTTATGTGGCGCACGTATTTTTCTTTTTTGCCAGGAACATCCGGCCTTGCCCCGTGTTCCTCTCCAAAAGGCGCGGCGCTTCGACGATGGCGTCGATCGAGTTCGCGCCTGAGGAGGTTAGCACTATGGGTATGGCGCAGCCAAACGCGAATCTGATTTCCAGCGATAAGATCGAAGGCACGGACGTGTATGACGCGGCCGGAGCCAAGATTGGCGAAATTGACCATCTGATGATCGATCGCGTGTCGGGCTCGGTGCGCTATGCGGTCATGACATTTGGCGGCTTTCTGGGCATCGGCGAAGGCGAGCGCCCGCTCCCTTGGAAGGCGTTCCGCTACGATACCAATCTCGGCGGGTACGTCGCCAATGTGACGGAGGAGCAGTTGCAGAACGCTCCAGAATACGCCGGCGAAGAGAACTGGACCGATCGCGACTGGGAAACCAGGCTGAACAAGAACTATGGATCGGCTCCCTATTGGGAGGACACGACGATCTCCGCGTCGGCGCGCGACGAGTCGATGCGCGGCTCGTGATCTCCATTGACGTAGCCATGAACGGGCGAAGCCAGCTTGGCTTCGCCTTTTTTTCAGCCCTATATCTATTTGCAGTCTTGCGATGAAAGATGATCATGAGGGCTTAAGTCCATGCGCATCGCTTTAGCCGCATTGTTCGCTTGCGGCGTGTTGAACTGCAGCGTCGCCGCCGGCGAAACCGTTTCGCAGAATGCGCGCCGCGCCGAAATCGGATCCATTCTCAAGCGCGTCAAGCTTCCTCCCGGCTTCTCGATTTCGCTCTATGCGATCGCGCCCGGCGCCCGCACCCTTGCGGTCGGACGCGAAGGCAAAGCCGTTTTTGTCGGGACGCAAGAGAAGAACGTCTATGTGGCGACGCCGGGAGGGAGTCAGGCGGCTTCGGTCGAAAGCTTCGCGCCGTCGCTGCCCTTCATCATGCCGCATGGCGTGTGCCTCTCACCGGATGGCGTGCTTTTTCTCGTCGAGCGCAACCGGGTCACGCGGTTCGACGACGCCGAAAACACATGGCGCGACGCTGCAGCGAAGGGCAAGGTCGTCGTCAAGTCAGGCGATCTCATTCCAAGGAATGAAGAGAGCCGCGGCCATGCTTCCCGCGTGTGCCGAATTGGTCCCGACAACAAGCTCTATATTTCGCTTGGCCAGCCGCACAATGTGGCGCCGCCGGACACGCTCCCGCTCTATGCAGAAATCGGAATCGGCGGAATCATCCGGATGAATCTCGACGGATCGGGCCGCGAGGTGTTCGCGACCGGCGTTCGCAATTCCGTTGGCATGGATTTCGATGCGGACGGATCGCTCTGGTTCACCGACAATCAGGTCGACTCGATGGGCGACGACCGGCCGCCGGGCGAGATCAATCGCGCCGACAGGCCGGGATTGAACTTCGGTTTTCCCTGGTATGGCGGCGGACATGTGCGGACCAATGAATATGCGCGCATTGAGCCGCCAAAGGACCTTGTCTTCCCCATTGTCGAAACCGCGCCGCACGCCGCCGATCTCGGCATAATATTTTATCGCGGCGACATGTTTCCCTCGGAATATCGCGGCGCGCTGTTTTACGCCCAGCACGGTTCCTGGGATCGCACCGTTCCGATCGGCGCGCGGGTGATGGTGACGCCGCCTGGAACGAATGCGAGCGCGCCTTTCGCCGAAGGCTGGAACGACGGGTCCGGATCCTATCTCGGACGGCCGGTCGACGTCGCGGAACTCGCGGACGGTTCGCTTCTCGTCACCGACGACCAGAATGGCGCGATCTACCGGATCACCTATCAAAAGCCGTGAGGCGCGTTTCGAGCGCGCGGCCGTCATGGCCCGCGCAAAGCGCGTCAATCATCAGACCCGCCGCCACGCCCGGCGTGCGCGCCAGCGTGAAATCGGCGGCGCGCGCCGTCCCGCCGCGCTCGGTCAGCAACCGCAATGTCCGGCCCATTAGCGCGTCGAGATGGGCGCCCAGCGCCGCCTCGCCCTTTTCGCGCAAGCGCGCGGCGCGCGCCTTGGCGATTTGCGGCGCGACCTGCGGCATGCGCGCGGCCGGCGTTCCGGGACGCGGGGAAAAAGGAAAAACGTGAAGATGGGTGAGGCCGCAATCGTCGACCATGTCGAGCGTCGCGGAATACATCTCCTCGGTCTCGGTCGGAAAGCCGACGATGAAGTCGGCGCC
This sequence comes from Alphaproteobacteria bacterium, assembly GCA_016869555.1. Lineage (GTDB taxonomy): Bacteria > Pseudomonadota > Alphaproteobacteria > Rhizobiales > Beijerinckiaceae > Methylocystis. The sequence goes on along the minus strand of VGDY01000092.1, from coordinate 946 downwards.
AAACACAATATCGGGCCGCGCCTTGCGCAGCGTGCGGCAGAAGTCGATGGCGTCTTGCCGCGAATGGCGGCGCTTCATGCGCTTGAGAACCAGATCGTCGCCGGACTGCAGCGACAGATGAAGATGCGGACACAGCCGCGAGTCTTCAGCGAAAGCGGCGATGAGATCGTCGTCCACTTCGATGCAATCGACGGAAGACAGCCGCAGGCGTTCGAGCTGCGGAAGTTCGCGCAGTAACATGCGCACGAGGCGTCCAAGCGTCCAGCCGTCGCCAAGATCGACGCCGTAGCTCGTCAGATCGACGCCGGTGAGGACGATTTCCTTCTTGCCGCCCGCAATCAGCGCGCGCGCCTTTGCGAGGGCTTCGCTCGGCGCCGCCGAGCGCGCCGCGCCGCGTCCGAAGGGAATGATGCAGAAGGTGCAGCGATGATCGCAGCCGTTTTGAACGGCAAGGAGCCCGCGCGTGCCCTCAATGCCGGCGAGCGCATGATTTGGCGCATGTTCGGCGAGCACCTGCGTCACGCCGTCGAGCTTGGCGAAGCCTTGCGGATCAAGCCGCGCCGCGCAGCCGGCGACGACAATCTCGGCTTGGGGCCGTTCGCGATGCAGGCGGCGGATCGCCTGCCGCGCCTGGCGCGTCGCCTCGTTCGTGACGGCGCAAGTGTTGACGATGACGGTTTCGCGCGCGCTCGCATGCGCCTTGGCGAGTTCCTGTGACTCAACCGCGTTGAGCCGACAGCCGAAACTCACGACCTCGGCGTTGCGCAGCGGCGCGTTCACGCGGCGAGGTCCCGAAAAATTTGGGGATCGAGCTTCGTTTCGAATTCGAATTCGACCGGCCCGGTCATCAGCAGATGATCGTCGGCGCGCCATTCGATTGTAAGATCGCCGCCCGGCAGCCGCAGGCGCGCGGCGCGATCGCCGAGCCCCGCGCGCGCCGCGGCGA
>VGDY01000091.1 GCA_016869555.1 Alphaproteobacteria bacterium | reverse complement strand
GCTCGACGATCCCAGCTTCACCGCCCCCATCTACGCCAACCTCTTCGAGGGCGACGGCGGCGAATACGCGCTGATCTGGTCGCGCTGATCGGCGCCCGCGGCGCCCCGCCACACGGCAGGGCGTCGCGGACATCGCCCCGTTATTATGCGGAGCGGCGCCACCGCCAAAGCCCTGCAAAACCGCCACTCACCGCGCCAGACTCCGCATAAACACGCGCTCCGCATAATCGACTTAATGCGGTGCACCGCATTAAGCTGAGATCGGCGCCGCCTGGCCGAAGCGCTCCAACGAGGGCCGAGAGTATCTCTCCCTCAAGCTCGACGATCCGAGCTTCACCGCACCGATCTACGCCAACCTCTTCGACGACGAGGAAGGCGACGGCTACAGCCTGATCTGGTCGCGCGGCCGCAAGGCCAACGGCGAGTGATCGGAAGCGCCCCGCCCGAGCGATCGGGCGGGGATTCTTCTTCCCTAACTCGTCAGCTCGACTTTGGGTCGAGCTCGCCCTTTTCGTGCGCCCTTGGCGAACGCTCCGCGCCTGAAGCCGACTGTTGTGAGCCATGATTTCGACGACGAGCCTTCCCGGCTGGGGCGTCAATTTGGCTTGCCGAGGACAGCCGCTCTTCGCGCGCTTTCTGCGGTGCCTTTCGAACCGGCATTGCGCCGCTCTCTCCCGACTTCCGAGCGCCTGTCGATCTGAGAAGCTCGTTCGCCTCAATTTCGAGCGACATCGCAAGCCGTTCCAGAACATCGACGCTCGCTGCATAGAGCCGGCGCTCGATTGCACTGATATAGGTTCGATCGATTTCCGCGCGATGCGCAAGCTCCTCTTGCGACCAGCCACGGGCTCGTCGCAATTTCCGGAGGTTCAGCGCCAGCACATCTCGCAAGTTCATCTGCGAGATGACGCCGCCTTGTCGAGTATTTCACCACGGAGTATACTCTACAAAATGCGCTGGGACGGCAGGCTGCGCCCCTGTAGCCATTCGGGGAAAATTCCCGTTAAATGCCAATGATGCGGCAGGCCACATTAGGAGACGCGACGTCATGAGCCGTCCCGACCCCGTGTCCGTCGCAGATCTTGCGCCCAGCGAAGCGTCCGTCACAGACTATGATCGCGCCCATGCGGCAAAATATTTGCGACTGCTGGACGCGGCCATGGAGGGTGCTTCATGGGAAGAAGCCTGCCGGATTGTGCTTGGCATTGATCCCGATCGAGAACCGGAACGCGCGGCAAGCGCGCATCAATCTCATCTCGAACGGGCGAGATGGCTCACCGAGCACGGCTATCGAGATTTGCTCAAAGGCAGCTGAACCTTAGCTTCTGCAAACATCCGATTCGACTTCATCGCCGTCGATTTCCCATTCCGGTCGGATTCTGACGCGATTCTTGACATGTTTCTCCACAACCTTTGCAGGCACTATTCATTCATTGCGAGAACTCCCATGTCGGATCAGGACTGGCGCTCGCCAAAAGCATACGATTATTTGCAGGACTTGAGCGCTCCGGGCATCGCCTGGGAGTTTCTCAGACGCAACGCGGATTATCGCGCCGACTATACGAACCCAGACATTCGAGCTGCTCTCGACGCCGGCGCCGCCGGTTCGACGCGGCGCTGGGGGTTGCGATTTCGCGGTGGATCCCAAGCTGCGCGCCGACGAAGCAGAGATATTCTGGCTGCCTGAGCTGCGCGCGTCGAGCGTCATCCTCGTCGCGGCGCCGATTGCACCCGCTTCCGACGAGGAACCGCCGGCGCCATCTTCAATCGCGCCTTCCGCCGCTGAATTGCGAAGTCATCCCGCGTTAGTCGCGCGCCGAACCGGCGACGATGGCCAACATCTACTGTTGGGACCAACGGACGACCAATGTCAGCTTTGGCTTCCCGATCGGCAGGCAGGCGACGGACCACTCGCCGCAGTGATCCTCCTCGACGAACTTGCGCCGCACCGAGCCGAAGCCGCGTTGAGATTCTGGCGGTTACTGCGCGACAAGCCGCCGCATCGCGCCGAACATCCTCCTGATCTGCGCCGCGTCTTCTCCCTTCTTCGCGCCCTCGACGGCCATCTCGGCGGCGCTTCCTATCGCAAGATTGCCGAGCGCCTTTTCGGTAAGGCCCGCGTGGCCGCCGATCCCTGGAAAACCTCTTCGCTTCGCGACGCCACAATCCGTCTCGTTCGCGGCGGCGTCACGCTGATGCGCGGCGGCTATCGCAAGTTCCTCAAGAAGTAGCGGCGCTCGCCAAAGCTCCTTCGAATGATCTCGCGGGGTGGCGATTTCTGTCGCCCTATCTTCGCCATCCCGCCCGCCCGTTTCCCTCCGCCATGGTGATCAAGCCAAGCCGCCGATAGCCGGCGGCGCGCCATGATCTGCCGAGGCTTGCCCATGTCCGCACAAACAGCGCCCCTGCCGCCACGTTACCTTCGCACGCCCGAAGCCGCGCGATTTCTCGGTCTTTCCGGCCGCACGCTCGAAAAGCATCGCACTTACGGAACCGGTCCTCGCTATTCGAAGCTCGGCGGCCGCGTCGTCTATCGCGTCGAAGACCTGCAAGCCTGGGCCGATCGCGGCGCCAAGGCGTCGACTTCGGACCCCGGGGTCGGAACCGTCCTCCCCGCACGGCGGCACGCCGACGGCCTTGCGCAGCGCGCCGTTCAACCGCGCGGCTGACGTTTCGGGAGCGACGAGAATGACGCCCCGAGACCGACACGCACGCAGCTGCGGCCACGAACGCGAGCAGCTCGAACTGTTTCGAGCGCTGCCCGGCGAGCTCGCGCCACGCGACGCGCAGGACCTCATGGCCTATCCCTTCTTCAGCCTCGCCAAGTCCAAGCGAACGACGCCGATCGACTTCAGGACTGCCCAGATCGCGATCAAGGTCGAAGCGTCCGCCGAACACGGCATGGCGACCATCTGGGACGCCGACGTGTTGATCTGGGCGGCATCCCAAATCGTCCAGGCGCGCGATAGAGGCCTCAAGACCTCGCGCCTGATGGCGACGACGCCCTATGAGATTCTCACCTTCACTGGGCGCGCCACGGGCGCGCGCGACTATCAGCGCCTGCGCGCGGCCTTTGACCGGCTGCAGTCGACGAGCGTCGTCACGTCGATCCGCCAAACGACCGAGCGACGGCGGCGGCGCTTCTCCTGGATCAATGAATGGAAGGAGACCGCCGATCCGAGCGGACGCCCTCTTGGCGTCGAACTGATCGTCCCCGACTGGTTCTACGAGGGCGTCCTCAATGAAGCCTTGGTGCTCACAATCGACCGGGCCTACTTCGGGCTGACGGGCGGTCTTGAGCGCTGGCTGTATCGCCTCGTTCGCAAACACGCCGGCAACCAAAGTGGCGGCTGGAGCTTCGATTTCGCGCATCTCCACGCCAAATCCGGCGCGCTCTCGCCGCTCAAGCATTTCGCGTTCGATCTGCGCGACATTGTTCGGCGCCAGCCCATTCCCAATTACCGGCTCGACATTCGCCGAGGGCCGTTCGACCGCGAACTTCTGGTTTTCGCGCCGCTCACCACCGATCCGCTTGAGCGGACCGTTCAGCGCCTCGATCGTCGTCTCGCCGCTGTGGAAAAGCTGTGAATAGCCTCGTGCTATCGGGGACCGAAGCTATCGTGCTATCGGGGACCCAATCCTCGTGCTATCGGGGACCAAAATGGCGCCCAAGCCATTGTCGCGGCGTCATTCACGGCGCTCTTAACTTACTAACTTCGGAATCCTTCGGATTCCTTCTAACGGCGGGTGCCTCCCGCTCGACTGCCGCCCCACGAGCAAAAGGCCGGCCGGGAAGAGAAGAAGGCGCGCCCGCAGCTCGGCGATCGCGCCGCGCGCGCAGAGCCGACCATCCGGCCGATGGCGACGCCGTCATCCCTTCGAGACAACGAGCCTTCGCAGACAGAATTCGGCATGCGTCTCCCTTCGACCATGACACGAACGGAGGTCGGTCATGAGCGCGCCCACCGAAGTCGAACTCTACTTCGTCAAAGGCAAGATCGAACGCTGGCTGCGCTTCGGCAAGCCGATCGGCGAACGCACGCTCGATCGCCGGCGGCGCGTCGCGACATTCGCGCCGGGCGCCATCTTCGCCTTCATCCGCTGGGCCTCGAATGCGCATGGAACGCTCGTCTCGCGCGTCGATATCTTGCGCGCCTGCGATGACGGCGAGCCCTGCTCCACCGTTCCGGGCGTAAAGCCCGGCGCAGAGATTTTGCTGCGGACGGTCGGCTGGGAGAAGGTGCAGCGCGTCCTGCGCGCCATCGACGCCGTCGAAGCGCTCGGCTTTCTTCCGCACGAAGTCTGTCCCGACCATTGGCGGCACGTCCACAACCGGCTCGCAGCCGGTCTGCCGCCGCGCGCCTATTCGCGTGAGCGCCATCGTGCCTGGCTGATGCGTACTGACTTGGAGCGACGCCCATGAGGACGCTCGCTCTCGCCTTCGTCGCCATCTGTGCAATCGCGTCGACCTTCGCCAGCGGCCGTGAGCCGCTTCTCGTCTGGAACGCCTCCGCCAGCGCGCCCATCGGCTTCTACGCCGTCCATCCGGCTGGCGCCCTCGCCGTCACTGATCTCATCGTCGCGCGGCCGCCCGAACTGCTCGCCGAGTGGCTCGCGGCGCGCGGATATCTGCCCAAAGGGGCGCTGCTCCTTAAGCGAGTGGCTGCGCTTCCCGGACAGAAAGTCTGCCGAACTGACTTCACAATCTCTGTCGACGGCAGCGTCGTCGCAGAGGCGAACACGCGCGATCGCGCGGGCCGCGATCTGCCGCGCTGGAGTGGATGTTTCGTGGTCAGGCCCGGCGACGTCTTCCTGCTCAATTGGAATCATCCCGCCTCGCTCGACGGACGCTATTTTGGGGCGCTTCCGGTTGACACTGTCGTCGGTCGCGCGCTGCCGATCTGGACGGAGGAGGAGTGATGGTCGATCCATCCCTCTGCAGGGAGGTAACTTGCTGCGGCGCTTTCATCCGCCGTGGTTCGACAAGATTTCAAACCAGTGCGCTCGCCCTGCTCTGCGTCTTGTCGGCGCTTCCCGCCTTTGCAGAGCCCACACGCGGCGATGCTATAGCAAATGAAAAATCGCGCCGTCTCGCCATCGCAAGCGCACTCACCGAGGCGTCCAATCGCTTCCGTCTCCCGGTCCATTGGCTGCGCGCCGTCATTCGCGCCGAAAGCGGCGGCGACGCCAAATCCATCTCCAGCAAAGGCGCGATCGGGCTCATGCAACTCATGCCAGCGACCTACGCCGAATTACGGACGCGCTACGGTCTTGGCGCAGACCCGTTCGATCCTCGCGACAATATTCTGGCCGGCGCTGCCTACCTTCGCTCGTTGCTCGACCAATATGGCGAGCACGGCTTTCTGGCGGCGTATAACGCCGGCCCGGGGCGCTATGAGGACTACCTTCACGGTCGCTCCTTGCCAGCCGAAACGACGGAATATGTCCGAAGGATTGCGCCCGCACTTTCACTCGGCGGTATTTCCGCAGCCCCTTATTCCGCCTCCTCTGGCAACGGTTCCTCTTCAATCTTTGTCGCGATCACCGCACAGGGAAAGCACGACGATAAGCCGCCGAGATACAGCGCCGATGCCGCTCTCGGAGCCGAAGGATCGACACGCCGCTCGCTCATTCCGGCGCGGATAGGCGTCAGATTATTTGCAACAGATTTGCACACGGAGAACAGCCCCGACGCTTCGTCCCTCGCTGCTTTTTCGCGCTCCTCCGACCTTTTCGCCGTTCGCGGGCCTTCAGGAGCATCCCGATGACCCAACTCTCCCATTTTCGCAGGATAGCGCATGTCCTCGCGCCATTGTGCGCGAGTCCCGCCGAGGGAGCGCAAGCCACCGAGCTACTGCGAGCTACTGCAGGATAAAAGGGACAGCCTGCGGCTTTGTCCGGCGGTCGGTTTATCGTTGCGCTTCAATGCATTCATACAGGCTGCGTTTTCGACGCACAGCCTTTCGCTCGTAGCAAGCCTCTGTAACGACGCGTCAATTTCCACCTCGTCTGCGCTTCGCCATGGCGCGTGACGGCGACATTCGCATTCAGCCCGGCCGCATCCGCTCGACAAGGCCGGGAAGAGCGAGGAGCTTCGTGTCGCACGTGCTGGCCGCGACGCAGAAGGCGGGCGGCCTGCATCGTCCGGGCGCGCGCGGAAAGGGGCGTGGCACCTTCGGCCGCGGCCGGGCGGCGAGCCTCTCGGCGCTCCGCGGCCTGACCGCCCACTCGCGCAGGGTTATGATCAAGGCGCGCGTGGTTCGACATGGTCCGAAGTCGGCGCCGATCACCACGCATCTTTCCTATCTGCAACGCGACGGCGTCACGCGCGACGGCGCGGCCGGAAGAATGTTTGACGCCGCTGGCGACGATGCGGATGCGCGCGACTTCGCCGGTCGCTGCCAGGGCGACCGCCATCATTTCCGGTTTATCGTCTCGCCCGATGACGCCCAGGAGCTCTCCGACCTGCGCGCATTCACCCGTGATCTCATGGGCGAGATGGCCCGCGATCTCGGGACCAAACTCGACTGGGCGGCGATCGACCATTGGAACACCGAGCATCCCCACATCCATGTCCTGGTGCGAGGCCGAGGCGACGACGGCGGCGATCTCGTCATCAGCCGCGATTATATCAGCCGTGGTCTTCGCGCCCGCGCGGAGCGGCTAGTCACCCTGGAGCTCGGTCCCCGCAGCGAGCAGGAGATTCGTCAGGCTCTCGAGCGGCAGGTCGACGCCGACCGCTGGACGCCTCTCGATCAGGCGCTGGCGCGGGAAGCCGGAAAGCAGGATGGCCTCGTGGACCTTCGGCCGAATGCGGGTCAGGAGAACGATGTCGAACGCTCAACGCTGATCGCTCGCGCGCGCAAGCTCGAAAAGCTTGGCCTCGCCGCGCCGCTCGGCCCCGGCCAGTGGATGATCGGCGAGGAAGCCGAGAGCGTCCTGCGCGCGCTTGGCGAACGCGGCGACATCATCAAGCGCATCCATCGCGGCCTCAGGGAGCGGGGCGTAGAGCGGGCCTCCGCCGATTTCGTCTGGGATAACGAAGCGCGAAGCGAGCCAATTATCGGCCGCCTCATCTCGCGGGGTCTCGACGACGAACTCAAGGGCTCGGCCTTTGCGATCATCGACGGCGTCGATGGCCGTGCGCATCATGTTCGGTTCAAAGACCTCGACGCCTCGAGCGACGCTGCCCCCGGCGCCATCGTCGAGGCCAGGCGGCTTCCTACCCGCGATGGCGGGACGCCGCATATTGTCCTCGCCGTTCGATCCGACCTTTCGATCGACGAGCAAATCAACGCGACGGGCGCCACCTGGCTCGATCGACGCCTCGTCGCGGGGGAGCCTATGCCGTTATCGGAATCGGGCTTCGGCCGCGAGGTCCGGGACGCCATGCAAGCGCGTGCCGGCCATCTTGTCGCCGAAGGACTCGCCCGACGACAGGGTCAGCGCCTTATCTTCGCCCGGGATCTTATCGACACGCTGCGGTCCCGCGAGCTGAATGAAGCTTCGGCCCGAATCACAGCGCAGACAGGCCTTCCACGGCACGATACCGCCGAGGGCGAGACCGTCGCTGGCGTCTATAGTCAGCGCCTGACTCTCGCGTCGGGCCGTTTCGCCATGATCGACGACGGACTTGGCTTCAGCCTCGTCCCATGGTCGCCTTCTCTGGAGAAGGAACTCGGCCGACAGGTGTCGGGCGCAATGACGCCTGGGGGCGGCGTGGATTGGAGCTTTGGACGGAAGAAAGGAATCGGATTGTAGCCGGAGGGACGTTGAGGCGTGCTACCTGGATTTCCGGGCTCTCGTAGTCGTTGAGGTCACATCTCTTCCGGTATTTGCGCGCTGTAGCGCGACAGGCTGCGACCCCTGATCAATTCGTCTTGCGGGCGCGAGCGACGACCCCACAAGCTGGCCCTCATGTACGCAACCCGCATCCTCTGGGGCCAGATCCTCGTCGTCTGCGCCATCGTGCTCACGACCACGTGGGGCGCGACGCAATGGACGGCGTGGCGGCTGGCAGATCAGCCGGAGCTGGGGCCGCCCTGGATATTGGTCGGCGAGTGGCGTCTCTATCCGCCGCCGGCTTTCTTCTGGTGGTGGTATCACTTCGACGCCTATGCGCCGGATGTCTTCGTCGAGGGCGCAATCATCGCCGCTTCGGGTGGCTTCATCTCCATCGCCGCCGCCATCGCCATGTCCGTGCATCGCGCACGCGAGGCGAAAAATGTCATGACCTATGGCTCGGCGCGGTGGGCCACGCCGGACGAAGTCGAAGCGGCGGGGCTGCTTCGGCCTGATGGCGTGGTGCTGGGAAGATTGCAGGAGCGCTATCTGCGCCATGACGGCCCGGAACACGTCCTCTGCTTCGCGCCCACCCGCTCTGGCAAGGGCGTCGGGCTTGTCGTTCCGACCCTTCTCACCTGGCCGGGCTCCGTCATCGTCCATGACATCAAGGGCGAGAACTGGTCCCTGACAGCCGGCTGGCGCGCGCGCTTCGGCCGTGTGCTGCTCTTCGATCCGACCAACGCCGCGTCGTCCGCCTATAACCCCCTGCTTGAGGTCCGGCGCGGCCCCGCCGAAGTGCGGGATGTCCAGAACGTCGCCGATATTCTCGTCGATCCCGAAGGAGCCCTGGAACGGCGCAACCATTGGGAGAAGACCAGCCACTCGCTCCTCGTCGGCGCCATTCTCCATGTCCTCTATGCCGAAGCCGACAAGACGCTCGCGGGCGTCGCCAACTTCCTCTCCGATCCCAAGCGCCCGATCGAGACGACCTTGCGCGCCATGATGACGACGAAACATCTTGGCGACGCCGGCCCGCACCCCGTGGTGGCGTCGACCGCCCGCGAGCTCCTCAACAAATCCGAGAATGAGCGCTCAGGCGTTCTCTCGACCGCCATGTCCTTCCTTGGTCTCTATCGAGACCCTGTCGTCGCGAAGGTCACACGGCGCTGCGACTGGCGCATCGCCGACCTCGTCACGGCCGAGAAGCCAGCGACGCTCTATCTCGTCGTGCCGCCGTCCGACATCTCCCGGACCAAGCCCCTCGTGCGCCTGATTCTTAACCAGATTGGGCGGCGGCTGACCGAAGAGCTGGAGTCGAAGCAACGGCGCCACCGCCTGCTGCTCATGCTCGACGAGTTCCCGGCGTTAGGGCGGCTCGACTTCTTTGAGTCGGCGCTCGCTTTTATGGCCGGCTACGGCCTCAAAAGCTTTCTCATCGCGCAGTCGCTCAATCAGATCGAGAAGGCCTATGGCCCGAACAACGCCATCCTCGACAATTGCCACGTCCGCGTATCCTTCGCGACCAATGACGAACGCACGGCGAAACGCGTCTCCGACGCTCTCGGCACCGCGACGGAAATGCGCGCAATGAAGAACTACGCTGGCCATCGGCTGAGCCCCTGGCTCGGGCACCTGATGGTCTCGCGTCAGGAGACAGCGCGGGCGCTGTTGACGCCGGGCGAGGTCATGCAGCTGCCGCACAACGACGAAATAATCCTCGTCTCCGGCCTGCCACCGATCCGCGCCAAGAAGGCGCGCTACTATGAAGATCGCCGGTTGCAGGGGCGGATACTACCGCCGCCGAAACACCCCGTAGTCGACGATGAAACATCGGCTTTGAATTCCGCCGCCTCCAATGTGAGGGACGATTGGTCTGCCCTGCCGCCGCCCAAACGCGAAGCTGTGTCCGAAGAAGATCCTGCGAATGGCGGCATCCGCCGAGAACCCGAGCTCCCAGAGCACGAGGACATCGCGCCGCTCGATCCGACCGCGATCCCGCCGCCCGAAGCTGTCAACGTCGATGAGGCGGATGATGAAGAGGCGATCAAGGCTCGCCTTCTCCGCAGTCGGGGTCGCGCGCTCGCTCGCCAAGCCGCTCTCGACCCGGACGACGGCATCGCTTTATGAGGCGGCCACATGCGGTTAAGCAGCGCCTCTCGGTCTATCTCGACGCCGACATGATGGCGCGGATTGAAAAGCTCGCCGCGAAAGAGCGCGTTGCCAAGTCGTCGATCGCCGAGGCGGCGATAATTTCTTTCTTGACCGCAGACGACGCAGATCGATGGGAAGCGGCCTTGACGCGCCGGCTCGACAGGCTAACGCGCTCTATCGACCGCGTGGAGCGCGATCTCGAATTCTCGGTCGAGGCGCTGGCGCTTTATATCCGCGCCTGGCTCACCGCAACGCCGCCATTGCCGGAAGGCGCACAAGCCGCAGCACAGGCCAAGGGGCGGGAGCGATACCAAAGTTTCGTCGAGGCGTTAGGGCGGAGGCTGGCAAAGGGTCAACGATTGGCGAAGGAGGCTTTGGACGAGATCGAGCCTAAATCCACTGACGACGGCTTCAGTAATGATTGCAATCGATGATCGCGCCCTTTTCCTCATTTTCGCGATGGTCCACTCATGGACCCACAGCGATCCTGTACTATGGCTACGTCTTGGCTGAGTTTCGTAACTATCTCTTCGCATGCTGCGTCGATTGACATGGCGCGAAATCCCCTGCCCGCGTGGCATGCTCCATGCGACGCAGGGAAAAATTTGGGAGCAGACGTGCGAGACAACAAAGCTGCGGCGTTCGGTGGCGGGGCAATCATCGGCATGCTCGGCGGTCTAATCGGCTTAGGCGGGGCTGAATTCCGGTTGCCATTACTGATCGGCGCGTTTCAGTTCGCGGCCCTCGAAGCGGTTATCGTCAACAAGGCGACAAGCCTTGTGGTCGTCGCTTCGGCGTTGCCTTTTCGGGCAGCGGCTGTGCCGCTCGGCGGTGTAGCCGCACATTGGCCGATTGTAATAAATCTCCTGGCGGGCAGCCTCCTGGGCGCATGGCTCGGCGCGGGATGGGCGATGCGCCTCAAGTCGACAACGCTCTACCGCGTCATTGCCCTGCTACTTGTGGGCATCGCCGCCCTGCTGCTGTTCGGCCACGATCAACACGGAGGCGGCCCAGCTCTCGCAACTGGCAATCTCCAGATCGTCGCGGGCGTGGCGGCGGGCTTCATCATAGGGGTCGTCGCATCGCTTCTCGGCGTTGCGGGGGGCGAGCTACTTATTCCAACTCTGGTCTTGCTGTTTGGCGTGGATATCAAGCTTGCGGGAAGCCTCTCACTCGCTGTCAGTTTGCCGACAATGATTGTGGGTTTTACGCGCTACAGCCGTGACCGAAGCTTCGCGATTCTGGGCGAGAGCCGCGCATTCGTCCTCGTCATGGCGCTAGGCTCCATCGTCGGGACATTCCTCGGCGGGCGGCTGCTCGGCATCGTGCCGAGCACGATTTTGCTCCCGCTATTGGCCGCGATCCTCATCGCTTCTGCCATCAAAGTCTGGCGGCATGAGTGAAGGAAGCGGGGGCTTTCAGGCCTGCATCCAGCATGTCGAGCACGGGACATGAGGGGGCAACGTCGCCCCAACATTGGGCGAGTGTCGCAGCGAGAATGCACTCAAGTCTGGCGAGGTCGGCGAGCTTCGTCCTCACCTTGTCGAGATGCAACAGTGCAATCTCTCTCACTTCGGCGCAGGAAGCGCGGGGCGGTTCGGCGAGGGCAAGCAGGGCGCGAATGTCCTCAATGCTGAATCCAAGCTCGCGGGAATGCAAAGGCTGCGGTCGCTTGCTCAGACCGAAGGCGGGGGATTGCGGCGTCTTCTGCTCTTGTGGCGACGCGCCTTGCCCGCCGATTCAGGAGTCAAATGAGCAAGGTCGCGCAACTGGATGTTGCTCGGGCGGCTAAGGCCACCGTCCGTTGACCGCCGAGCGTCACGAACGATCTTGCGCCTCCACAATATATCCATTATCCTAGATATATGGATAATATAGATGCCATCACCGCCCTTGCCGCGCTCGCGCAAACCACACGGCTGGACACCTTCCGGCTGCTTGTCCAGCGCGAGCCGGAAGGCGTCCCCGCCGGCGAATTGGCGCGCCTTATGGTCGTGCCGCAAAACACCATGTCAGCGCATCTGAGTGTCCTCGCGCGAGCCGGTCTGGTCAGTGGGGAGCGTCAAAGCCGCTCCATTATCTATCGCGCCAACCTCGCGCGGTTTCGTGAGGTGACTCTGTTTCTCCTGAAAGACTGCTGCGGCGGACGCTCCGATGTCTGCGCGCCGCTCATCGCCGACCTCACCCCTTGTTGCCAGACAAAGGCCCATATCCATGACTGACCGTGTTTACAACGTCCTCTTTCTTTGCACCGGCAACACCGCGCGCTCCGTCTTGGCGGAAGGCATTCTCCGCAAGGATGGCGCGGGCCGGTTCAACGCCTATTCGGCGGGAAGCCAGCCGAAGGGCGTCGTCAATCCCTATGCGCTCAAAACTCTTGCCGAGTTTGGCTATCCGACAGATGGCTTCCGCTCGAAGAGCTGGGACGAACTCGCCGCGCCCGACGCGCCGAAAATGGATTTCGTTTTCACCGTCTGCGACAGCGCAGCGGGTGAAGCCTGCCCGATCTGGCCGGGCCAGCCCATGACCGCGCATTGGGGCATTGAAGACCCTGCCGCCGTCGAGGGCTCTGATCTGGAGAAGCAACGCGCCTTCAACGAAGCCTTCCGCTACATGAAAAATCGGATCTGGCTGCTGCTCGCGGTGCCAATCGCGCGCCTGGATAAACTGGCGCTCAAGAACCGTTTGCAGGAAATCGGTGAGTCCGAAGGCGCAACTCATCACCATAAGACGGAGGCGTGAGGGTGACGATCACCATCTATCACAACCCCGCCTGCGGCACCTCGCGCAACACGCTCGCCATGATCCGGCAGAGCGGCGAAGAGCCATTCGTCATTGAATATTTGAAGGAGCCCCCGACGCGCGGGCGGCTCGTCGAGCTGCTCGCGGCCATGGGGATTTCAGCGCACGAGCTGCTCCGCCAGAAGGGCACGCCCTATGACGCGCTCGGTCTCGGCGATCCGAAATGGACGGAAGAGGAATTGATCGGTTTCATGCTCGAACACCCGATCCTCATCAACCGTCCGATCGTCGTAACGCCGAAGGGCGCGCGGCTGTGCCGTCCCTCGGAAGCCGTGCTCGATATTCTGCCCAACCCCGACATTGGCGACTTCACCAAGGAAGATGGGGAAGTCGTCGGCGGCAGGGCCTCACAACCTCAACCCTGAAAGGAACACCATGGCGACCATTCATGTTTTTGATCCCGCTCTTTGTTGCAGCTCTGGCGTCTGCGGCGTTGAAACTGATCAGGCCCTTGTGACTTTCGCCGCTGACGTGGATTGGGCGAAGCAGAACGGCGCGCCAGTGGAGCGCTTCAATCTCGCGCAGCAACCCTTGGCCTTCGCCGACAACGCCACGGTGAAAGGCTTTCTCGAACGCTCCGGGCAGGAAGCGCTGCCGCTGATCCTGGTTGACGGCGATATCGCGCTCGCCGGACGCTATCCGAGCCGCACGGAGCTGGCGCGCTGGGCGGGCGTCAAAGAGGTCGAGGAAGTAAAACAAGGCGCATGTTGCAGCGGCACATCCTGCTGCTGAAAGGTTGATATGAAATTTCTTGAGCTACCTCCGCGCTTCCTCTTTTTCACGGGCAAAGGCGGCGTCGGCAAAACGTCGATCGCCTGCGCGACGGCGATTCAGCTCGCTGAAGCCGGTCACCGTGTGCTGCTCGTCAGCACCGATCCGGCCTCGAATGTCGGGCAGGTGTTCGGGGTCGGCATCGGCGACAAAATCACGGCGATTGACGCCGTCCCGAACCTGTTCGCGCTGGAAATCGACCCGCAGGCCGCTGCGCAAGCCTATCGCGACCGCATTGTCGGTCCCGTGCGCGGCAAGCTGCCAGACGCCGTGGTGAAGGGCATCGAAGAGCAGCTCTCGGGAGCCTGCACGACGGAGATCGCTGCCTTCGACGAATTCACCGCACTGTTGACGGACGCAGCCATTACGTCGGCATACGACCATATTATTTTTGACACCGCCCCGACCGGCCACACCATCCGCCTGCTGCAACTTCCTGTCGCGTGGAGTGGCTTTCTTGAGGCTGGCAAGGGTGACGCCTCTTGCCTCGGGCCGCTCGCCGGACTGGAAAAGCAGCGCGCGCAATACAGCGCCGCCGTTGACGCCTTGGCGGACGGCCAGCGCACCCGCCTGATCCTCGTCGCCCGCGCCCAAAATTCCGCGCTGCGCGAAGCCGCGCGCACGCATGAGGAGCTAGCGGCGATCGGCCTCAATCAGCAATTCCTCGTCGTGAATGGTCTGCTGCCCAAGGAAGAGGCGGCGCTCGATGCGCTCGCCGCCGCCCTTTACGCGCGAGAGCAAGCCGCTCTTGCGGCCACACCCGATGCGCTTCGCGGCTTGCCCTGCGATTATGTGCCTTTGAAGCCCTTCAATCTGGTCGGGCTCGATGCGCTGCGCCAGCTTCTCGTCGAGACGCCGCCGCACCTGGACACAGCTGACGGCGAACCTGTCGAACTGCATGCGCCCAGTCTCTCCGAGCTGGTCGATGGCGTCGCCGCCGACGGTCACGGCCTGGTCATGCTGATGGGCAAGGGCGGCGTCGGCAAGACGACGCTGGCGGCGGCGGTTGCGGTCGAGCTGGCGCATCGCGGTCTGCCTGTGCATCTCACCACCTCCGACCCTGCCGCGCATCTGGCTGAAACGCTGCATGGGTCACTGGAAAATCTGACGGTCAGCCGCATTGATCCACACGCCGAAACCGAACGCTACCGGCAAGAGGTGCTGAGGACGAAGGGCGCCAAGCTCGACGCGCAGGGACGCGCCTTGCTCGAAGAGGATTTGCGCTCGCCCTGCACGGAAGAAATCGCCGTCTTTCAAGCTTTCTCGCGCATCATCCGCGAGGCGGGCGAGAAGTTCGTCGTCATGGACACCGCGCCGACCGGCCACACGCTGCTTCTGTTGGATGCAACGGGAGCCTATCACCGCGAAGTTGCGCGGATGCTGGACGCCAAGGGCGCGCATTACACGACGCCGATGATGCAGCTACAGGACGAGCGCCGAACCAAGGTTTTGCTCGTGACGCTCGCGGAAACGACGCCCGTCCTCGAAGCGGCCAATCTTCAGGCGGATTTGCGCCGCGCGGGGATCGAACCCTGGGCGTGGGTCGTCAATAACTGCCGATTCCGACGAAGGCGCCGTCTGTA
>VGDY01000090.1 GCA_016869555.1 Alphaproteobacteria bacterium | reverse complement strand
ACCGCTCGACACGGCGTTCGCCGACCCGCAGCCCCGCTCACTCGGCCGGCTGGGGATATTGGCTTGCCGAAACCCGTCGGTCGAGTCAGAATATGATTAAAATCGCTGGTCATCCGGCGAATGCAGGATAACAGATAAGATTGCGCTTGCGCTTTTGCGTGACGAAAGCGTAGCGCTTCGAAAAAAGATTTTTGAGGGGCGAGATATGAAAAACCACCACGATAAGGCGATGCCGCTAACGCTTGCGCTGATGACCGCAATTATTGCGACTCCCGCATCATCTGCGGAGCAAGCCTCGACGACTTTGCGCAGCGACGGCGCAGCGGGTCGCGCATTTGGCGACCCCGTCACCCCCGACGCGAAGCCGATCGTCAACAGACTCGGGGCGCCTGACACTTCACGCGTCCGGGCAGAGACCGCGTCTCAGATCAAAAACGTTACGCCCGGATTCGCGTTTGGTTTCGGAGGCGCTCCATCGCCCGGAACGCGCGCATTCGGAAGTTTCGGGCTTCCCTACACCTCGACCCGCGTTCAATCGAGCCAATCGAACCAGTCCGCGACGAACGGAAATTACCTGAGCTCCACTGCTCCTTATCGTTTCATAGGCAAGCTGTTCATGAACGGCGGATATTGCTCGGCGAGTCTTATTAGAAGAAGCGTTATCGTGACCGCCGCGCACTGCATCCAAAACTATGGAAGCGGCAATAATATCTTTGGCGGATGGATTTTCATTCCGGGATATTATGGGCCTCGCGCGACCCAGGCGCAGCGCGAGCCCTACGGTCGTTGGAGGTGGACCCTTTTGACACGTCCAACTGTTTGGGTGAACGGCAACGACACCTGTTCCGGCTCCGCCTGCAACAATGATCTTGCGGTGATTATTCTGGCAAAGAACGCCAGCAACCAGTTTATCGGCGATGTGCTAGGCGGCTGGCTCGGCTATGGATGGAACAATTATTCTTTCGTTTCGTCGGCGAAAACAGCCAATCTCGCGGTCGCCGCGACGTCGACGCTTGGCTATCCCGGGCTCATGGACAGTGGCAATATCATGCAGCGCGCGGATGGCCCCTCTTATCTAACCACCATCAATGGTGCGCTGCAGATTTGGCAGGGCAACAATTTCACTGGCGGCTCCAGCGGCGGGCCGTGGATCGTCAATTTCGTGTCCTTTAACCCGACGCTTTCCGGAGGCGCGGTGATTGGGACGGGGTGGGCTCGAGCCGTGGTGGGCGTGACCTCCTGGGGCTCGGCCGATCCGAACGGCATCAAGGATAACTACTCCTCCCGCTTCGGCCAGAACCCGCAGTTTCCCAACGCTTCCTATGGGACCTACGGCGCGGGCAATATCGGCAGGCTTCTGAATGACGCCTGCTCCCAGCCGGTCAGCCCTGGCGGACCGACCTACGCTGCTTCAGGTTATTGCAACTAAGGCGAGCGGGCGCTTAAGCCTGCCTTATTGCATCGGCGCGGGGGGCCGCAACCCCGCGCCATTTTTTTTCGATCAACCGCTTATACAGTCGCCTGTGAACAATCGATAAGGCTGCCCGGCAATCCTTACGATTGCCATACGCTTGCGGCCGTCATCCCGGAAATGGAAAAGCAGATCGGGGGCGACAATCAAACGCATCGTGGCTGATCGCGGCTATCGCGGCCACAATGGGTCGCCAACCCATAGGTTCGGCGTGGCAGAAGCGGCACGTCAGCAAGGCGATCAAACGCAAACTCAAGCGCCGCTCGGCGGGCGAGCCGGTCATCGGGAGCACCGCATGGGCCGAAACCTCCTCGCCCATGCCACCGGCGACGCGATCAACGCCGTCCTCGCCGGCGTCGGCTACGACTTCAAGCGCCTGCTGGCCTAGCTGGCGCTTTTGTGCGCCTAATCCTCAGCGCAATCCAAGCCGAGAGTCGTTCAGTGCAACGACGCCTCGCCGCTTAAATCGCGTTCTTCACGGACGACGCTAGAAAGTTCCGCTCGGCGTCACGGGCGTTCGATCGCCGCGCGCCCATCGTCTTGCGTCGGGATTAAATCTACTAAGAATGGGCGAAGAGGCGCGGCGCATTCCCTATGCCTTGAGGAAAGCCGACATGCATTCGCTCTTCGTTCTGCCGGTCGACTATTATCTGGCGGCCTGGTTCGCGCTGACCGCCATCTGCACGCTCTATGTCGCGATCGACGGCGCCAGAAATCCCGAACCCGCCGTGATGAAATGGGGGTTTGTCCTCGTCACGCTTTACACCGGACCCTTCGGCCTTCTGCTCTATGTCCTGACCGACAAGGAGCCGCGGCCAGGGGCGCATGAGCAATTCGTGCGCCCGCTGTGGAAGCAGGGGGTCGGCTCCACCATCCATTGCGTCGCCGGCGACGCGACGGGCATCATCCTCGCCGCCGTCATCGTCGCTTCGCTCGACCTGCCGATGTGGCTCGACCTCATCGTCGAATATCTCGCCGGCTTCGCCTTCGGCCTGTTCATCTTTCAATCGCTGTTCATGAAGGAAATGATGGGCGGCTCCTATTGGGAGAATGTGCGGCGCAGCTTCTTTCCCGAATTCATCAGCATGAATTTCATGATGGCCGGCATGGCGCCGGTGATGACCTTCCTGATGATGGGCCATGACATGCGCGCCATGGTTCCGACCGAACTCATCTTCTGGGGAGTAATGTCGATCGGCGTGATGGCTGGCTTCGCCACCGCCTATCCGTCGAATGTCTGGATGGTCGCGCAGGGGATCAAGCACGGGCTGATGACCGAGCGGGCGAAAGACGAGCCCCTGGAAAAGCCCGCCGAGCAAAAAGCGACTGATCAGGTCGGAACGGATGCGGCGCGCCATCAGCATCACGATCACGGCGAGCATTCCGGCATGAGCGAGGGCGGCGCCGAGCCTCCCGAGCACGGCCCGCATCAGGCGGCTGGCGCGGCCCCCATGCATATGCATGCGACGCCCGAGGCGACGCCAGCTCAGATCGCCGCCTTCAGCCTCGCGTCGCTCGTCCTTCTCGCCACCGGCATGCTCGCGCCCGCCAATTGGGTGAACATGCGGCTCTCGGCGCATGACGTAGGCGGGCTCATCATGCCGCCGGGAATGCTCATGTATCGCGACACAAGCGCCGACGCGATGCGCGAGATGAGTTTCGCGGATTCGCGGCTGGTTGGCGCGCAGTTGCCGATTCAAACCCGCGGCGACCGGGAGCTCCCCTTCAAGATGGACGCTGGCGTCAAGGTCTTCGAGCTCTCCGCCTCGGTGATCCGCTGGCGCATCCTGCCCGAGGTCGCCGTCGACGCCTATGCCTACAACAATCAAATACCGGGTCCGCGCATCCATATTCGCGAGGGCGACCGGGTGCGCATTCGGGTGCGCAACCATTTACCCGAAGCGACGACCGTTCACTGGCACGGGCTCATTCTGCCCAACGCCATGGACGGCGCGAGCGAAATCACCCAGGCGCCGATTCCGCCTTCCGGATTCTTCGACTACGAATTCACCGCAAGACAGCACGGGACCTATTTCTACCATCCCCATGCCGATCCGGACCGCACGCAGGCGCTCGGCCTCTATGGCGCGCTGATCATCGATCCCGCCGACGCCGCGGCGGACATCCGCGCCGATCACGATTATGTCATCCAGCTGCAGGAATGGCTGTGGCGCGACGGCCTGACCTTTCCCGCCATGCCGATGGATGGCATGCAGCCGAATTATTTCACCATCAACGGCAAATCCTATCCGTCAACCGAGACGGTGCGGATGAAGCTTGGCGAAACGCTCAAAGTGCGCTTCATCGGCACGAACAACGGCTTCATCCATCCGATGCATATTCATGGCGGCCCGTTCGAAGTCGTCGCGCGCGACGGCGAAACGCTGCAAAAGAGCGCGCGCTTTTTGGCCGACACGGTCAATGTCGGCCCCGGCCAGCGCTATGACGTGATCTGGCAGGCGCGGGAGCGCGGGAAATGGCTGATCCACTGCCACATCCCGCATCACACCAGCAACGACAATACCGAAACCAAGGGCGGCGGCGGGCTGATGGCGGTCATCGAGGTGGAGTAGCTCCGCCGTCGCGCGACGCTCTACTTCATCGCCGCATAGGCCTCGTTGACATCTTCGACCGTGCGCAGGCCGGGCTTGGGCGACATGACGAGAACCGCCATATTGCCGGGCGCATGCTCGTTCTTCCACATTTTGGTGTGGGCCACCGGGATTTTCTCCCAGGCGAACACTTCCGACATGCAGGGGTCGACGCGCCGGTCCAGCACGAAGCGATTGGCGGCGGACGCCTGTTTTAAATGCGCGAAATGCGAGCCCTGAATGCGCTTCTGGCGCATCCAGACGTAGCGGGCGTCGAAGGTCAGGTTGAAGCCGGTGGTGCCGGCGCAGAACACCACCATGCCGCCGCGCTTCACGACGAGGCAGGAGACCGGGAAGGTCTGCTCGCCCGGATGTTCGAAGACGATGTCGACGTCCTTCTTGCCGGTAATGTCCCAGATCGCCTTGCCGAAGGCGCGGGCGTTCTTGGTCCATTCGACATATTCGGGCGTGTTGACCTTCGGCAACTGCCCCCAGCACTTGAAATCCTTGCGATTGATCACGCCCTTGGCGCCGAGCGAGAGCACATAGTCGCGCTTGCTCTCGTCCGAAATGACGCCGATGGCGTTGGCGCCCGAGGCGGCGCAGAGCTGCACGGCGAAAACGCCGAGCCCGCCCGAGGCGCCCCACACCAGCACATTGTCGCCGGGCTTTAATTGATGCGGCGAATGGCCGAACAGCATGCGATAGGCGGTGGCGAGCGTTAAGGTATAGCAGGCCGCCTCCTCCCAGGTCAGATGCTTGGGGCGCTCCATCAGCTGGCGGTCCTGGACGCGGCAGAACTGGGCGAAGGAGCCGTCGGGCGTCTCATAGCCCCAGATGCGCTGCGAGGGCGAGAACATCGGATCGCCGCCGTTGCACTCCTCGTCGTCCCCGTCGTCCTGGTTGCAGTGGATGATGACCTCGTCGCCGACCTTCCAGCGCTTCACCTTGGAGCCCACCGCCCAGACGATGCCGGAAGCGTCGGAGCCGGCGACGTGATAGGGATTTTTATGAACGTCGAGGGTCGACACCGGCTCGCCGAGCGAGGCCCAGACGCCGTTGTAATTGACCCCGGCCGCCATCACGAGCACCAGCACGTCATGGCTGTCGAGCTCCCAGGTCGGCAGAACCTCGAGCTGCATGGCGGTTTCCGGCGGCCCATGCCGCTCCTTGCGGATCGCCCAGGCGTACATGTTCTTCGGCACATGCCCGAGCGGCGGAATTTCGCCGATCTCGTAGAGGTCTTTCTTATCGGTCAACTTCGGGGTCCTCGCCTTGTCGCCCTGAGACGGGCTCGCACTGGCGGGAGCTTATAGACGGGGCGGCGTGGGGCGAATAGTCCCTAAACTGAGAGCGGGCACTGAGCCTTCTCCTCGTCCCGCGCAGAGAACGAGCCTGTCTGCGGGAAGATATCTTTGGGCCTTCGGCAGAAATTCGGACCACCCAATATACCATCGCCGCTGGCCTCGCCCGGCATTTTGCGCTAATGGTCATCCAGTTGGTCATGAGGCAAGAATGAGCGTCGTCACCGTCGCGGAAGCCAAGGCCCATTTGAGCGAACTCGTCGAACGCGCGGCGAAGGGCGAGACTGTATGCGTCACCCGCCGCGGCAAGCCCGTCGCCAAGATCGCGCCTATCGCCGAGCCCATAAAGCGCGTCGATGTCTCGATGCTGCGTGAGATCACCGCGGACATGGCCGTCGAGGCCGAGCCCGAAGGTAAGTTCATGCGCCGCATCCGCGACGAGGAGCGCTATTGACGCTTTATCTGGACACGTCGCTTCTCGTCGCGGCGCTGACCAGAGAAGCGGAGACCGATCGCGTCCAGTCCTGGCTCGGCGATCAGCAAGACGAACTCGCGATCAGCGACTGGGTCGTCACGGAATTCTCTTCCGCTCTGTCGATTAAATTGCGCAATCGCCAGATCGACCTTGCGCAGCGGGCGGCGGCGCTCTCCGGGTTCACGCGTCTTGTTTCCGAGAGCTTGGTCACCCTGCCGCTCGCCGCCAATCATTTTGGGACTGCGGCGCGCTTCGCCGGCCAGCATGAGCTGGGGCTGCGGGCGGGCGACGCTTTGCATCTCGCCGTCTGCGCTGGATATGGCGCGACGCTGTGTACGCTGGATCGGCGACTCGCCGAGGCCGCGCCTTCAGTCGGCGTCGTGACGAAGCCGCTTTGAGCCGCGCCAAGTCCTCATCTTGTCTCAATCTTGTCAAAACGGGGTCATGTTGTGCTATCGCAACGGGCGAAGGAGCCATTAAAGTGAACGACATGTCCGCCGAGAAGAGCCGGAATGCTGGCCGCGACAAGCCCTGGATGTTTCGCACCTACGCCGGCCATTCGACCGCGAGCGAATCCAACAAGCTTTACCGCTCCAATCTCGCCAAGGGCCAGACCGGTCTCTCCATCGCCTTCGATCTGCCGACGCAAACCGGCTACGACAGCGACCACATCCTCTCGCGCGGCGAAGTCGGCAAGGTCGGCGTGCCGGTCTCGCATCTTGGCGATATGCGCACGCTCTTTCACGGCATTCCGCTTGGCGAGATGAACACGTCGATGACCATCAACGCCACCGCCGTGTGGCTAATGGCGCTCTATATCGCCGCCGCGGAAGAGCAAGGTGCGCCGCGCGCGAAGCTGCAGGGCACGACGCAAAACGACATCATCAAGGAATATCTCTCGCGCGGTTCCTATGTGTTTCCGCCGGCGCAGTCGCTGCGGCTGACGCAGGACCTCATTCTCTTCACCACCAAGGAATGCCCCAAGTTCAATCCGATGAACGTCTGCTCCTACCATCTGCAGGAAGCCGGCGCGACGCCGTCGCAGGAGCTCGCCTATGCGCTCGCCACCGCCGTCGCCATTCTCGACGGCGTCAAAGCCGCGGGAATGCCTGAGGAAGACTTCGCTCAGGTGGTCGGCCGCATCTCCTTCTTCGTCAACGCCGGCATGCGCTTCGTCACCGAACTGTGCAAAATGCGGGCGTTCGCGGAGCTTTGGGAGGAGATCACCCGCGAGCGCTATGGGGTAAAGGACGAGAAGCTCCGCCGTTTCCGCTACGGCGTGCAGGTCAATTCGCTCGGCCTCACCGAGCAGCAGCCGGAAAATAACGTCTATCGCATCCTGATCGAGATGCTCGCCGTCGTTCTCTCCAAGAACGCCCGCGCCCGCGCCGTGCAGCTCCCGGCCTGGAACGAGGCGCTCGGCCTGCCGCGGCCCTTCGACCAGCAATGGTCGCTGCGCATGCAGCAGATCATGGCCTATGAGACCGACCTCCTGGAATATGGCGATATTTTCGACGGCAATCCCGAGATCGCCCGCAAGGTCGCCGAATTGAAGGAAGAGGCGAAGACCGAACTCAAGAAGATCGAGGAGCTTGGCGGCGCCGCCGCGGCGGTCGAGATCGGCTATATGAAGGGCAAGCTCGTCGAAGCCAATACGGCCCGTCTCGAGTCGATCGAAGCCGGCGAGCAGATCGTCGTCGGCGTCAACAAATTCACCGGCGGCGAGCCGTCGCCGCTCGCCTCGGGCGACGACCAGATCATGGTCGTGCCGGAACATGTCGAAGCCGAGCAGATTTCGCGGCTGAAGGCGTGGCGCGAAAGCCGCGACCAGAAGGCCGCGCAAGCCGCCGTCGAAGAATTAGCCCGCGCCGCCAAGGAAGGCCGCAACATGGTCGAGCCCTCCATCGCCGCGGCGAAAGCGGGCGTCACCACCGGCGAATGGGGCAATGTTTTACGCGGCGTGTTCGGGGAATATCGCGCGCCGACGGGCGTCTCCTCGACCGCCCGTCAGGTCGGCGGCGCGCTCGACGCGGTGCGCGGCGAGGTCGAGCGCGTGTCGCAAAAGCTCGGCAAGCGGGCGAAATTCCTGGTCGGCAAGCCCGGCCTCGACGGCCATTCCAATGGCGCCGAACAGATCGCTGTGCGCGCCCGCGACGCCGGCTTCGACGTGATCTATGCGGGCATCCGCTCGACGCCGGCCGAACTGGTCGAGACGGCGAAGAAGGAAGGCGCGCATTGCATCGGCCTCTCCATTCTCTCAGGCTCGCATGTGACGCTCGCCCATGAAGTGATCAAGCTGATGAAGCAGGAGGGCGTGACGGCGCCGCTCGTCGTCGGCGGCATCATCCCGCCGGCCGACGAGAAGCTTTTGCTCGAAGCGGGAGTCTCGGCGGTCTATACGCCGAAGAACTACGACCTCAACGCCATCATGACCGACCTCGCGCATATCATCGAGAAGGCGGTGGTGTAAGGCGCCGGGAGCCCGGGCGCCTCTCTGCCGCATGCGCGCGCATTTCCGCCGCTCCTTGCGCAACGGCTGATCATCAAGGCGGCACGTCCGACCGGCGCTTTCCGGCGTCCGCCGCAATATCGGCTGGCCGCTTTTGGCTCGGAAATTGCGTGGAGGCTACAGCTTCAGATCACTGGCGCATCGGTCCTACGAAGGATCAAAAGCAGCAAAGCCGCTGTGTTCGACACTCCACATCACTGATGTGGAAATGTCGGCCGGCGGTTTTTGCTTTTGGGGCTCACGCCGAGCTTTTCGGAAATCGAGCCCGATCATCCTTGGGGCAAACCATGGCTACGCTGAACTGCAAGATCGCACCCTTCATGTTCTGGCTCTGCTTCCTGGCGCTGAGTTTCTTCACGACGTTCAATGGCCAGAGTCAGTCGTCGCGCACGACCGCGCGCGATCGCCAGGAGCCGCCCAATCCCCTTTGCCAGGACGCCCGGCGCGGCGCGAAGGTTGTCCGCGAGAGAATCAGCATCGCTGCGTCGGGCCTCGCGCACGGTCAGGCAGTCGAAGCGCGGTTTCGTTGAACGTCCATGTTCTCCGCTTAGTCCAAAACGGTTCGCGCTTCTTCAGCCGCCTCTGTCGTTGAAGACGCCCAACTGATCGCGCCGCGCCGGATTACGCACGCCGCCGCTTCTCCCTCAAGCTCTTGATTAATACGTCCGCGCTTGCTTTATCGCGACGCAATATTCTTCTTAGGAGCTGCGCCTCATGTCGACTTGGCCAAACTACGGCAAAATCGCCGGTCCGATCGTGCTGATCGGCTTCGGCTCCATTGGCCGGGGCATCTTGCCGCTGATCGAGCGCCATTTCGAATTCGACAAATCGCGCTTCACCGTCATCGATCCCGTCGACACGCATCGCCGTCTGCTCGACGAGCGCGGCATCGCTTTTCTCAAAGCCAGGCTCACGCCCGAGAACTACCGCGAGGTGTTGACGCCGCTGCTGACCAAAGGCGAAGGCCAGGGCTTTATCGTCAATCTTTCGGTCGACGTGTCATCGCTGGCGATCATCAAGCTCGCGCGCGAATTGAACGCGCTTTGCGTCGACACGGTGGTTGAGCCATGGCCGGGCTTCTACTTCGACAAGAATATGGGCAATGAGGCGCGCACCAATTACGCCCTGCGCGAGACGGTGCTCGAAGAGCGTCGCAAGAATCCCGGCGGATCGACGGCGGTCTCCTGCGTCGGCGCCAATCCCGGCATGGTCTCCTGGTTCGTCAAGCAGGCGCTGGTCAATCTCGCCCGCGACGCGGGCGCGCTGGAAAAGGAGCCGGAAACGCGGGCCGAATGGGGCGCGCTCGCCCAAAGGCTCGGCGTCAAGGGCATTCACATCGCCGAGCGCGACACGCAGCGCGCGCGCCAGCCGAAGCCGCGCAACGTCTTCGTCAATACCTGGTCGGTCGAGGGTTTCGTGTCGGAAGGCATGCAGCCCGCCGAACTCGGCTGGGGCACGCATGAGAAGGCGCTGCCCGACATCGGCCGCACCCATCCGACTGGCTGCGGCGCGGCGATCTATCTGCTGTCGCCCGGCGCCAATACCCGCGTGCGCTCCTGGTGTCCGACGCCCGGCGCGCAATATGGCTTTCTCGTCACCCATAATGAGTCGATCTCGATCGCCGACTATCTGACGTTGCGCGACGCGTCGGGACAGGCGATCTATCGTCCGACCTGTCACTACGCCTATCATCCGGCCGATGACGCCGTGCTGTCGCTGCATGAAATGTTCGGCGCCGCCGGCAAGATGCAGGAAAGCTGGACGATTCTCGACGAGCATGAAATCGTCGATGGAATCGACGAACTCGGCGTGCTGCTCTACGGCCATTCGAAGAACGCCTATTGGTACGGCTCGCAGCTCTCGATCGAGGAGACCCGCGATCTCGCGCCCTATCAAAACGCCACCGGACTGCAGGTAAGTTCGGCGGCGCTCGCCGGCATGGTCTGGGCGCTGGAGAACCCGCAGGCGGGAATCGTCGAGGCCGACGAGGTCGACTACAAGCGCTGCCTCGAAGTGCAGCTTCCCTATCTCGGGCCAGTGAAGGGCTATTACACGGATTGGACGCCGCTCGACGGACGTCCGGGCCTCTTTCCGGAAGATATCGACGAGAGCGATCCCTGGCAGTTCAGGAATATTCTTGTGCGTTGAAACGCCACGATTTTCGTTGGCCTCGAACAAATGCGCCGCTCGCAAGGGCGGCGCATTTTTTTGCACTCTTGCGTCCGCCGCTCATGTTCTATATATGTTCTATATTCGCGTTATGTTCATGCCCGGTCGCTCGAGCCGGAGAAGAACAGCGAGTCCCCGAAGGCGTCCGGCGTCGCGCCGGATGAGTAGCGTCGCGTTGCGTTTGTCGGGGGGAGGCCGCGTCGAAGTTTGAGCGTCAGCGCGGCCTCCCTTGTTTCTTTCACAAAGTCGGAGTCCGCAATGGCGCGCGTGGCTGACGTTTCATCCGAGGTGCTCGGGCGCCAGATCGGCCAGATTGGGCAGGCGAGCGTCGGCGCATTCATCGACGCCGAACGCCGGCGCGGGCGCGGGACGCTGTCGAAACGCAGCGGCCGTTTCGAGAAGGAGACGCGCGAGGAAGAGGACGACGGCTGGGGGTCGCTGGAGAGCCTGCAGGCCCTCAAGACCAATTTCCACGTCGAGAAGCCGCGCACCATCATCACCCGGAATGATTCGCCCGACATTTCCTTCGACCGCTCGATCAACCCCTATCGCGGCTGCGAGCACGGCTGCGTCTATTGTTACGCGCGGCCGACGCACGCCTATATGGGCTTTTCGCCGGGCCTCGATTTCGAGACCGAAATCTTCGTCAAGGAAGGCGCGGCGCAGCTTCTCGAACGCGAATTGTCGGCGCCGGGATATGCGCCGAAAATGATCGCCATCGGCACGAACACCGACCCCTATCAGCCGGCCGAGAAGACCCATCGAATCATGCGTTCGATCCTCGAAGTTCTGGCGCGGGCCAATCATCCGGTCGGGATCGTCACGAAATCCGCGCTTGTGCTGCGCGACCTCGATCTCCTCGCGCCGATGGCGGAAAAGGGCCTGGCGAAGTTGGCGATCTCGGTGACGACGCTGGATCGCAGGCTGGCGCGCCTCATGGAGCCGCGCGCCGCGACGCCGGAACTGCGGCTCGACGCCCTTGAGCAGCTCAGCGCCGCCGGCGTTCCGACCGCGGTGATGACGGCGCCGATCATTCCCTCGATCAATGACGACGAGATCGAGAAGATTTTGACGCGGGCGCATGCCGCCGGCGCGCGCGAGGCCGGCTATGTGCTGCTGCGTCTGCCGCTCGAATTAAGCGATCTCTTCACCGAATGGCTCGTCGCGAATTTTCCCGACCGGGCGCGTCGCGCCCTCGCGCTGATGCGTTCGACGCGCGACGGCAAGCTCTATCAATCTTCATTCGGAACCCGCATGAAAGGCGAGGGGCCCTACGCCTGGATGATCGGGAGGCGTTTCGAGGTCGCCGCCGCGCGGCTCGGCTTCGCGCAGAAAACGAAATTGAGAACCGATCTGTTCGAACCGCCGCGCCGCGCCGCGCAGCAGCTCAGCCTGTTCTGACTGAATTTTTCTCGCGCAGTTCTCGCCGTGCGCGCCTTGCCAGCGATCCGGCTTCCGCGCTTTATTCGCACCGCGGCCGTAGCGCTCGACGCCTGCCGTTGCGCAGGGCCGCGCGACCGGCCGGGGAGGGCGAATGTGACGGCGAGCGGGGTCAGTTTTCGGCTGGAAGCCCAGCTGCGCCGCAAGGGCGTCTGGCCGATCGCCGGCGTCGACGAAGTCGGGCGCGGGCCGCTCGCCGGGCCGGTCGCGGCGGCGGCGGTGATTCTCGATCCCGAACGGCGACCGCGCGGCCTCGATGATTCCAAGGCGCTGAGCCCGTCGCAGCGGGAGGAAGCCTTCGAGCGGATCATGGCCAGCGCGCTCGCGGTCAGCGTCGCCTTCGTCACCGCGGCCGAGATTGATCGCATCAACATCCGCCGGGCGTCGCTCGCCGCCATGGCCCGCGCCGTCGCCGGCCTGTCCCATCGGCCGGCCTATCTCCTTGTCGACGGCAATGACCGGCCGCCGGTCGACTGCCCCTGCCAGATGATCGTCAAAGGCGATGCCTCGGCTATTTCGATCGCCGCCGCCTCGATCGTCGCCAAGGTCGCGCGCGACGCAATGATGCGCCGTCTCGCCGCCCATTATCCGCAATATGGTTTCGAGACCAATGCCGGCTACGCCGTGCAGCGACACCTCGAAGCGCTCGCGCTCTATGGCGCGAGCCCGGCGCATCGGATCAGTTTCGCGCCGGTGCGCGAGGCCTGAGAACGCCGGCAAGCTTTTGATAAGATTTTTACTTCCTTAAGACTTCCGTACGAAAAAGAGACGTTGGTTTTTCCCCGATCTAAACGCGGCTTTTACCTCCCTCCTTCACTATCGCGCCTGTCAGTTGCGTAGATAGTGTGGAGTTCATGCGTAGCACGCGCGTCGGAGCGGCTCGTCTCAAAGCCCGAATTCAGGTCACGCGTATCGGGCGGACCAGCGAAAGGCCGCTCCGCGCGACGGCGCGCAATGATATCCTCTCCGGCGACTGCGCCACTCTGATGGAGCGGATGGCTGACGAGAGCGTCGATCTCGTCTTCGCCGATCCGCCTTACAATCTCCAACTCGCCAATCCTCTCCTTCGCCCGGACCAAAGCCTCGTCGACGCGGTCGATAACGACTGGGACAAATTCGCCAATTTCGCCGCCTATGACGCCTTCACGCGCGACTGGCTCAAGGAGGCGCGCCGGCTGATGAAGCCGACGGCGACGATTTTCGTCATCGGCTCCTATCACAATATATTCCGCGTCGGCGCGATCATGCAGGATTTGGGGTTCTGGATCCTGAACGACATCGTCTGGCGCAAGAATAATCCGATGCCGAACTTTCGCGGCCGGAGATTCACCAACGCCCATGAGACGATGATCTGGGCGGCGCGCGACCAGCAGGCGAAAAACTACACTTTCAATTACGAGGCGCTGAAAGCGGCCAACGAAGACTGCCAGATGCGGTCCGACTGGCTGCTGCCGATCTGCGGCGGGTCCGAGCGGCTCAAGGATGGCGCGGGCCGCAAGACCCATCCGACGCAAAAGCCGGAGGCGCTGCTCGCGCGCGTCATCCTCGCCGCGTCGAAACCTGGCGATCTGGTGCTCGATCCTTTTTTTGGGACCGGAACGACCGGCGCCGTCGCCAAGCGGTTAGGCCGCGACTGGCTCGGCATCGAGCGCGACGGCGACTACCGCGCCGCGGCGCAGGCGCGGATCGCGGCGATCGAATCTTTGCCGCATGAGGCGATTGCAACCGCGCCGTCGAAGCGGGCCGAGCCGCGCATCGCCTTCGCCAGTCTCGTCGAAGCCGGTCTCGTCGCGCCGGGCGCGACGCTTGTCGACGCCAAGCGTCGCCATCGCGCGGTGGTGCGCGCCGACGGCGCCCTGTCGCTTTCGGGTTTCGTCGGTTCGATCCATAAGACCGGCGCGCTGGCGCAGGGCCTGCCAGCCTGCAACGGCTGGACCTTCTGGCATTATGAAGAAAAGGGCGCGCTCGCGCCGATCGACGATCTGCGGGCCGAAGCGCGGGCGCGACTCAAAGTCGCGGCGGAATAATAAATATCCGTCATTGCGAGGAGCGGAGCGACGAAGCAATCCAGAGCCGTGGGCGTGTCTCTGGATTGCTTCGCTTCGCTCGCAATGGCGGCCCTACGCCAGAAAGCCTGCGTAAAACCCGACCAGCAGCACGATTCCGATGAAGGCGCGGTAGAAGACGAAGGGCCAGGCGGAGAAGCGTTCGAGAATCCGCAAAAGGCCCCAGATCGCGACAAAGGCGGAGAGCGACGCGACGAAGAGTCCGAGGGTCAGCACCGCCCAGCCGTGAAAATCGAGCTGCGCCTTGTGCAACTCCCACAATTCCTTCAGGCCCGCGAGCGCGATCGCCGGCAGGCCGAGAAGAAACGAAAATCTCGCCGCTTCCTCGCGTTTCAGATCGAGGAACAGCGCCGCGGTCAGAGTCGAGCCGGAGCGCGAGACGCCGGGGATAAGCGCGCCGACCTGCGCGAAGCCGACGATCATGGCGTCCTTCAGAGTGACATGTTCGAGCGTGCGCTTGTGATTGCAATAGAGCTCCGCGATGGCGAGCAGCGCCGCCATGACGATGCAGGAAATGCCGATCACGGGCAGCGTGCGCAAGGGCGAGCCGCAGGTGTTGAGCGTATGCGACAGCGCGAGGCCGGCGATGCCGATCGGGACGGTCGCGAGCGCGATCCAGACGACGAAGCGCAAGGTCCAGTCGCTGAAATCGCGCCGCACGAGAGCCCGCACCGACCCCTCGGCGAGCGCGCGGATGTCGCTCCAGAAATAGCTGATGACGGCGGCGAGGGCGGCGAGCTGCATGGCGGCGGAGAAGGCTGAGCCGGGGTCCTTCCAGCCGAGCAGCGCCGGCACGATGCGCATATGCGCGGTCGAGGAGATCGGCAGAAGTTCGGTGATGCCCTGCACCACGCCGAGAACGGCGACTTTCATATAGCCGAGATCGACGAAACCCGTGTCGAGTCCATTGGTGCAAGCGGTCGCCATGGAGGCCTCGTTTCGTTCGCGCCGCGCGACGAATCACGAAGGCGCCCAGCGTCTCCGACTTCTGTCAAACAAGGCGGCCGCGATCAAGGCGACGCGCCTAGAGCGTTTTGCAATTACGCTGACTCGGAGGGGATTCCCGAATCGCGGTTGTTTTGATTCAACCTTTTGGCTGGGCGGAGGCCAGCGGGGATGGGTGGATCATATTCTCAAGATTTGCGTGATCGGGTGATCGATGCGGTGGTTCGAGACGGCATGAGC
>VGDY01000089.1 GCA_016869555.1 Alphaproteobacteria bacterium | reverse complement strand
CGCCTGTTCGGCGAGATGGCGGGCGGCCTCGGCCGCCGCCTGCGCCTTCTCAAGCAATTGTTGCGTAGAGTCGGTCATCGCTTAACGCCCCTTTAGTTTGTTGTGCGCGCAGGCGGTTATTTGAATCGTTCGTCAACGACGGCGCCGTCGCGGGTCAGCGCGGTCGCCTTGACAAGTTCGTCGTCCCAATTGATGGCGAGCTGCTTGGTGTCCTTGGAGACGAGCGTCTCGACGAAGGCCAGGAGATTCTTGGCGTAAAGACTCGACGCCGTCGACGCCATGCGGCCGGCGAGGTTGAGCGCGCCGAGAATCTTCACGCCGTCGACCACCACGGTTTCGCCGGGCTTCGTCAGTTCGCAGTTGCCGCCGCGTTCGGCCGCCAGATCGACGATCACCGAACCGGGCCGCATCGAATGCACCATCTCGGCCGAGATCAGCTTGGGCGCCGGTCGGCCGGGAATGAGCGCCGTGGTGATGACGACATCCTGCTTGGCGATGTGCGAAGCGACGAGTTCGGCCTGCGCCTTCTGATATTCCGGCGACATTTCCTTGGCGTAGCCGCCCGAGGTCTCGGCCTGTTTGAACTCTTCGTTCTCGACGGCGATGAATTTCGCGCCGAGCGATTCGACCTGCTCCTTGGTCGCCGGTCGAACGTCGGTGGCGGTGACGATCGCGCCCATGCGCCGCGCCGTGGCGATCGCCTGCAGGCCGGCGACGCCGACGCCCATGATAAAGACTTTCGCCGCCGGAACGGTGCCGGCGGCGGTCATCATCATCGGGAATGAGCGGCCATATTCGGCCGTCGCGTCAATGACCGCGCGGTAGCCCGCGAGATTGGCCTGGGACGACAGCACGTCCATGGTTTGCGCCCGCGTGATGCGCGGCATGAGCTCCATGGCGAAGGCGATCGCGCCGCTTTTGGCGAGATCGGCGAGCTGAGCCCCCGCGCCAAACGGATCCATGATCGCGATCACCGCGAGATTGGGTTTGGCGCCGGCGAGTTCGGCCGCCGAGGGGCGCCGCACGCGCAACGCCACATCGGCGCCGGTCAGCGCCGCCGCTGCGTCATGGGCGATCGTCGCGCCGGCCGCGGCGTAATCGCCGTCCGAAAAGCCGGCCGCGGCGCCGGCCCCGGCCTCGACCGCTACGTCGGCGCCGAGCCCGATGAATTTCTTGACGGTCTCAGGCGTGGCCGCGACGCGCGGCTCGGACTGATCCGTTTCAGCCAATACGGCGATGCGCATGACGAACTCCGGTTGTGGAAAAACCGTCGCCGCCAGCATCGCCGACAGCGGTGGAAGGCGAAGAGCGCGGGCCTAGCGCGCGACGAAGAAATACAACGCGAGCAGCACCACGGCGGTGCTCCCCGCCGCGATCTTCAGCAGCAGCAAAAATGTCTCATAGGTCTTTACGTGCTCGGCCCAGTCGCCGTTCGACGCCACCGGCGTGCGCAAGCTCGCCATCTCGCCCCTCCCGATTCTTGCTTAATCGCGCGCGTGACCCCGCGCGCGAAGCTCATGCTAAACGAGCGGAAGCCGTAGGGCAACGGCCCTCGATGCGCAAGGCGCTGCGTCGCGCCGCCGCGCGGCGAAGCGAAGCACAGACGGAATCTGGGGTTTTGTGGCGCTCGGGCGCGTTCCCACGCACGCCCGCGGCGCGCGGATCATGCGCAAGGCGGCAATAGATCGCTGCGCTCGGCGCGCCCAGGCGTCAACCGAGCGCATAGGCCGTCAGCTCGACAAGCGATTGGCCTTCCGCATCTGCTTTGCAGCCCAATTCCTCGGGCGGCAGGCCGAGCCGATTGACCCAGAACGTCGGATAGCCAAACGCCTTCGCGCCGGCCGCGTCCCAGCCGGCGAAAGCGACGAACAGGATCTGCGTTTTCGCTAGTCCGAACGCATCGAGTCCTAGCCGATAGGCGTCGGGAGCCGGCTTATAGGTCTTGGCGCGATCCGTGCTCAGGACATGTTCGAAGACGCCTTCAAGCCGGGAGGTCGCGATCGATCCTTCGAGCATCGCGGGCGTAAGATTGGAGAGCAGCGCCAGACGGGCGCCCGCCTGCCGCAGCCGTTGCAAAGCCGGCATCGCGTCCGGCCATGTCCCGAGCGCAAGATAAGCGCGAAGGAGCTGATCGCGCTTTTCGTCGGTCAGTTGCAGCTTCAGCGCGGCGCCGGCAAAGACCAGGGCCTCTTCGGACACTTTCATGAAGTCCGCATATTGGCCCGCCGCCGTTCGCAGCCAGGAATATTCGAACTGTCGGGTTCGCCACAGCTCGACGAGTCGCGATCCGTTTCCCGGAAAGAGCGTCTCCGCCAGGGCCGCGATCGGCCTTGGATCGAAGATCGGGAACGCATCGAACGCCAGAGCCTTGAAGCGCGTCGTCGCGGCGCCGAAGGAACGTCGCGCCTGCGCAGGCGGGCTGCTCAAGGATGCGAGACCTCCCTGGATCAACAGACGACGATCGATATGCATGCCAAGCTCCGCCTTCAACGGTCGACGCGAAGAGACTTAGTTGATGCAACCACGCCTCTATACGGGTAGTTTTGCCGCCCATGCCTGCAGATTTGCCGCCCTTGAACTGGAATGATTTGCGTTACGTCCTCGCGGTGGCGCGCGCGAAGGCGATCGCCCCGGCGGCGAAGGCCATGCGGGTGGACGAGACCACGGTGGCGCGGCGCATTCGGCGCATCGAACAAAGCCTTCGGTTGACGCTGTTCGAACCACGCTGGCGCGCGACGGAGATCGGCGCGCATATCGTCGAGCGCGCGGCGCGTATGGAAGAAGAGGCGATCGCGATCGCCGAATCATCGGCTGGGGCGGACTCCGCGACCGGCAGCGTTCGCATCACCGCGATCCCGC
Source organism: Alphaproteobacteria bacterium (assembly GCA_016869555.1). Classification (GTDB taxonomy): domain Bacteria; phylum Pseudomonadota; class Alphaproteobacteria; order Rhizobiales; family Beijerinckiaceae; genus Methylocystis. The sequence goes on along the minus strand of VGDY01000089.1, from coordinate 12,810 downwards.
TGATCGCGAGCCGTCTTCTGCTGCCTGCGGTCGGGCGGCTGATGGATGCGCATCCCGGACTGTCGCTCGAGGTCGTCGCCGAGCCGCGCAATCTGAGCGTGATGCGGCGCGACGCCGACATCGCGCTTCGCCATGCGCGGCCGGTCGACGATCAGCAGGCGATCACGCGTCGCATCGCCGATCTTGACTATGCGGTTTACGGGCCGACCGCTCTGGACGTGCGCCGGCTTTCCTGGGTCGCTTATGAGGCGGAGATGGCCGGGCTGCCGCACGCCGCCTGGATCAACCGGGCGGTCAGTCGAGAGCGACATCCGGCGCGACTTGCGGTCAATGATTCCGAACTGGCCCTGAACGCCGTCAAGGCTGGCATCGGCAAGTCGCTGCTTCCGTGCCTGATCGCCGATCGGGACTCCGGCCTGCGCCGATTGGGCGGCAAGGCCCCCGTGCTCAAACGAGAAGTGTGGCTGCTCGTCAATCCCGCCTACAAACATGTCGCAAGGATCAAGGCGGTGACGGCCTGGATCGAGGGCATATTCAGCGAAAAGCCGACCCGCAGACGACGCAACGCGTCATCCCAAGCCTGACGCGGCTTCGGTCGACCATTCGCCGCGGTCCGCGCGCCGGCGCAAAAAAAGCCCCGGGGGAGACCCGGGGCTCTCGAAGTTCTCGCTTGGACCGGCGGACTTAAAAGTCCATACCGCCCATGCCGCCACCCGGCATCGGCGGCGGCGCTTCCTTCTTCGGCGCTTCGGTGATCGTCGCCTCGGTGGTGATGATCAGGCCGGCGATCGAAGCGGCGTCCTGCAGCGCGGTGCGCACGACCTTGGTCGGGTCGATGATGCCGAGCTTCATCAGATCGCCATACTCGCCCTTCTGCGCGTCGAAGCCATAGCCGTATTCGGAAGATTCGAGCAGCTTGCCGACCACCACGGCGCCGTCGCCGCCGGCGTTGTCGACGATCTGCCGCGCCGGCGTCTGGATCGCCTTGCGGACGATGTCGACGCCCGTCTGCTGGTCCGGATTGCCGACCTTGACGCCGCTCAGCGACTTGATCGCGCGCAGCAGCGCCACGCCGCCGCCCGGCGACACGCCTTCCTCGACCGCCGCGCGGGTGGCGTTGAGGGCGTCGTCGACGCGGTCCTTCTTCTCCTTGACTTCGACCTCTGTCGCGCCGCCGACGCGGATCACCGCGACGCCGCCCGCGAGCTTGGCCAGACGCTCCTGCAGCTTCTCGCGGTCATAGTCGGAGGTCGTCTCCTCGATCTGACCCTTGATCTGGGAGATGCGCGACTCGATGTCCTTCTTCTCGCCGGCGCCATCGATGATCGTCGTGTTCTCCTTCTCGATGCGCACGCGCTTGGCGCGCCCTAACATGGCGAGCGTGACGCTCTCGAGCTTGATGCCGAGATCCTCGGCGATCAACTGGCCGCCGGTCAGGATGGCGATGTCTTCGAGCATCGCCTTGCGGCGGTCGCCGAAGCCCGGCGCCTTCACGGCGGCGATCTTCAAGCCGCCGCGCAGCTTGTTGACGACGAGCGTGGCGAGCGCCTCGCCTTCGACGTCCTCGGCGACGATGAGCAGGGGCTTGCCGGTCTGCACCACCGCTTCGAGGATCGGCAGCAGCGGCTGCAGCGTCGACAGCTTCTTCTCGTGAATGAGAATGTATGGTTCGTCGAGTTCGGCGATCATCTTCTCGGCGTTGGTGATGAAATAGGGCGAGAGATAGCCGCGGTCGAACTGCATGCCCTCGACGATGTCGGTCTCGGTCTCGAGGCTCTTCGCCTCCTCGACCGTGATCACGCCTTCATTGCCGACCTTCTGCATCGCCTTGGCGATTTCTTCGCCGATGAAGCTGTCGCCGTTGGCCGAAATCGTGCCGACCTGGGCGATCTCGTCGTTCGACGTGACCTTCTTCGAATGCTGCTTGAGATCGGCGACGATGGCTTCGACGGCGAGATCGACGCCGCGCTTCAGATCCATCGGGTTGAGGCCGGCGGCGACCGCCTTGGCGCCCTCGCGGGCAATCGACGCGGCGAGAACCGTCGCGGTCGTCGTGCCGTCGCCGGCGATGTCGTTCTGCTTCGAGGCGACTTCGCGGACGAGCTGGGCGCCGAGATTTTCGAACCTGTCGGCAAGCTCGATTTCCTTGGCGACGGTGACGCCGTCCTTGCTGATGCGCGGCGCGCCGAAGGACTTCTCGATCACGACGTTGCGGCCCTTGGGGCCGAGCGTCACTTTGACGGCGTTGTTGAGGATTTCGACGCCGCGCAGAATGCGGTCGCGGGCGTCAGTGGCGAAACGGACGTCTTTTGCAGCCATTTACAATTCTCCTAAAGGGTTCGAAAGCGCACGGCGGCGTCGAGTCAGTCGACGATGCCGAGAATGTCGCTTTCCTTCATGATGAGCAGGTCATCGCCGTCGATCTTGACTTCGGTGCCGGACCATTTGCCGAACAGCACGCGGTCGCCGGCCTTGACGTCGAGCGGGTTGAGCTTGCCGTTTTCGTCGCGGGCGCCGGGGCCGACGGAGATGATTTTGCCTTCTTGAGGCTTCTCCTTGGCGGTGTCGGGAATGATGATGCCGCCTTTGGTTTTTTCCTCGCCTTCGAGTCGCTTGACCACGACGCGGTCGTGGAGGGGACGGAACGCCATTGTGAATCTTTCCTTTTCTGGCCTGACGGGGTTCTGCCCCGCCAAAAAGGGATATGCGAACGCTTGTTGGCGCTCACCCAAGGCGAGTGCCAACAAGCGTCCTGCAGATAGGAAAGGGCGGCGCGGCTGTCAAGCTGGCCGCTTGCGTCGTCATAGACGTCGGGCAGCGACAAAAGGTCCGCGCGGACGTCGGCGTTAATAAACGCTCAACCATAAAATGTCATTTAAACCGTAGGTTTATCGTATAGGCGTCGCGCGTCTTGGCGGCCGGACCCGCCCCACTGCTGTCTGAAAGACCAGAGCCGCCGCATGCGCAAGACGCTTTCCGCTTTTCTGTCGATGACGGCATTCCTGGCCGCCGGGGCGGCCAAGGCCGCTGATCCGGTTCTCCCCGTCTTGAAGGGACCGCCGCCGCCGCTGGCGTCGCCCTGGCGGTTTGAATTTGGAACCCGCTACTGGTTCAGTTCGGGCAACCATAAATATGATTTTTACAACGCGGACATCCCCGATCTGTTGATTTCGCGCCTCACCTTTGGCGACCTGACGGGACACTCGGCCGAGACCTTCTTTCGCGTCGACCACGAGAGCGGCGTCTTCCTCAAAGGTTTTCTCGGCGGCGGGACGCTCGCGAGCGGCAAGCTCAACGACGAGGACACCGTCGCCGCGATGTATGGCGTCTATAGCAACACGGTACATGTGCAGAGTGGCGGCTCGCTCAAATATGTCACCGTCGATCTGGGCTACAATGTCGTCGAGACCAGATTGCCGACCGGCCAGCCGGTCAGGATCGGCCCCTTCGTCGGCTACAATAATTTCCATGAGCGGATGAATTCATTCGGCTGCGCGCAGGTGCTGTTGAATGCAAACCTTTGCGCCACGGCTCCGCCGAATTCGGTTTCTTATCCGACGAATCTGGACGGGCTCGATTTCGACGTTTCATGGAATTCGCTTCGGGTGGGCCTCGGCGGCGAGGTCGAACTCTTGCCGGGTCTGCGGGCGTCGCTCGAAGCGGCCTGGATTCATAGCTGGATGTGGAACACCGACTATCACAATTTTCGTCCCGAGATCCGAGGCGTGCAGCAGTCGGGCAATGGGGACGGCTTTCAGCTCGAAGGCCTCCTTGCCTATGATCTGACGCCGCGTTTCAACGTCGGCGTCGGCGGGCGCTATTGGCAATTTAGCGCGCCGGGCAAGGACTATGGCGAGAGCCGAGTCGGCCGCGTCGCGACGCCGATCTACTCATTTTCGCAACGCTATGGCTTTTTCCTGCAGGCGGGCTACCGCTTTGGCGGGCCTGACGATCCGACAGGCGCTGGAAATTTCGGGCCGTTATTCGCCAAGGCGGAGGCGGAGCCGCATGACTGGCGCGGCGCCTATATCGGCGGCCACGTTGGCTATGGTTTCGCGGCGGCGAAAGACACGACGCTTGCGGCGCGCTCGCCGGAAGCGGCGATCCTCCAGACAGGTTTCCAAGCGCCCTTCGCGCAGCGTTCGGACATCGCCGGCTTCGTTGGCGGCGGGCAGATCGGCTACAATTGGCGCTTGCATCCGCTTCTCGTCGCGGGTCTCGAGACCGACTTCGCTTACGCAAATGTCGGCGGTTCGTTCGGCGCTTCCGCCAATTTCGGCGACCGTCGGAATTTCGCCACTAGCACCAAGCGGCTGCTCGAGTCGCTCGGGACGGTGCGCGGGCGCTTCGGGATTCTGCCGCGCGACGACATGATGCTCTACGTCACCGGCGGCTTCGCCTATGGCCAGGTCTCGACGCTTGGGGGCCTTGGCGAGGGCAACAAGTTCTGCGCGCTCGACTTCTATTGCTCGGCGGGCGCCTTTTCCGGCTTAGCTACGGGCTGGACCGCCGGCGCCGGCTTCGAATACGCGATCGCGCGCAATTGGAGCCTCAAGGCCGAATGGCTTTATGTGGACCTTGGCCGGCAGAATTACGCGATCAACGCCTTCGGCGGCTCCGTTCAGGATGGGTTTCCCGCGAATTTCTCCGCTTCGAGCGCCAGCGCGACCCATCTGATCCGCACCGGGCTCAATTATCGGATTGACTGGCCCGTACCGGAGGGGCCGATGATCGCCGCCTACTGATCATCGGATCGTCGCCTGGGCGGGAGAGCGCTTCAACCTTTTTGGAGTCGATCCGGCCTAATGCAGGCTCACCATTTGCAGATGGTTTTCGCGGGCGTTGCCGATGCAGCCTTCTTCCGAATCCGCAAGCACGATCGGCGCGCCATCCGCGCCGAACAGCGCGAAAATCGTCAGACCCGGCGCGATCTGCGGCGCGTGCGGATAAAGCCGATTGACGTCCTCGGAGCGCATTGGCCGCACATAAGCGATGAGACCATCGCCAAGCTGGGCGAACTGCTCGGCCGTCAGCGGCGCTTCTCTGGGTTCGGTCGCGGTTTTCATTTCCATCTTGACCTCCTTGGCGGTCCTTTCGACCCGCCGTCGGCGCCCAAACGAGCGGCGCGCCGTCTGAAATTAAATGTGCATGCTTTGGCGATTTTGAAGAGGCGGCGGCTAAAGGCCGAGCGCCAGCCGCGCCGGATCTTCGAGCAACTCCTTGACCCGCACCAGAAAAGTCACGGCTTCCCTGCCGTCGACGAGGCGGTGGTCGTAGGACAGCGCGAGATACATCATCGGCCGCGCTTCGATTTTGCCGTCGATCACCACGGGACGTTCTTGAATCTTATGCATGCCGAGAATGCCCGATTGCGGCGCGTTCAGGATCGGCGTCGACATCAGCGACCCATAGACGCCGCCGTTTGAAATCGTGAAGGTGCCGCCCTGCAGATCTTTGATGTCGAGCGCCCCGTCGCGCGCCTTGCGGCCGAGTTCGGCGATGGTTCGTTCGATCTCGGCGAGCGACAGGCGGTCGGCGTCGCGCACGACCGGCACGACGAGCCCCTTCTCCGTCCCGACGGCGACGCCGATATGGCAGAAGCGCTTATAGATGATATCGGTCCCGTCGATCTCGGCGTTGACCGCCGGAATTTCTTCCAGCGCCTCGCAGCACGCCTTCACGAAGAAGCCCATGAAGCCAAGCTTCACGCCATGCCGCTTTTCGAAGGCCTCCTTGTAGCGTTTACGCAGATCGATGAGCGCCGACATGTCGACTTCGTTGAAGGTCGTCAGCATGGCGGCGGCGTTCTGCGCCTCTTTCAGCCGCCGAGCGATCGTCTGGCGCAGGCGCGTCATCTTCACCCGCTCCTCGCGGCGGGAGTCTTCCTCCGGCGCGCGCTGCGTCGGCGCTTCGATCGGCGCTTCCTGTGGGGAGGCTGGCGCGCGCGCTTCCTGCGCGGGCTGCGGCGTCGCCTGACGGGCGGCGAATTGAACGACGTCGGATTTCAGCGCCTGGCCGCGCTTGCCGCTGCCGGGAACCTGAGCAATGTCGATCCCCTGCTCGACCGCGACTTTGGCGGCGGAGGGCGAGGGCGGCATCGCCGTCGCGGCGGGGGACGGCCCAGGCTGGGCGGCGGGCGCGGCAGGCGCCGGCGCTGGCTTGGGCGCGGGGGATTTGGCCGCGGCTTCGCCGCCGCCCTTCGCCGGCGCCGTCGCGCCCTCAGTGATCTGTCCGAGCAGCGCGCCCGGCTCAACGGTTTCGCCTTCCTTGGCGACGATCTCGGACAGCACGCCGGCGGCAGGCGCGTTGACTTCGAGCGTGACTTTGTCGGTTTCGAGTTCGGCGAGCGCCTCGTCGGCGCGCACCGCGTCGCCGGCTTTCTTGAACCAGCGGCCGATGGTCGCCTCAGTCACCGATTCGCCCAGTGTGGGAACGCGAATTTCGGTCATAGCGTCTTGTCCTCGACAGGGCTGTGCGTTGACAGGCGGATCGTGACTGTTACAGTGTGACACTCTCTCAGATTATAGGGAATTTCACGACAGTGCCCGCGACCAAGCGCGCAGTATACAGTATTCGAACCGACATTCTCGATCGCTTCAACGCCGCCTATCAAGGGCGGGAGCGCAGCAGGATGATCGAGCGGATGATGCTGCGCGCGCTCGATTTGGAGGAAAATGACATCGCGGCCGCCGCGGCTCAAATCGAAGGCGACCCGGAACTCGCGTCCTATCGCGAAACGTCCGACTGGGCTGACGCCAACGCCGTCGATACTTTCTCGCGCTTCTAAATCGTGATTCTTCGGCGGGGCGATATTCATTGGATCGCCTTTCCCGATCGAAATCCCGAAGGTTACGAAATTCAAAAAACGCGGCCGGGCATCATCGTTTCCCGGACCAAGGCGAATGAGTTTCGCCGTACCGTCATCGTCGTTCCGCTGACGCATGGCTCCAAGGAATTTCCACCCATCGTGATTCCGATTCCTTCTGCGGGCGACGCCAGCAAGGCGGTCTGCGATCAGTTGGCGGCGGTGGACAAGAAACGCATCGGTGCGAGAATCGCAACGCTGACCGACGCAGAACTCGCCTATCTGGGGCAATGTCTGCGCAAAGTCCTGAATATTTAACGCCTCGGCGTTCATGCCGCGAAGGCCTCCTCCAAGAACGTCTTCAATTGCGCGAGATGGCGCGACATCGTGCCCGCCGCGGTCGAGGCCGAAGCGGGGCGCCCGACATAGCGCGCACGCTTCGACTTGCCGCCGATTTGCGTCAGCACCCATTCAAGATAAGATTCGACGAAGGACCAGGCGCCCATGTTCTTGGGTTCCTCCTGGCACCAGACGACGTCGGCGTCCTTGAAACGTCCGAGCGCCGTGACGAGGCTCTTCAGCGGGAAGGGATAAAGCTGCTCGACGCGCAGCAGATACACGTCGTCGACGCCGCGTTTCTCGCGCTCGTCGAAAAGATCAAAATAAACCTTGCCCGAACACAGGATGACCCGCCGGATCTTTTCGTCGCCTTGCAGAACGAAGGTCTCGTTCGGCGCCGTTTCGGCATCGTCGAGCAGCAGCCGCTGAAAGCTCGACGCCATGCCCATCTCGCCAAGCCGCGACACCGCCCGCTTGTGCCGCAGCAGCGATTTCGGCGTCATCAGCACGAGCGGCTTGCGGAAGCTTCTGTGCAGCTGCCGGCGAAGGATGTGGAAGTAATTTGCAGGCGTCGTGCAATTGGCGACCTGCATATTGTCTTCGGCGCATAGCTGCAGATAGCGTTCGAGCCGCGCCGACGAATGTTCTGGACCCTGGCCCTCGTAACCATGCGGCAGCAGGCAGACGAGGCCGGACATGCGCAGCCATTTGCGCTCGGCCGAGGAAATGAACTGGTCGAAGACGACTTGCGCGCCATTGGCGAAATCGCCGAACTGGGCTTCCCACAGCACCAGCGCATCTGGCTCGGCGAGCGAATAGCCATATTCGAAGCCGAGCACCGCCTCTTCCGAGAGCATCGAATTGACGACTTCATAGCGTCCCTGGCCGTCGGCGATGTGATTGAACGGCAGGTAGCGCGCCTCGCTGTCCTGGTCGATCAGCACGCTGTGACGCTGCGAAAACGTGCCGCGCTCGCTGTCCTGCCCGGAGAGCCGCACATTGTAGCCCTCATAGAGCAGCGAACTGATCGCCAGCGCTTCGGCCGTCGCCCAGTCGATCGGCCCGCCCTGCTCGATCGCCGCCTTGCGATTGTCGAGAAAGCGCTGGATCGTGCGATGGAGATGAAAATCGGGCGGGGTCGAGGTGATCTTTTCGCCGATCTGCTGGAGCGTCTCAAAGGCGACGCCGGTCTGACCGCGACGCTCATTATCCGAGAGCTGCGAGCCTGATTTTTTTCCAGCCCATCGGCCGTCGAGCCAATCCGCCTTATTCGGCCTGTAGCTCTGGCCGGAGTCGAACTCCTGGTTGAGCCGCGCGCGCCACTCTTCCTTCATTCGGTCGACGTCGTCGCGCGACAGGACGCCTTCGGCGATCAGGCGATCTGCATAAATGTCGAGCGTCGTGCGGTGCGCTCTGATCTTTTTATACATCAGCGGCTGGGTGAAACCCGGCTCGTCGCCCTCATTATGGCCAAAGCGCCGATAGCACCACATGTCGATGACGACGGGCTTTTGAAACTGCTGACGGAATTCGGCGGCGACGCGGGCGGCGAAGACCACCGCCTCGGGATCGTCGCCGTTGACATGAAGAATCGGCGCCTCGACCATCTTGGCGACGTCGGAGGGGTAGGGCGACGACCGCGAGTAGCGCGGATAGGTGGTGAAGCCGATCTGATTGTTGACGATGAAGTGGATCGACCCGCCGGTGCGATGGCCCTTCAGTCCGGATAGGCCGAAACATTCCGCGACCACACCCTGTCCGGCGAAGGCGGCGTCGCCGTGAATGAGCAGCGGCATCACCGGGCGGCGATCGCTGTCGGTGCAATGATGCTGGTCCTGCTTCGCGCGGACCTTGCCGAGCACGACCGGATCGACGATTTCAAGATGCGACGGATTTGCGGTCAGCGAGAGATGCACCCGGTTGTCGTCGAACACGCGGTCGGAAGACGCGCCGAGATGATATTTGACGTCGCCTGAACCTTCGACTTCGTCCGGCAGGAAGGAGCCGCCCTTGAATTCGTGAAACAGGGCGCGATGCGGCTTCGCCATGACCTGCGACAGAATATTGAGGCGGCCGCGGTGCGCCATGCCGAGAACGATTTCCTTCACCCCGAGCGCGCCGCCGCGCTTGATGATCTGCTCCATCCCGGGAACGATGGCTTCGGCGCCGTCGAGGCCAAAGCGCTTGGTGCCGGTGTATTTCACGTCGAGGAACTTCTCGAAGCCTTCCGCCTCGACGAGCTTGTTGAGAATGGCTCGCTTGCCTTCCGGGGTGAAGACAATCTCCTTCTTCGGGCCCTCGATACGCGCCTGCAGCCAGGCCTTCTCCTCCGGATTGGAGATATGCATGAATTCGAAGCCGATCGTGCCGCAGTATGTGCGGCGCAGGATCGTGACCATTTCGAACAGCGTGGCGTAGCGCATGCCCAATACGCCATCGAGGAAGATTTCGCGCTCGTAATCCTCGTCGGTGAAACCATAGGTCTGCGGATTGAGTTCGCCGTGATCGTGACGCTGCTCCAGTCCGAGCGGATCGAGATTGGCGTGGAGATGGCCGCGCATGCGATAGGCGCGGATCATCATCAGCGCGCGCACCGAGTCGCGCGTCGCGCGCAGCACGTCCTCGCCGGTCGGCGCCGGCTTGGCGGGAGCGGCTGGCGTTTTATTTGGCGCCGGCGCCTCGCCGACGAGCGCGCTGGCCCATTCGCCGTTCGGCGGCTGCGGCCAGTCGCGTCGCGCCCAGCTCGGCCCGCCCAGGGCGGCCTTCTCCTGCGGCTTTAGGCCCATTTCGGCGAAGAAGCCGCGCCAGTCGGGACTGACCGAGGAGGGATCGGCCTCATAGGCCGCAAGCAGGCTTTCCAGATAGAGGGCGTTCGCGCCCTGCAGAAAGGATGTCGATGCGAGAAAGTCATTTTGCGGCGAGCGTGCGCCGGCCGGCGCTGGTCCGGCGCCGCCATTGGTTTCAAAACGCGCCATCTCAATCTTTCCCAAAAGCGCCGGCGCTCAACGGCGGCGACGACTTTCGAAGCATTGAGCGGGCTAGATCAGCTAGCCCTTCAGCGCTTCGACCAATGTCTTTCCGAGCCTCGCAGGCGAGGGCGACACTTTAATGCCCGCCGACTCCATGGCTGCGATTTTACTTTCGGCGTCGCCCTTGCCGCCCGAGACGATGGCGCCCGCATGGCCCATTCGACGGCCAGGCGGCGCGGTGCGGCCCGCGATGAATCCCACCATCGGCTTCTTGCGGCCGCGCCTGGCCTCGTCTTTCAAGAATTGGGCCGCGTCTTCCTCCGCCGCCCCGCCGATTTCGCCAATCATGATGATGGACTTAGTCGCCTCGTCGGCCAGAAACAACTCCAGCACCTCGATAAAATCCGTGCCTTTCACCGGGTCGCCGCCGATGCCGACCGCCGTCGTCTGACCTAAACCTTCGCGCGTCGTCTGGAACACCGCCTCATAGGTGAGCGTGCCGGAGCGCGACACCACCCCGACCGAGCCCTTCGAGAAAATATTGCCGGGCATGATGCCGATCTTGCTCTCGCCGGCGGTCACGACGCCGGGGCAGTTCGGCCCGATAAGGCGAGACTTCGAGCCGCAGAGCGCGCGCTTGACCCGGATCATGTCCTGAACCGGAACGCCCTCGGTGATGCAGACGATGAGCGGGATTTCCGCCTCGATCGCCTCGCAGATGGCGTCGGCCGCGCCCGGCGGCGGCACATAGACCACGGAGGCGTCGGCCCCGGTCTTTTCGCGTGCTTCGAGAACCGTGTCGAAGACGGGAAGATCGAGATGGATCGAGCCGCCTTTGCCCGGCGAGACGCCGCCGACCATTTTGGTCCCGTAATCGAGCGCTTGGACGGAATGGAAAGTGGCGGTCTTGCCGGTGAAGCCTTGGGTGATGACTTTGGTGTTCTTGTCGATCAGCACGGACATGAAGGGAACATCCCCAAAGCAAGCGAAACGGCGCGCGCGCCTCTTCTGGTCAAGCGAAAAACCGGCAGCCGCCGCCCGTCGTCGCCGGCGCGGAACCTATTGACAAAAGCTCAGCCGCACAAGGCGGGAAAGAAGGCTGCGACAGGGCGCCGCGACCGCGCTTTAGGATTTCGACGAATTTGACGCTTCCAACCCTTACGATCAATGAACCAGGGTCGTCGTTTACGGGATTTCCTGTTGGAAGGTCCGCTCAGCGTCATGGGCCTCCGATCTTCGTCCCGCCCATCGCCTTGCATTGAGATTGTATTTACAAACAATAGGCGAATAGGCGCGGCATCATTCCACGAGCCGGGGAAGGCCGACATGCATTCGCTCTTCGTTCTGCCGGTCGACTATTATCTCGCGGCCTGGTTCGCGCTGACCGCCGCCTGCACGCTCTACGTCGCGATCGACGGCGCCAAAAATCCCGAACCCTCGATAATGAAATGGGGATTCGTCCCTCGTCACGCTCTACCTTCGCGCATGAGAGCAGCATATCAGGACGGCATGCTAAAGAGTGTCGGCCTATGCAATGCCATGCTCGCGTAGGCAAGCATTCGGGCCTCCATGCCATCCGCTGCAAAAAACTCAAGAACTGGGCCACGATCTCGACGAGAACGTTAGGAAACGTGCGGGCGCAGGTTTCCGCGCGTCTTTCCGAGAAGGGCAGATCGTCACCCCGGCGCCGATCCGGATACGCTCGGATCCTGATACGATCGTGACTTCCGCGCGGGCTTAGTATCGGCGCTGAACAAGCTGATGGTAAAGTGCCGCCGCGCCAAATTCGAAGCCATCCGCGCTTCGGCTGTTTCGCTCCACAGGCGCGTGGGCGCCGTACGGAGTCTCCATGATGAACTTGCGAGCCGTCATTTTCGTTTTCGGCATCGGCGTCGCTGTCCTAGGCACGGCTGTTTCAAAAGCTCAGCGAGGGACGCCCGGCGCATCCGAGGGGAGCGAGGGCGTTGTTGCGAACCCCAACGAGAACGTAAGCCCCCTTCCCGCGGACGACTGCAATGCGGAAGCGGGACAATATGCGGTTGGGATGCGCGCGACGCCGGCGCTGCTCGATGAGCTGAAGGCGAAAACCCGCGCCACTGTCGTCAGGGTCCTACGCGAAGGGCAGCCGGTGACGCGCGAATACCGGTTCGGCCGGCTTAACGTCATCGTCGATCGGAGCCAGCGAATCGTCCGAATTTACTGCGGATAGGTCGGGTACAAGAAAGCGCCGGGAAATCATGCAGCATTGGCTCCGACCAATGCCAGGGCGGAGTCATAAATTGCTGATGCTTTGAAGCGGTCGATGAATTTTCAAACCGCCGGGATGAGACCGGCGATGCGAGCCAATGTTCCGAATCACGTCGAGTGCGTTGCAGACGGCCGCATTGCTGGGATGACAACCTACCCGCTGGACGAGATTCTGTTGCCGGCTCGGGCCGAGCCTTTCTGCATACTGGCGAACGAGGCTCCTTGATTGCTGTCGCGATCACCTGTCTGCGCGTGTCTATGAAATTCGAAGCGGCGTCCATAGAAACGCGGATTTATTTCTCGCCGGGCCCGCCGAGTCGAACAGAGCTGGTCCCGGTTGTTTGAACAGCGCCCCGTGGAAGTTAAGTGGATTCCTGCCGGGTTATTCTGAATGCGGGGCCTTGCGATTTTGATGCGGCGTCGGGAGGGCGAAGCCCGACCAGAGCTGCA
>VGDY01000088.1 GCA_016869555.1 Alphaproteobacteria bacterium | reverse complement strand
CAAAGCCGCAAAACCGCCGGCTAGCGGCGCTAATCCAAACATCATACAGAAGTGCGGCACGATCGTCGCTACGCGCCCTCTCGAATAAAGTCTCATGCCTACGCTTTATCATCACCCGCTCTGCCCTCATTCGCGCTTTGTCCGGCTCATTCTTTCCGAATATGGAATAGACGCCACGCTCATCGAAGAGCGCGCGAGCGACCGCCGACCTGAGTTTCTCGCCCTCGACCCTGCTGGCCGCACGCCGGTCTTTGTCGATGATGACGGCGCCGTCGCGCCTGGCGCCAATCTCATCGCCGAATATATAGACGAGACCTATGGCGCCGAACGTGGCTCGCAAAGGCTTCTACCGCAGGAAATGGCTGCGCGCATCGAGACGCGTCGCCTCGTCGACTGGTTCAACGTCAAATTTTTCGACGAGGTCACTAACTGGCTGATGACGGAGAAAGTCTACAAGCGGCACGCACCTCAGGGCGGCGCCCCTGACATGGACTTGGTGCGTGTAGCGCGCGCCAATATTCGTCACCATATGCGCTATATCGGCTATCTAACCAATGCGCGTAATTGGCTTGCGGGCGACCGACTGACCTACGCCGATTTCGCAGCGGCTGCACATATTTCCTGCGCCGACTATCTTGGCGACGCGCCATGGGAGGAAGATGAAGCGGCGAAACACTGGTATCAGCGCATCAAGTCGCGTCCCGCTTTTCGCCCGCTTTTGGCCTATCGAGCGCCGGGCCTCACGCCTGGCCGCTTTTACGCCGAATTGGATTTCTGATCGCCGCCGTCGATCAAACGGCTCAGTCGTCGCTGTTGCAATGGCCATATGCGGCCGCGCTTGACAAGCATTTCGTGGAATGAGGCAAGTAAACGTCCAACTGGGACCATCGTATGAGCGCACCGAACGAGCGCGAGAGTGAGAAGGTTCAGTCGAAGGCCGTTGAGAGGTCCGATTCATCTCACGGACTAGAGCAGCGCATTCGGCAGCAGGAAATATTGGCGGAGCTCGGCGTCTCCGCCCTTCAGGACGCTTCGCTCGATCAACTGCTTAACGACACTGTGCGGCTGACGGCGCAGGGACTGGAGGCTGAATTCTGCAAAGTGCTGGAGCTGCTTCCCTCCGAGAACAAGTTTCTCATACGCGCCGGCGTCGGCTGGAGCCGTGGCGTCGTCGGCGTCGCCAAAATTAGCGCGGATCTCGACTCTCCCGCCGGATACGCGTTGCGCTGCGGCAATCCAGTCATTTCTAATCATCTGGAAGGGGAGACGCGGTTCAAGACTCCAGAGATATTGCGCCAGCACGGCGTTCGCCGCGCCATGAACGTGATCTTACAGGGCGACGGAAAGCCGTTTGGCGTGTTGGAGGTCGACAGCCGCTCGCCGACCGAGTTCGTGGAGCAGGACATCGCTTTCCTGCAGGGCGCGGCGAATATTCTTGGCATGGCGATCGAACGCGAGCGTGAAGAGCGCAAGCTCAGAGAGGCGCTCGCGCGCAACGAAGCGCTGCTCAAGGAAATGAATCATCGCGTGAAGAACAGCCTTGCGATCGTGGGCGGCATGCTCCGCCTGCAAGCCAACGACGCGGGCGATGAGCAAGTCGCCGAAAATCTCAACGAGGCGTCGCATCGCGTGGACGCGATCGCAAAAGCGCATGACCGGCTGTCCCGAGGCACTGACGTAGAGTGCATGAATGTCGGCAAATACATCGAAGCGCTCTGTCATGACTTGGATGAAAGCGTCGCGCAATGTGAAGTGCGCACTGAAATCGAGGAAGGCATTGTCATTCCGACAGACCGTGCGGTTTCCACCGCGCTCGTCGTCAACGAACTTATCGCCAATGCGGCGAAATACGCTTATGAAAACCATTCGGGCGTTATCGCGGTGAAGGTCGCGCGCGCCGACAAGAATAATTTCATCGTGTCAGTGCGCGACGAGGGCGCCGGAATGCCGACCGACCTCGACTCCCGAGACCGCAAAGGGCTCGGCATGCGGATCATCTCGTCATTTACGCGCCAGCTCAATGCAACGATCGAAATAAAAAGACGCAATCCGGGCGCGGAGTTCATCGTCTCGATCCCTCTGCAGGGATCCTCCTGACATGCACGCGCCGGCCCTGAATGCGTCTTCGCCGTCAGACCTCGATTGTCGACGACTGTCGACGGAAAGGCTCGAGGAGGCGGTCCGGGCCCAGGCATTCGATCTCGGCTTTAACGTCTGCCGCTTCACGGGCGCGGACATGGCGACCGAGCACGGCGATCGGCTGCGCATATGGCTGCAGGACGGCGCGCATGGGGACATGCACTGGATGCGCGAGACGGCTGAGCGGCGCATAGCGCCACGCGCGCTCTGGCCCGAAGCGACAAGCGTCGTGATGCTCGGCTTAAACTATGGGCCTGGATTAGATCCGCTCGCGTCTCTCACGAAGCCGGATTGCGCGACCATTTCCGTCTATGCGCGCAATCGCGATTATCACGACCTCATCAAGGGTCGGCTGAAACAGCTCGCCGGTTTCATGCTCAGGCGCGCTGGCGCAGGCGATGCAAAGGTTTTTGTCGACACGGCGCCCGTGATGGAAAAGCCGCTCGCCCAGAGGGCCGGAATCGGCTGGCAAGGCAAACACACCAATCTCGTCTCGCGCGATTTCGGCTCCTGGCTCTTTTTGGGCGCAATCTTCACGAGTCTTCAGCTCGCGCCCGACCCGCCTGAACGCGACCATTGCGGCTCGTGCCGCAAATGCCTCGACGTGTGTCCGACCGCCGCCTTCCCGGCGCCCTATCAGCTCGATGCGCGGCGCTGCATTTCCTACCTCACCATCGAGCACAAGGGCCCTATTCCGCTCGAATTTCGCGCCAAGATCGGCAATCGCATCTATGGCTGCGACGATTGTCTCGCGGTCTGCCCCTGGAACAAATACGCAAGCATCGGACGCGAGGCGAAGCTCGCCGCGCGCGCCGAATTCGACTCGCCGCCGCTTGCGCAATTGGCGCGGCTCGATGACGCGGCGTTCCGGTCGCTTTTCGCCGGTTCTCCGATCAAACGGATCGGACGCGATCGGTTCTTACGAAATGTTCTGATCGCGATGGGCAATTCAGACCGGCCTGAGCTTGCCGCCGAGGCCGAGCGGCTGGTCGAAGAGCCCGCCGCCATCGTCCGGGGAGCCGCCGTCTGGGCGCTCGGCAGACTGGCTCCAGCGCGTTTGGCGAAGCTCCGTCTCCAGAGACTGGCGACCGAAACCGACGAGACGGTTCAATGGGAATGGCGCCAAACCGCCTAGACAATAGCAAAAGCGCCACAGTCGCCGAAAAATTGCGCCCATTCCCGCGTTTACTGCATTGCGGCGGACTACTCGCCGGAAATTTCGTTCTAATCTCTAACCAAGATCTCGACTCGCCCGCGCCTCGCCATGTCCGCTCTTTTGCGCCGCAACATTGACGAACCCGCAGAGGAGGCCTCGCGCCTCCTGCTGCGGATCGGCGTATTTTTGCTGTTCGTGATCGCGCTGATCGCGCCGATTTTGGCGCGTCAGACGGTCTATGTGCTGCTGCCGATCGGGGCGGCGCTGCTGCTCGCAGCGGCGACGCTCACGCCAGAGGAAGGCCCGGCGCGTTCGATGCGCGCCATCCTGCTGTCTCCGCCCTTCCTCGCAGCTCTGCTGCTTGCCGCCTGGACGGCGCTTTCGCTGCTCTGGACGCCGTTTGACGGACCGGCTGAACGTTTCGCAAAAATCGCCGCAACGCTCGCTTTGGTTGCGCTCGCCACCGGATTTCTCCCGCTGCGCACCAAGACGTCGAACCTAAATCTGCTGCCCATCGGAGTCGCCGCGGCGACGATCGCGCTCGCTGCGGTCACTCTGCTGCTGAAACCCCGATATACGGTCGACGATATTCTCGATGTGGGACCGTTGGGGCGCGCCGGCCTCGGGCTAGCGCTGCTCGTATGGCCGGCGATGGGCGCGCTCGCCGTCCGCGGCCGGTGGTATTCGGCGGCGGCGCTCGCCGTCGCAACGGCGCTCGCCTGCTACCTCTCTCACGCGCCCAATGCGATGCCGGCGCTCGCCGCAGGAGCGGCGGTCTTCGCAGCCGCTTTTGGCCGCGCGCGGCTAATGTCCATCATTCTTGCCGTGCTAATGGCGGCGATCGTGCTGCTCGCGCCGCTCGCCGCGTATGGGGCGTATCTCGCTTGGCCCGAGAGTCCCCCCGGTTTTTTCAGGCATCTCGCCCTGTGGGGTCAGATGATCGAGGCCGACGGCTGGCGCACGTTGATCGGGCATGGCTTCGGTTCGGCGACCTGGGGAGTGCTCGGGGGCTATCTCACGCCAGCGACGCCACGCAGCCTCATCTTCAAAATCTGGTTTGATCTCGGCGTGCTCGGCGCGGCCGCCGCGGCCCTCGTCGCCGCTCGCATCAGTCTTTTCGTTGGCGAGTCGCGTCCGGCGCTCGCGCCCTTCCTGCTCGGAGGGCTCGGCGCTGGCTTCGCGATCTGCCTCTTTGGCCCCGCCGCCGAGCAGCTCTGGTGGCTGACGCTCGCCGGGCTCGACGCCATAGCCTTCGCGCTGGTTATGCGCGGCCAGTTCCGCAAACGTCGCCCGCGTCTGCCCATCGGCTGGGGCGCGCCTGCCGAGGACAGCCCATAGCCGTGGCGCTGTCTCCGACGCTTACCGACAACGTCGAAACGATGGAGCTTGGCGAGCCCGTCGCAGCCGCGGCTTTCCTCGGCGGCGCGCCCGTCTTCGCGCTCGCCGACGGAACGCTCCATTTCGGCGAGCGCGTCGAGGGGCGTCGCATTCCGGCGCATGAGGACGCCGCCATACTCGTCGTGGCGCAGGACGGCGATCGGCTGATTACCGGCGGAGACGACGGGCGCGTCGTCGCGACCAACGCCAATGGCGTCGTGGAGGTCATCGGCGACGAAAAAGGCAAATGGATCGACGCCGTTGCGGCGCATGGCGGCGCGGTCGCCTGGACGGCGGGCAAGACGGCCCGGGCCCGCTCGGCCAAGGGCGAGGAGAAATCGCTCGATCTGCCGTCGACGTCGCGCGGCCTCGCTTTCTTTCCAAAAGGCTACCGGCTCGCGATCGCGCACTACGGCGGCGCGACGTTGTGGTTTCCGAACGCCGGCAAGCCGGAAGCGCTCGCCTGGGCGGGCTCGCACCTCGACGCCACCATCTCTCCCGACGGGCGCTTTCTCGTCACCTCGATGCAGGAGAATACGCTGCACGGCTGGCGCCTCGCCGATGGTAAGCACATGCGCATGGCCGGCTATCCGGGAAAGACCCGCAGCTTCTCCTGGTCGCACGACGGAAAGTGGCTCGCTACCTCAGGCGCCGACGCCTGCATTGTCTGGCCCTTTTCCGGCAAGGACGGGCCCATGGGCCAGGCGCCGCGCGAATGCGGCGTCCATTCCGCGACCGTGACGCGCGTCGCCTTCCATCCCGCGGCTCTGGTCGTCGCCATCGGCTATGACGACGGTCTCGTCATGCTGGCGCGCCTTTCCGACGGATCTGAAATTCTCGTCCGTCGTCCGGCACAGGACCATGACCTCGCCCGGATCAGCGCGCTCGCCTGGGACGAGAAGGGCGCGCGGCTCGCCTTCGGCGCGGAAAACGGCGACGCCGGCGTGCTGACGCTGCCGAAGGGGTGACTGCCCGCACGACGCGCCCGTGTTATGCTGCGTTCATGAACGCGCAAGAGATCATCGCCGTCCTCCGCGAGAACGAGGCCGCACTGCGGGCGCGCGGCGTGGCGCATGCGGCGCTGTTTGGCTCCCACGCGCGCGGCGACGCGCGACCAGACAGCGATATCGACATTATGATTGAGATCGTGCCGGATGCGGTGCGGGACATTTATTCATACGTCGGGTTGAAGGATTTCATCGCGGAACTCTTCAACGGCCCCGTGGATGTCGTTAATCGCGAGTTCTTGAAACCATATGTCCGCTCCGGAGCGGAAATAAACGCTATTCATGCCTTTTAGAGACTCTGACCCATATCGGCGGCTTATCGACATTCGCGACAACATTCGTCTCGCTCAAAAATTCCTGGAAGGACTCACCCCAGAATCCTTTTCAGATAATTTGCTTGTCTTTTATGGCGTGACGCGGTGCCTTGAAATCATTTCGGAAGCATCGAGACATTTGCCTACGGAACTGAAAGAGCGACATTCCCACATTCAATGGTCTGCCATCGCAGGCGCGGGCAACGTTTATCGTCATGACTATGAGGCAGTTGAGCGACTGCTCATCTGGGGAACCGTTCACGAACGCCTTCCTGAGTTGCTTGCCGTCGTCGAGCAAGAACTCACAGACTTAACTGAATAGCGCGTGCCCCCCAAAATCCCTCGCCTCCTGTCCATCGCCGGCTCTGACCCTTCCGGCGGCGCGGGCGTTCAGGCGGACCTCAAAACTTTTTCCGCCTTTGGCTGTTACGGCATGGCGGCGATCACCGCGCTGACCGCGCAGAACACGCGTGGGGTCAGCGCCTCCTATCCGGTCGCGCCCGACATTGTCGCCGCGCAGATCGATGCGGTTCTGTCGGACATTCCTCCCGACGCGATCAAGATCGGCATGCTCGCGACGCCCGATATCGCGCGCGCCGTCGCCGAGACGCTCGCGCGTTACAACATGCGCAACGTCGTGCTCGATCCGGTGCTTGTTCCAACGCAGGGCGTCGCGCTCGCCTCGGCCGGGCTGGAGCGCGCGCTGGTCGAGACCCTTCTGCCCCTGGCGCGGCTCGCCACGCCTAACCTCCATGAGGCGAGCGCGCTCACCCAAACGCCGCTCGCAAAAACCCCGGATGAGATGTCGGCGCAGGCGCGACTTCTCTGCGAAGCCGGCGCGCGCGCCGTGCTGGTCAAAGGCGGCGACCTCGAGGGCGAGCCGATCGACGTTCTCTTCGAGGCGGGAGAGCGACGCATCTTCCGCGGGAGGCGCGTCCCGACGCGCAATACGCATGGAACCGGTTGCGCCCTGTCCTCGGCCATCGCCTGCGAACTCGCCAAAGGCGCGCCGCTCATCGACGCGATCGCGACAGCGAAAGTCTGGCTGGAGGGGGCGCTTGAGGCGGCGGATACGCTGCGCCTCGGCGACGGCCGCGGGCCGCCGCATCATTTTTATGCTCTGTGGCGCTAATTCCTGCCCCAACCCTACCCCGCTTCACGGGAGAGGAGGCAAGTCGCACGTAGCGTCACATTCCGCGATGAAGTTCGCGAGAGCACAATGGCGCCGCTCTCCCTTCTCCCGCTCTAGCGGGGGAAGGTGGCGCGAAGCGCCGGAAGGGGGCAAATGCGACAAACGCGCGTCATGACGGAACGCGCCCGCGGTATGCGGCGTGCGCCGACCAACGCCGAACGCAGACTCTGGCATGTGTTGCGCGCGCATCGTTTGGCGGGACTGTCTTTCCGTCGCCAGGCTCCCTGCGGACCGTTCATCGCTGATTTCCTCTGCGCCGAGGCGCGACTTATTGTCGAGGTCGACGGCGCCACGCATTCGAACGATGAAGAGGTCGCTTACGACAAGCGGAGAGACGCATGGTTCGCCGCGAACGGCTACCGCGTACTGCGCGTAACGAACGAAGACGTGTATCGCAATCTCGACGGGATATGCGAGACGATCCTCGCCTGGGTCGATGGGGGAGGTTAGGAAAATTACCCCCTCCCCAGCCCTCCCCCGCTTCGCGGGAGAGGGAGTAGGCTGCGGCAAAAGGCGCAGCGGCGCCGCTCTCCCTTCTCCCGCTCTAGCGGGGGGAAGGTGGTGCGAAGCGCCGGAAGGGGGCGGATGCGAGCTGGCAAATTGCAGGCCTTTTACCCCGCCGACAGCGCCGCCTTCACCGCCGCGCTGGCTTTGCCGAAATCCATACGGCCCGTATATTTCGACTTGAGCACGGCGACGACCTTGCCCATGTCCTTGATCGAGGTTGCGCCGACCTCGGCGATCGCCGCCTTCACCGCCTCGGCGACCTCCACTTCTGAGAGCTGCTGCGGCAGATAGGCGGAAATGACGGCGATCTCGCCCTTCTCCTTGTCAGCGAGATCGGTGCGGCCTGCCTTTTCGTAAATTTCAACCGACTCCTGCCGGCTCTTGATCATTTTCTGCAAAAGCGCCAGCAAATCGTCGTCGCCGAGCGTCTTGCCGGCGCCGCGCGCCTCGATGTCCTTGTCCTTTAAGGCGGCGTTGATGAGCCGCAGCGCGTCGACCTTGGCGCGCTCGCCCGCCTTCATCGCCGTCTTGAGGTCCGCCGCAATCTTCTCGCGCATGTTGTATCCTTGGGGTTTCCAATTCCGGGCCGGATGCATTACATCGCGTCATGCCCGCGCTTGCCGCGGGCATCCACGCAAAGCCGCAGCCGTGGATGGCCGGATCAAGTCCGGCCATGACGCGCGGCGAGAGCCCTGTCAAGCGAACAGCGGCCGGAGCGCTGAGACCTTTTATGACGCTTAATCAAGATAACGGCTGGAAGAAACCCGTCCACACCGGCGTGCTGGTTCTCGCCAGCGGCGAGGTGATCGAAGGGTATGGACTGGGCGCTATCGGCGAAGCGGTCGGCGAAGTCTGCTTCAACACCGCCATGACCGGCTATCAGGAAATCCTCACGGACCCGTCCTACGCCGCGCAGATCGTCACCTTCACCTTCCCGCACATCGGCAATGTCGGGACGAATGAAGAGGACATCGAAACCGTCGATCTCGACAAGAGCGCCGGCGCCGTCGGCGCCATATTCGGCGCGCCTTCCACCGACCCCTCGAACTTCCGGGCGCAAAAGCCGCTCGCCGACTGGCTCGCCTCGCGCGGCATTGTGGGTCTCTGCGGCGTCGATACGCGCGCGTTGACGACGCTTATTCGCGAGCGCGGCATGCAGAACGCCGTCATCGCCCAGGCGCCGGATGGACGGTTCGACATTGCGGCGCTGAAAGCCAAGGCCGCCGCCTGGCCCGGCATCGACGGCATGGACCTTGTGCCGAGCGTCGGCTCAACGGAGCGCTATGACTGGCGCGAGACGACGTGGCGACTTGGCGGCGGCTATGGCGCGCGCAATGGCGCGCCCAAATATCGAGTGGTCGCGATCGACTATGGCGTGAAGCGCAACATCCTGCGCCTTCTTGCCGAACAGGACTGCGAAGTCATGGTCGCGCCCGCGACAGCGACGAGTCAGGAGATTTTGGCGCTTAAGCCCGACGGCGTGTTCCTTTCGAACGGCCCCGGCGATCCAGCCGAGACCGGAAAATATGCCGCGCCGGTGATACGCGATTTGCTCGAAGCGAAAATTCCGACCTTCGGCATTTGCCTCGGCCATCAGATGATGGCGCTCGCCGTCGGCGCGAAGACCAAGAAAATGCCGCAGGGCCATCACGGCGCCAATCATCCGGTGAAGGATTTCACCACCGGCAAGGTCGAGATCGTTTCGATGAATCACGGCTTCGCGGTCGATCGCGACAGCCTGCCGGCAAACGCCGTTGAGACGCATCGCTCGCTGTTTGATGGATCGAACTGCGGCATTGCGCTCACCGACCGTCCGGCCTTCTCGGTGCAGCATCACCCGGAAGCCTCACCCGGCCCGCAGGACAGCCATTATCTCTTTAAGCGCTTCGTCGAAATGATGGAGAAGGCGAAGGCGGCCTAACGGCTCAGGCGCCCCTGCTCTGTTTACGAATTACATGCACGGCGGCACGAGTTCATTGAGCGGCTTTTCCTTCGTCGCCGCCTCGCGCATGTCGACATTCTTGAGCACTGTGAGATAGGCGCCAGAAGTCTGCGTGCGCAAATAGGTCGTCGTAAGCAGCGGACCTTCGGGGAAATCGCCGCGCCGACAGGCGTCGGCGCCGACGCCAAAGGAACCGTGCGTCTTGCCTGGATTGCGCGCTTTCTCTTCGAGAAATTCCTTCTGCCGCGCGCGGATCGCCGCATAGTCGGCCGGGTCGACCCTATAAGCGTAAATGCGCGTTCCGGCCTTCGTCTCGCCGGCGAGCGGCGCGACGTCCTCAGGCGCGGTCGTTTCTTGAAGCGCGAAACTCATCTCGTGCTTCTCCTTCTCTTCGCCATCTCGCCACCAGCCGATTTTCAAAGTCACGCCGACCCTCTGCGGCTCGAAGGTTTCAGGCAGGCGCACCGCTGCGCGCAGCGCAGCCGGATCGACCGACGAGGCGTCGAAATTGCGCAGCGCCCACATGGTCGAGACCGGCACATGGCTGCAAGCGGCAAGCGCGGCAGCGAATACGACGCCGGACAAGCGACGGACAGTGTGCAACATAGAATGCCTCATGTATTAGTATATTTTTTTAATGTTTGACATTAAGTTTTTTTCGTGTGTCAACGTAAGCGATACAAGGAGACTGCCATGGCCGACTTTTCCGATTCCGTCCTGCTCCTCGAGGATTCTCGCCTCGACTCGCTCCGCCGCCGCATCGGCTGGCTCTGCCAGGCGCTGCGCGTCGCGCTCGTCGCCTATTGCCTCTGGATTCTCGTCACGATCTCGATGTTCTGGAGCGACGAGTCGCTGGTCGTCTCGCACTTTGCGTCGCTGAAGGTGGATGTCGAAGGCATGACCGCCTATCAGCGCCTTGCGGGCTTCGGAGTCAGCTTCGTGATCTGGACGTTGCTCGTCGCCGCCTGCTACGCCGGCTGGAGATTATTCTCGGGCTATCTTGAGGGGCGCATCTTCACGCCTGATGCTTCGGGATGGCTGCGCTCTCTTGCGTTGATGGGCCTCATCGCAGCGCTCGTCGATATCGCCGCACGACCGCTGATGTCGCTGATCCTCACGGCGCATAAGGCGGCGGGCGCGCATATGGTGTCCGTCTATTTGCGACCCGAGGATCTTTCGACGCTCATGCTGCTCGCGACGCTTCTCGCGCTTGCGCATATCCAGAAAACGGCGGCGGACATCGCCGACGAACATTCGCAGATCGTCTGATGCCGATTATCGTCAACCTCGACGTGATGCTGGCGAAGCGCAAAATGCGCTCGCGCGATCTCGCCCAGCAGATCGGCATCGCCGAGCAGAATGTGAGCCTTTTGAAATCCGGCAAGGTGAAGGGCGTGCGCTTCGACACGCTCGAAAAAATCTGCGAAATTCTGCAATGTCAGCCGGGCGACCTTCTCGAATATCGGCCGGGCGATAAGTCTGCGTAACGAGGCGCGAGACAGGCATGCCGCGTATCATGGCTAGGGCTTGGGGTTTTGGCCTTGCGTTCGTCGCAGCGGCCGCGCTGGCGCTGGCCCTGCGGCCAGAGCTTCGCCTCGCCGCCCGCGCCGCCTGGAATGATCCGCGCTTGCTTCCCGCTTTCAACGAGGATGCACGCATTCGCTACGAGCCCGAGGCGCGGGCTTGCGCCGAAGCGGTTGCGATTCTCACTCCACTGGCCATTGCGCAAATCGAGTCGGCGCACGGACGCCCCTTTGCGCATCCGCCAATCATCGGCGTTTACGCGTCCTTCGAGAATTACGCGAACGCCAACGGCATGGATGATCCCGGCATCGCCGCCGTGACGCGCGGCGGCGTTGCGCTGTTGTCGCCGACGCTTTGCGGCGAGGAGCGCGATCGCCTCCGAAGCGTTCTCACGCATGAATTGTCGCATGTGCATCTCTCGAGCTGGCGGCCGCTCGGCGCGCCGCGTCCGCCGCAATGGTTCACCGAAGGACTTGCGGTGAT
Source organism: Alphaproteobacteria bacterium (assembly GCA_016869555.1). GTDB lineage: Bacteria > Pseudomonadota > Alphaproteobacteria > Rhizobiales > Beijerinckiaceae > Methylocystis. The sequence continues at coordinate 4,222 of VGDY01000088.1, read as the reverse complement.
GGCGTCGAACGGCGGCGGCGCCGAGGGCGTTAGCGACGACGAGGCGGCGCAGGCGATCCGTGACGGCTATCGCGTCGTGCTCGACGGGCGTCGGTGGATCGACTTCGCGAGGCTCGGCTTTGAACGCGAACCGCCTCGCGATCCGAAGATCAATGCGCTCACCCAGCGCCAGCGGCTCGCCTATCGGCAGGCCGGCATGTTTGTTGGCTGGCTGCGCATGCGTGACGAGACGGCGTTTATGCGTCTGCTCCGCGCGCTCGAAGCTGGCGAAGCATTCGAGCCGTCATTCGAATCGGCCTTTGACGAAGTTCCTCCGCAGCTCTGGCGACGTTTTGTCGCCGAAATCTCGCAGCGCTCGGGCAGCGACGCCGCCAACTGACGCCGCATGCGTCACTTCAGAAAAACATAGATGTCCACGTCGACGCTGGCGTCGTCGCGTTTAAAATCGGTGAGATATTCCTCGACGAAGAGGTCCTTGGTATCGAGACCCTTCTCATCGAGATAGGCGGCGATCGCCTCATAGGTCGCCTCGATCTCGTCATAGGCGCCGCGATGCTGGAATTTGAGCGCCTTGCCGGCGGGCGAAGCGCCGATGCTGACGCCCTCGGGTAGTTTGGGCGCGCCCTCGGGCGCGGCAGAGAGCGGCGCCATCGCTTCGAAGAAAAAGCCGGCGTCGTCAGTCTTGGTGAAGACGGCGATCGGGCGGCCATTGGCCGCGAGGCCCGCCTTGACGACGGCGTCGTTGAGTTTGGCGATTGCGTCGGAGAGCGCCTTGGCCGCATCCTCCCACTTGCCCTGCCCTTTGATCACGGCGGCAGGCCTCGCGTCGACGGTCACGGTCTGGCTCATCACCGCCTGCGCCGCTTCGTCCGTGGCGCTCCCTGGCGGACTCGCATGGTCCGGCTTCGCCTCGGGCTGCGCCTCTCCAGGCTTGGCGTCGCTCGTCTCGCTAGATTTCTTGTCCGGCGCGACGCTCGGCGGCGCCACAGGCGTTTGCGGCGCGACGGACTTCTCCGCCTCCTCAACGCCGCCGCCTTGAAACAGCGCGCGTTCGGAATAGATCGCGGCGCCCGCGACAAGAATCGTGAGGATCGCCAGCGCCCGCCAATGACGTCGCAGGCTGTCCAGCAAGCCCGTTTCTTCTTCCATCGTCAGCGCCCTAACCGGCCATCGTGGCATTTTCGCGCAAGCGCCACGCGCGTCCGGCGGACGCAGTGGCGCTTCGGCGCGGCCTTCTCTATATACGAGCGCGTCCCCAAGAACAGGCGAAAACTGCCTCATGGCGCATCCGCTCGACCATCTTCCGATTCTGCGCATGAATGGCGCGGGAAACGAGATTCTCGTTCTCGATTTGCGGGGGAGCGACCACGAGCTTGCGCCACAGGAGGCGCGCGCCATCGCCAACGCGCCGGGCCTTCGCTTTGACCAGCTGATGGCGCTCCATAGGCCGCGCCAGTCCGGCGACGACGCGTTCATGCGCATCTATAATGTCGACGGTTCGCTTTCCGCCTCCTGCGGGAATGGAACGCGCTGCGTGGCCTATGCGCTGGCGCGCGACGGCAAGAACGCGCTGCGCCTTGAAACCGACGCAGGCGTCATTGAGACGCAGCGCCAAGCCGATACGGTTTTCACAGTCGATATGGGCCGTCCGCGATTTGACTGGCGCGAAATACCGCTCGCCCATGCCGTCGAGGACACGCGCAAAGTAACGATTGATCCGCCTGTCCACGGCGCTCCGGCGCAGTTCTCCGTGGTGAGCATGGGCAATCCCCATGCTGTGTTCTTTATTGAGGACGCAGCAAAGATTGATCTCGAGACGCTTGGCCCTCGCATCGAAGTTCATCCGCTGTTTCCTGAGCGCGTCAATGTCTCTTTCGCCCAGATGCTTTCGCGCAACGACATTCTGCTACGCGTTTGGGAGCGTGGGACCGGCGCCACCAAGGCGTGTGGCTCCGCCGCCTGCGCGACGCTCGTCGCCGCTGTTCGCGCTGGTCTTGGCGATCGCACGGCGCGTCTGCGTCTGCCGGGCGGCGATCTCAACATCGAATGGCGCGCCGATGATCACGTATTGATGACCGGGCCGGTCGAATTCGAATTCGAAACGACGCTCGATCCTCAGATCTTTCAGGACCTCGCGGCGTGAACGCGCCGTTGCGCAGCGCCGAGGTCGTGACCTTCGGGTGCCGGCTCAACGCCGTCGAGTCGCAAGAGCTCGCCAAAGCGCATGCGAGCGCGCGCGAAACGATCGTCGTCAACACCTGCGCCGTCACGGGCGAAGCGACGCGGCAAGCGCGGCAGTCGATCCGCCGCCTGCGCCGCGAACGGCCCGACGCCGAGATTATCGTCGCGGGCTGTGCGGCGCGGCTTGATCCGCAAGGCTTCGCCAAGATCGACGGGGTGACTCGCGTTCTGGCCGAACATGCGCCGAATCGCGCGCTTGCCGGCGTTGAAGGCACGCGCGGGCTTCTCGCCATTCAGAACGGCTGCGATCACCGCTGCACTTTCTGCATCATTCCTTTTGGGCGCGGCGTCGCGCGATCGGCGGCGCCGAGCGAGATTGTCGCGCAAGCGCGTGCGCTCATTGCGGGCGGCAAGAAGGAGATCGTTCTTACCGGCGTCGATCTCACAAGCTACGGCGTCGATCTTGGCGAAGGCTGGACTCTTGGGCGACTGGCGCGTCTGCTGCTGCGCGAACTTCCAGCGCTTGAACGCCTGCGCCTTTCTTCCGTCGACTGCATCGAGATCGATGACGATCTCATCGCAGCTTTCGCGGATGACTCTCGGCTTTGCCCGCATCTCCATCTGTCGCTGCAATCGGGCGACGATCTGATCCTAAAGCGGATGAAACGTCGCCATTCGCGACGGGACGCGATCGACCTCTGCCACGCGCTGCGCAAGGAACGGCCTGATATCGTCTTTGGCGCCGACTTCATCGTCGGGTTTCCGACCGAGACTGAAGAGATGTTCGCCGCGACGCTCGACATCGTCGTGGCTTGCGGGATCACCCATCTTCACGTCTTTCCCTTCTCCCCCCGTCCGGGAACGCCTGCAGCCCGCATGCCGCAAGTCGCGCCACACATCACAAAGGAGCGCGCGGCGCGATTGCGCGAAAAAGGCGACGTGGCGTTGCGCGCCCATCTCGACGCGCAGCGAGGCCGAACATTGCGACTGTTGACAGAGCGCGGCGGAACCGCGCGCGCCGCCGATTTCACGCTGGCGCACACGCCGGGAGTTGAAGCGGGTCTGATGATCGAGGCGCTGTGCAAGGGCCACGACGGCCGCGCGCTCGTAACGAGCGTCACGGCTTCTGGTAGGTGATCCGGTAGATCGCGCCATTCTGGTCGTCGGTGACGAGGAGCGAGCCATCCGCAAGCTCCGCGACGTCGACCGGCCGTCCGAGGTAGGATCCCGAGCCGGTATTCCAGCCTTCGGCAAAAGGCGCGCTCGCGGTCGTTCCCGCGGCCGTGAACATCACGCGCGCGCCGATCGGCACGCTGCGGTCCCACGAACCGTGCTGCGCATAAAACAAGGCGCCCTTATATTCCTTGGGAAACATGTCGCCACGATAAAAAGTGATGCCGAGATCAGCGGCGTGCGGGGCAGTTTCTACGACAGGAAAGACGACGTCCTTGGGCGGCTCGACGCCGGCGTATTCATAGGTGCGCACGTGTCCGCCGCCATACCAAGGGAAACCAAAATTCAAACCCGCCCTGTCCGCGCGATTAAGTTCTTCCGGCGGCTGATTATCGCCCATCGAATCAACCTGATTATCGGTGAACCAGAGGGACCCGTCCGTGTCGAAGACCATGCCGACGGAATTGCGAATGCCGGTTGCGAAAACTTCACGCCCTGATCCGTCGAGATTCATCCGAATGATGCCGCCGATTCCCGTCTTCTCATAAAACGCGAGCTTGTCGGGCGGCGCGACATTGTACGGCTGGCCAAGCGAAATATAGAGCTTGTCGTCGGGACCTATTCTACACACGCGAGAAGCATGGCCGCGGCTCTCTTCGTTCCTTGGAATGAGATCGCCTGACTTGACGACGACCTTGGCGTTCGCCGCCGCGTCACGCCATGTATTTTCGGCATTGTCGAACCTCGTCACGCGGTTGCGCTCGACAAGAAAAAGCGCGCCATCCTTTGAGAAGCACACGCCATGCGGCATGATGAATGGCAGTGACGGCGCGAAGCGCTCGACGGCCGCGGCCTTGTTTTCGCCGGG
>VGDY01000087.1 GCA_016869555.1 Alphaproteobacteria bacterium | reverse complement strand
TATGACGAGATCCGGAAGGCTCCATTGCTGCGGCGTGCTTTGGGTTTCCAGCTTCGAAAGCCATTCCTCTGGTGTGTTGCACGACCCCATATGAATTCCATTATATGATAGTTGTAATAACGTGCATATGTGAAAATTATACAACCGTGGCTCAAAATCTTGCGTTTGCGCGTGTGGATACGAATTGCGACTTTGAAGGGGTGGCGGCCCTAGTTGACAGGTTGTTGCATTCGTTTCGTGGTGCGTGCCGGCGCTCGTCGCTGCGGTGGAAAAGGGAACTGCGACGAACACAAGGAACCCCCGACGCGTGATGCGTCGGGGTTGTGTGCCCCGCCATGGAGCTAGGCGGGAGTGAAGACGCGGGCGCCAGGAAACCGCGCGAGGCCGCCGAGTTCGCGGCGGAGTTTGATGATTTGCCAGCCGGCATCTTCCAGATACGCATTCACGACCGAGGACGGCGTATAGAAGAGGTTATCGCTGTCCGTAGACAGCGTGCCTTGCTCGCCGTCGGGCTGCTCGGCGATCAGTGCGCCGATGAGCAGATATATCAGGCCGTCGGCAAACAGATGCCGCTCGCCGAGCAATGCTTCAATCTGTTCGTCGTTGATGCGCGCGAAAACATTTCGAAGTTGCATGCTCGGCAACACTGGTAACGTTGTCAGCTCGCGCGCCATGCCAGTCGGTTGTGAAAGAGCCATGGGTATCTCCCGTCTGTCGTTCGGCTTCCGAGTCGTCGGCAGCCGAAGGTGGACGGGAGAGAAGATTCACTGGTGCACAGCGTCAGCGTGCAGCGGAGAGAGGTCTGGTCCAAATTGTAACCTGAACTACAGCGTCAAATTCGCCGGCATGAGATATAACGCGGCAACGGCGAGACGTACGCCTCGCGACGGTACGCAAATCAGATAATGCACTAAACCGCTCCCGCGGTAGGAAATCCTCCGCGAGATTGCGCGAAAGAAGTCACCGCCCTTGAAAGCTGTTCAACGCCCCTTTGAACGGTGACGTTTGGCGTTGCGACCCACTGCCTCGCTGAACAGGTGACGCGGAATATTGAGTAACACGAACCGACGTCGCTCTTCGGCATGGGTTTCGTAATCCGCCTCAACGAAAATCTCGACTGTATCGTCGCCGGCATAAACTTCGACGCGGATCGGCGCGTCGCCGAAATCAACTTCATGTCGTCGGTTGTTCGAGCCTCGCATGATCGCGTGCGACATGGGGGAGATGCCTCCTTTTTTCGGAAAGGGAAATAGTTCCTGATTGTCTGAAAACGGCTCAGTTGAGCTCTTTTTCATACGTCGCACAAGATTACTTTCGCGTCCCTTGACCGCCGCTGCGGTCAACTTGCGTCGCGTCGCCGTCGATGGCGGCTCCTGTCAGGATCGCACGTTCGTGTAGTTCAGTCGACAGGAGTTCAACCATGGCAAAGAAAGTTTCGCCGCTGCGCCAGCGCATGATCGACGACATGACGATGCGCAACATGTCGCCGAATACCCAGAAGATTTACGTCTCCGCCGTTGCAAGGTTCAGCGCCTTCCATGGCCGCTCTCCCGACAAGCTCGGCCCGGAGGATGTGCGCGACTATCATCTCCATCTCATCTCGCGCAAACTCAAACCCAATACGATCAACCCGATCATGGGCGCGCTGAAATTCTTCTACGGGACAACGCTCAAGCGCAAGCATGTCGCCGATCAGATTCCTTACGTCCGAAGAGCGGATTCGTTGCCCGCCGTTCTCTCGCGCGAGGAAGTCGAACGTCTCCTGAAGGCCGTTCGGAACCTCAAGATGCGCACAGCGTTCATTACGATCTACGCCGCCGGATTGCGGGTGTCGGAACTCGTCGCTCTCACCGCCCAGGACATCGACAGCGCGCGCATGGTCATCAATGTCCGGCATGGTAAGGGAGACAAGGATCGCCATGTGATGCTGTCCGAGCAATTGCTCGCCATCCTGCGCGACTATTGGAAACGAACCAGGCCGTCCCACTGGCTTTTTCCAGGCCCCAATCCATTGGAGCCGATCACCACGCGAAGTCTGCAACGGGCCTGCCGCGAGGCGGCCGATGCGGCGCGGCTCGATAAGTCGGTCACCGTGCATACGTTGCGGCACAGCTTCGCCACGCATCTGTTGGAGCGGCGGGTCGATATCCGCGTCATTCAGGACTTGCTCGGTCATCGCAACATCGCATCGACGACACGCTACACGCGCGTCGCCGTCGAGGCGATCCGGCAGATTCAAAGCCCGCTCGAACACCTGAACATCAAAGCGCCGCCAGCGGCCTGAAGCGCCGGCCATGTCGAAGCCGAAGTTGGAAGTGGCGGATGTCTTCCGCCGCCACAGCGCTCGCTGGCGCGCGGCCAACGAGGCTCATTTGAGCCTCGCCCAGCGGCGCGTCATGACGGCGATCGAACTCTGCCGCACGGCGGCGCTTGGCGGCCATGTCGAACGCTGCGAGGACTGCGCGCATACGCGCGTCGCCTACAACTCCTGCCGCAACCGCCATTGCCCAAAGTGCCAATGGCGCGCGGCGGAGCGATGGATGGCGGCGCAGCAGGCCGAGCTCCTGCCCGTCCCCTATTTCCACGTGGTGTTCACGCTGCCTGCCGAGGTCGGCGCGATCGCCTATCAGAACAAGGCGGCGGTCTATGGGCTTCTGTTCAAGGCCGCCACGCGGACGCTCGCGACGATCGCCGCCGATCGCAAGCACCTCGGAGCCGAGATCGGCGTCACCGCCGTGCTGCATACCTGGGGGCAAAACCTCGATCATCACCCGCATGTCCACTGCATCGTTCCTGGCGGCGGCGTCTCGCCCGACGGCCAACGTTGGATAGCCTGCCGGCCCGGCTTCTTTCTCCCGGTGCGCGTGCTCTCGCGCCTATTCCGCAGGCTGTTCCTCGACGGCCTCGCCGCGCTCTTCGAGGCCGGCGCGTTGAAGTTCTTCAACGATCTCGCCATGCTCTCAGAGCGCGCGGCATTCCTCTCCCGTCTCGCGCCACTACGAGCGAAGGAATGGGTCGTCTATGCCAAGCGTCCCTTCACCGGGCCAAGACAGGTCTTGGCCTATCTCGCGCGCTACACGCACCGCGTCGCCATCGGCAACAGCCGGCTCATCGAACAAACCGATGAGCATGTCGTCTTCCGTTGGAAGGATTATCGCGAGAAAGGGCGCGCCAAAAGCAAGGTCATGAAGCTCGCCGCCGGCGAGTTCATTCGCCGCTTCCTGCTTCATGTCTTGCCGGACGGCTTCAACCGCATCCGCCATTACGGGCTGTTCGCCAACGGCCATCGCGCCGACAGGCTGGCGCTGTGTCGAAGATTGCTCGACGCGCCGCAAGCCGAGTGCGAAGACGCAACGACCGCGCATGGCGACGATCACGCGGCCGCTTCCGTCGATCCACCGCCCTGTCCCTGCTGCGGCGGGCGGATGATGCGCGTCGAGAGTTTTGACGGATCGCATTCGCGCCCCCGTCCGGCATGGAGGGCGGATACCTCATGATCGCGATCTCTGGCCGTCCTTCCGCCGCCATCTTCAATCGCGCCTCGATCCGCCTTGGCGGAAACGAGAAAGTGCGCCTGCATCGTCCATATTCTTGTCTCACGCCATGCATATCGAGGCCAAAGCACGTCTCGGGAACTTCGAATATCCCTTCCATGCGCTACATTGCCAGTGCGATTCTTCTCGCCGCTCGCGTCGAACCGCCACGCCATGACTTGGCGAGCCCCATCGCCGCGCTCAAATCCCCATAGCGCCGGGCGGCGACTCGCGGTTTCGTGCAACAGAGTTTCTGCAACGCCCCGGAAAGGCGATCGTCATGCGCGCCAGAATGCAGGTAGGGCGTCGCAGAAACCTCGTTAATGTGCGACGTTAGCGGAATGGCTCTGTTGAGCCATTCCCTCCCGAATTGAGTGTGTGGAAATTTTTTGAAAAGTTTTTCGCTCGTGGCTGAGAATTGCAGTGTTCGTTCGCATTCATGCGTAAAACTGCCGGTCGTGGTACACTTTCGGCATGAATCGCATCATCCAATTCAACGTCTCGCGCGACGACGGTACTTACACCGCCGAGGGCGTAAATGTGCCTGTGGTGACGCAGGCGGAGTCGTTCCAAGAGCTGGAAGAGAACATCCGCGAAGCACTGACGCTCTTATTTGAGGGCGAAGACCTTTCGATGTTCGGCCTCTCCCCTTCCCCAACGGTTCTAACGAGTTTCGAACTACCCCTTGAACTTCCTGCCATCGAATATGGGGGGAAAGCCTAAGATTTTGTCAGGTGAAGACGTGGTCGCCATTCTCGAACGATACGGGTTCGTCGTTCATAGCCAGAAGGGAGCGCACGTCAAGATGAGGCGATATATAGCAGGTGCCACGGAAACCTTAGTCATTCCGCTCCACGACACACTCGCCAAAGGAACCGTCAAAGGGATTTTCAATCAGGCCTCGCGCTACATATTGGCTACCGAATTGCAGCCTCATTTCTACAATTCGTGAGGTGTTACTCCCCTCCTCTCTCAATCACGCACCGCGGCCGGCCGAAGTTTCGGCGGCTTTGTGCGATGACCGTCGTGTAGCGACCGCGTGGCGGGAACAGACGCGGGAGCGCTGCGATGCGGGTGTGGGTCGCGCTCGCGCGACGCATCCACGCCGTGAAGGGCTCCAGGTCGGTGAGTTGCGAGGGTTGTAGCTTATCGAACTCCGGCGCGAGTAATTTTGCGTCCGACGCCGAGACGCAGAAGACGATCAACGACCCGGCGTTGCCCAGCACGGCCGCTCGGACCTTCTCGGGTATCTGTTGGGTGAACTGATTGGCGAGACAGAAATGCGCTGCGAACTTGCGCGCCTCCGAAAAGATCGCCGCGAAGGCGTCGGTGGTGAATGACTGGAACTCATCGACGTGGATGAAGTGTGGGACGCGCTTCTCCGGCTTGATCGAGCTGCGCGCCATCGCCGCAAGTTGAATATGCGAGATGAGGAGCGACCCCAGCACGTTCGTCGCCTCCTCCCCTATCGTGCCCTTGGCGAGGTTCGCGATGACGATCTGCCGGTTGTTCATCGCGTATTCGAGCGAGAACTTGGGCGAGGTTTGCCCGAGGATGAGACGTAAGTTCGGCGATGTGGCGAACTGACCTGCCTTGTTGAGGATCGGGGCGCTCGCCTCCGACCGGAAGCTGGTGGCATATCCCCCGAATTCCTCCAGCCAAAATCGACGTGTGACGGGGTCGGTGAGGTTGGCGACAACCTTCTCCCGAAAAAGGTCGTCGGTGTATATGCGTGGCAAATCGATGAGAGTGGCGCCCTCCCGATCGAGGAGCGCCCGGACGCCATGATAGAGAAAGTGCGCGGTGCGCGCGCCCCAGCTATCGGCCCAAAGGTGCCGGAATGCCGACACGACGCCCGAGGCGGCGAGTGCTCGCCGTTCAACGGGAACATGCGCGAGTGGGTTGAAGCCGACCGGCCGTTCGGTGTCGGCGACGTTGAGATAACAAACTTCGTTCGTGCGCTCGCGCGGAATACAGTCGGCGACCATCTCTGCCAGGTCGCCGTGCGGGTCGATGATCGTCACGCCTTCGCCGGCGCCAATGTCTTGCATGGCGAGGTTGAAGAGGGTCGTCGTTTTCCCCGATCCACTCTTCCCGACCAGATAGCAGTGACGCTCGCGCTCATGGCGACTGAAGGCGATGTGCTCGCCCGTTGCTTGCCGTATCGCGAATGATTGCCGCTCGGACTCCATAAGCCGGGGCAGCCGCCGGCGCGAAACCGGGCGGGCTGCGCCCGGCCTTTGGCCGTCATACGTCGTTCGCCACTTGTGGAGGTAGGCGGTGACGCGGCTCGCCGGGCGGCTGTTCGGCCGCCGGCGCGGTGCCGGAGGCTGCCCCGGTGTGTGCAGCGAGCACACCCCGTACTTTTGAGTATAGCTGTCGCGCTTTCGTTCCCCGTGCTGCGGGGTGGATAACCGTCGCCGTCTGGCGCCCGCTTCTTCCCCCGCACACACGATCGAGGACTCGCGCGCCGCGCCGCGTCCGCTCTTGTCATGTCGCGACCTGTCGCGGCGCGCGCCATGAGAGGACTCGTCGCAAGTTGTCGCGCCTCGTGCGCGCCCGCTCGCGTGCTGTCGCTCCAGCACGTGCGAAGTTCCCCCGCTTTTGTCGGAGGTCGACGCCGAGTCGGGTATCGGACATGTTTGATAGCCCGGAGCGCAGCGAGGACTATCGCGACATGTTCGCTACCCCGACGAGGGAACCCGAAGGGCGTCGGCCGTCCGGCGCAGCCGGCCGACCCCGTGCCGCCAGTCGAGCATCGCAGCCCCCAGGCGAGAAGCGCAAGACCGCGGGGCTCCCTGACGCCCCGATGGATGAGCCGCACCAGCGCGAATCCAAACGGGCAGGAAGGGAGCGACGCCAGTTTTGTCCCACCGCAGTAGACCCCCAGGGCGTGCGAGGTGGCTGACAAAATGGCGGCGCGGGGTCGGGCGGCAAGCCCGACAAAAGCGGGGGGAATTCGTACTGCATTTCAAGGCGTTATCGCCACCGGCAGGGTACGGACGGGTTCTTGCCCTCGTTCATACCCGGCTGGCGGCGTCTTTCTTTTCCTTGAAAGCCACACACTGCGTGATCCGAGGACTATCGGACGGCCCCAGCTGTCCGCTAGCCCGCAGAAGCGCGCGCTGTGTTGAATATATTAAATACATATTAGAGAGCCGGAGGCGGTTTCAAACGAGCGAGGATTGGAGCGACGAAACGGCATTTTCGGCGTCTGATTTTTTCGGTCAAACCCCCCACTGTTTTCGGTCAAACCCCCCAGTCCTTTCGGTCAAACCCCCCACTCCTGGGCGCCGGATGGGGGAACTTTTCGGTCAAACCCCCCACGCGTGCGGGCCTGCGCCCTCGCCGTTTTCGGTCAAAACCCACACCCTGAGTTTCGGTCAAAGCACCCACCCCGCAGTCGCTGACAGCGCGCTTAGTGGTCGGCGCGCCACTCTTCCAAGGTCGGGATCGCGTCGCGGTGACGCTCGATGATGATCTCCTCGCGCTTGCGGTCGGTCATCATCTTGCGCAGCGAACCGGAGAAAGATGCGGCCCTCCCGGACGCCTCCGTGTCGATCGCCTCCCGCTCCCCCAGAGTGAGGGTCTCTAGAATCCGACGCGCCTTGGAGCGCGTGAAGCGGTCGTAGGCGGTGCGCTCGGCTTCCGCGTCTCGCTCCTGTGCCGCTTTCGCCTCGTGTGTCTTGGCGGACTTCCGGGCGGCCTTTGTCGCCTGGTAGCCGGCGATGTACTGGCGGATTCCGCCAAGTGTCTGGACATCGAAGTTCGTCCTCTTGGCTTCAGTCAGCGCGTAATCGATGAAGTCGGCAACCTCTGCAAATGGGATGACCTGGAGAATCTCCTTAGCGGTCGAGACGTCCTTCGAGGGGAAGGAAGCGATCTGGCCGACCGGCTGGCCGGTGCGCTTGGCGACGAAGAGCTGCGCGACACGCAGTGGCTCGCTGATCTCGCGCTGCTCGCCACGGAACTCGAACTGCAGCTCCCCCTGCTTGCGATTCCGGTAGAAGCGGTCGTAGTCCCGGAAGAAGGCCTCGCCCGGTCGGAAGGACACGATGAAGTCGTCTGCGTTCGCAGACTTGGTGACGGCGTACGAGGAGAGGACGCCCTCGGCGACGAGCTTGTCGAGGTGCGGCCCCAGCTGCTCCCCGACAATCTTGGAGCGGTGACGCAGCACGGTGAGCCCGCCCAGCCACTCGCTGCAGATGTCGTCATAGCGCTTCTTGAAGCTGAGCTTGGCCTTGTTGCGGCCGTCGTAGAGGTTGGCGAAGTGGAAGAAACTGCGCATGTAGAGCGCCTGACCGATGGTGCCGAGGCGGGTCATCAGCCCGTGGTTGAGGCAGGTGAAGTGCTCGTCCTGGAGCGAGGCGATGATCGGCTCGGCCAGGGTGATCGTGCAGGCTTCGATGGGGTCGCTGAGGAACTCCCGGCGCTCGAACAGAATCTCCGGGAAGATGTTGAACGACTGCTCGATGAACCGGTCGGCCTTGTTGCGGAAGTGCGCCTTGATGAAGGTGTAGTGGATTTCGTGAAGGGCGCGGGAGAGCTCCTCGCTGTCCTTCCCGCCCCACGACTTGCGGCCGATGAGCCGGGCGAGCTCGCGCTGCGTGAATGAGATTTCTTTCTGGATCGGTCGGCCGTAGTCAGAGTGCTTCTTGATGAGCGCCACGAAAATCTTATGCGCCAAAGGGCCGGGCTGCCCGAGCTCCGGATCGGGGCGGATGACGATGCTCTTCTCTTTCACTTCCCGGTTGAGCTCGATGGTGCCCGTGTTCTTCGCGGCGCGCTTTGCGTCATGGCAGAAGAGTGCGCCGGCGACGCGCAACAAGGTGTTCTCCATGAACAGCTTGTCTTGAGCTTTCTCCTTCTCGGGAGCCGCATCCATATGCGCTCAGTATATCCCCCAGCGGCGCCTACGCTGGTCGCGACACGCCGCGACACTGTGGAGAACGTCTACTGCTGCGGGCGTTGGTCGTAGCTCTGTCCTGACTGATGCGGGTCTGGTGATCCAAGCAGCGGCGCGAGCAGTCGCTGCAGTCCCCCGATCAACACGTTAGTCTCGCGGCTGCGTTCGGTGAGCTCCTTAATCTGCGAGTCCTTGGTTGCAACCTGTCCGCGCAAGAAATCCACCTCACTCTCCAGGCGGGCGACATAGCGCGACTCGGCGTCGCGGGTCGCGACCGGTCGCGGCTCGTCGTGTTGCGTCGGGGCAGGTGTCGCGGCTGGCGGCGGCATGTCATGCCCTGAAAATTGCGGTGCGACAGGCGTCGCGACGTGTCGCGGCTCGTCGACAATCGTCGTCGGCTCTTGTCGCATGGTGTCGCGCGGCGGATAGGCCGCCGCCTCTTGCCCGAACGGTCGCGACATGTCGCGCCCTGTCGAGTCGGCGATCTCCTGGATGTAGGCGATGTGCTTATCAACCGACGCGGGCGAGATGAGATACTTCTCGCCGAACGGCGTCTCGATCAGCCGGGCGTCGAGGTGGCCCTTGGCGCAGTAGCGCTGCACGCTGCGCGGCGTGCGGGGAAGACCGGCGCGTGCGTACCGCTCGACGGTCTCGTCGATAGTCAGGGTAAAGTCGGTGTCGCTGCTAGTCGCGGCATGTCGAGACATGTCTTCCATGGCCGAATCATAACCCGAGCCCGTTCCACGCCTCGCGGGGTTATCCCCACCATTTCGGCCTGGGGGATGTCGCGCGCCTGTCGCCGCTTGGCGTGCGCTTCGGAATGCTGGTGGTATAGTTGACGGCGAAGTTCCTACCGAATCAATTGCTATGGCCCCCGGACAGAGCGAAGCCTTTTCCCGCATCCTTATCGACAAGGCGCTCGAATTCAGCGCGTGGGACTTGCTCGACCCGAAGCAAGTCACCTTCGAGCTCCACACCGGAACAGGGCGAGCGGACTACTTATTGAAGGATAAGCTTGGCCGGGTGCTGTGTGTCCTTGAAGCGAAGCGGGAAGAGCTCGATCCCTATGACGCCAAGGAACAGGCGCGTGGGTATGCTGAGAACCTCAAGGCACCATTCGTCATCTTGTCGAACGGGCGCGAGCACTGGTTCTGGAATTACGAGCGCGCTGATCAGCGCGATGCCTATCGCATAGAACGGCTCCCGTCACGAGACGATCTGGAACGTGTGCGGCTAAAAAACCTGCAGCCGCCCCGGCCGCTCTCCAGCGACGTCGTGCGCCCCGATTTCCTTCAGCGGCTGAAGCACGATCTGACGCTCCGGAAATATCAAATCGCGGCCCTCGATGAGATTGCCAATATCTATGACCGCGAAGGCGGTCGGAAGTTCCTCCTGGAGATGGCGACCGGCACCGGGAAGACACTCCTTTGTGCGGCGCTCATTCGGCGGTTTCTGCAGACCCGCAACGCCGAACGGGTCTTGTTCATCGTTGACCGGATCGAATTGGCAAAGCAGACGATGGAGGATTTTGCCGTTGTCCTGCCAGAGTTCAAACCGGTCATTTTCAAGACTGCCAGGCGCACCGGTGAGCTGCTTGGGTCGTCGGTCGTCGTCGCGACGATCCAGTCACTAATGGTCGATCGCCGCTACAGAGAAGAGTTCACGCCGTTCTATTTCGATCTCGTCATCAATGACGAGGCGCATCGTTCGATATACGGCGACGCCCGAGAGGTTGTGCAGTTTTTCCAGGCGACCCGCGTGGGGCTCACGGCTACGCCCAAGGCGTACCTGAAAAACATCAACCTCGAAGAGCTCGGGGAACAGGACCCCAAGGCGCTCGAAGCGCGCCAGCTGCGCGATACCTATCACTATTTCGGGTGCAAACCGGGATTCCCAACATACCGTTACGACATCATCGACGCGGTCAAAGACCCTGAAGGCCCTTTCCTGTGCCTGCCCAAGATTTTCGACGTGCGCTCGGACATCACCACGAAGGCGCTAGCCGATTCCGGCTGGGCCGTGACGATCAATGAGCAGGAAGAGAATTTCAAGGTTCAGGACTTGGAGCGCAAGGTCTTCACGCCGGCCCGCAATCGGCTGATGTGCGAGGCATTCTTGCGGGAGGCGCAAAAAGACCCTGCCGGGCAGCTCGGCCGCTCGATCGTCTTTGCCGTCAATCAGGCGCACGCGACGACGCTCACCAAGATATTCAACGAGCTGCAGCCGGAATCGGCTGTGACGATCACCTCGCGCATCAAGGATGCGTCGTCGATCGCCAAAGAGTTCCGGGACGGCAAGCGCAAGGAGCGGATCGCTGTTTCGGTCGACATGCTCTCGACCGGCTACAACTGCCGGGATGTTCTCAACATCGGTCTGATGCGGCCAATCTTCTCGCCGACGGAGTACATTCAGATCAAAGGGCGCGGCACGCGCCGCTACACGTTCAAAATCGGCCACACCGAATATGAAAAGAAGAACTATTTCCTCCTCGATTTCTGTGGCGTCGCCGAATTTTTCGAGGAGAAATACGATTACTCGATCCCGCTAAAAATCCCGCGCGAAAAGGAAGCCACCCCAGTGAAGGCGGGCGCGACTGGAGAGGCGGGACAGCGTGGCGAAGGGAAAGAAAGCGCTGGTGAGGGTAAGCAATCCGGGGCTGCAACACGCGAGATTCCTGTTTGGGAAGGAACCGACACACTCGCGAGTCGGGAAGTGCTCGAAGTCGGCCCCGATGGGCAGAAGGTTGACGTGATGACGTTCCGCGGCTCATTCGAGCAAGATTTGCGGTCGTTCGCCGAACAGGACGCCGACATGAAGGCAGCCATCGCTGACGAAGACGACGATGCAGTCGAGACGCTCATGAACGAACGGTTCTACCATCGCCCAGAGATGTATTATTCGCCAGACAAGTTGATCCGCTCCTATGGAGTCCCCGCGCCGACGCCGGCATTCGTATACAACGCCGTCGGCAAGAAGCCCCTCCCAACGAAGGATGCTATTGTCGTCGATACGGTCGATTCGATCGCTGCTCGGTTCAACCTTCGCTACAACGAACAGAAATGGTTGGACGCCACAGCACAGCTTGTGGCGGATGATCCGAATGCGTTGCAACGGTTCATCTCCGGGGACATGACACTCTTCACGGCGAGTCAGTTCAATAAGCTGGGCGGCGTCCGGGCGCTCTCGCAATTTGACGAACGCGACGATGTCTTCGAAGCGTTACGCCAGTCGATGTTGGTGCGTCAGTCACTTCTCACCGTCTAGAGTATGATTCCAATGGCAGTATCGAACGGAAACGGGTCTAACTTTTTCTCCTCCGGCCTTCGCCAGAAGGTCGATCAATTGATGAACATCCTGTGGGCGGGTGGCGTCAACAATCCGATGGACTCCATCGAACAGATTTCCTACCTGCTCTTCGTGCGCTTGCTCTCTGAAAAAGACGAAACGCTCGCCGCCCTCGATAAGAAATATGCTCGGCTCTTCTCCGGCAAGTGGGCGCGCTTCGCCTGGGGAAATTTCGTCACGCTCACCGGCGACGAGTTGTTCGACGCCATTCGCAGTGCGATCGAAAGTCTGCACGAACTGCCCAATCTGAGCGACACCGGCAAGCTGCTCTTCAGCCGCGCGACGCTCAAAATCTACGATCGCGCGACGCTGCGCGCTGTCGTCCAGGGCGTCCACAATCTCGATCTCGCTCCGCATAGCGGGCACGATTTCAAAGGGGATATGTATGAATATCTCCTGTCTAAACTCTCGGCTTCTGGCACCAACGGCCAATTTCGCACGCCGCGCCATATCATCGATATGATCGTGGCGCTGGTCGATCCGAAACCGAGCCAACGCATTTGCGATCCGGCCTGCGGCACGGCAGGCTTCCTCATTGCGGCGCTGACGCACATTCTGAGACAGCACACCAAGCCCGCCGATCTAAAGCGCGGCCTGGTCGACGGCTCACTGCTCAAGCCGGCGCAGTGGAGATTCCTCGAAGAACAGGCGTTCACTGGCTACGACAACGACGCCAATATGGTGAAAATCGCCATCCTCAATCTCTATCTGCATCAGCTCGAACGGGCGCATATCGAAATGCGCAATCCGCTCACGACGGGCTTCGGTGGGGTTTATCCCGGCAAGCGCTATGACGTGATTCTTGCCAATCCACCGTTTTCCGGTCGGGTGCAAGAGGAAAGCCTTCTCTCCGATCTCAACTACAAGCTCAACACGCGGGCAACGGAACTCTTGTTCCTTAAATGGTTCATCGATCACCTAACGCCCGGTGGACGCGGAGGCGTCATCGTGCCAAACGGCGTGCTGTTCGGGTCGACGAATGCCCCGACGAAACTCCGAGAAACGCTGCTCACGGAGTGTGATCTGCAAGCGGTGATCAATCTGCCGAGCGGGGTGTTTAAGCCCTATTCCGGTGTCGGCACTGCGATTTTGATTTTCGAAAAGGGCACGCCGACCAAGAACGTCTGGTTTTATGATCTGACGGCCGATGGCTTCAGTCTCGATGACAAGCGAACACCGATTGAAGCAAATGACATTCCCGATGTGCTCATCAAATGGCCAGGGCGCGCGGAAGGAGTGAATAGCTATCGAGTGCCGATTGAGAAGATAAAAGAATATGATTGGAGCCTTGCTGCCGGCCGTTACAAGCCGACAACCATAGAAGCCGCGAATCATGATGCCCCGGCGGAAATCCTTGCCGAGGTAATCAAATGGGAAAGTGAAATTATTAGGCGGGGCAATGCGTTGCTCTCGAAGATTGGCAACAAAAAATGAAAAACTGGCCGGCCAAGCCGTTGGGTGAGTTTATTGAGGAACGGACGGAAAGGCTCCGAGAGAATTCTGCGACGATTTACTCCGTCACGAATGACAGTGGTTTTGTTCGCTCACTCGACTTATTCGACAAACAAGTGTTTAGCGCGGATACCAGTAATTATAAATGTGTTGGATTCTGCGACCTTGCTTACAACCCGTCTCGCATCAATGTCGGCTCAGTCGCGATGCTAGCAGACGAAGGAGGCGGTGCGGTCAGCCCGATGTATGTGATTGTTCGATGTAAGCCCGGGCTCTTGCCACTCTACTTGCTCCAATTTCTAAAATCGGATGCTGGGCAGCAACAGATTCGCCACCGATGTGAAGGAACAGTCCGTTTTCAACTCAAGTTCCGCGACCTTTGCGCTATCCCTATTCCTGTGCCGCCTCTCGCCGAACAAAAACGAATAATTAAGCTGCTGGATGAGGCGGACGCGTTGCGCAAGCTCCGCGCAGCAACCGATCGCCGCGCGGCCGATCTCATCCCTGCGCTGTTCCACGAGATGTTCGGCGTGCCTTTAGCGAATTCGCTTCCATACCCCGTAAAGAAGATGGGAGACCTGGTTCGACAAAGTGACAAAATAAATTACGGCGTTGTTCAACCGGGCGACGAAGTTCCAGATGGAATCCCTATTATTCGCGCTGGCGATTTCAACGGAATGTCGATTGACCGACAGCATTTGAAACGTATTTCTCCAGAGCTCGAAAAGAACTACAGCCGTTCGCGGCTCCGCGGTGACGAGATTTTGATCAGTTGTGTTGGCTCGATTGGCTATGTCGCGCTGGCCGATTCATCTCTCGCCGGATTTAACATTGTTCGTGCCGTAGCTCGGGTTCCGCTGCGTGAGGAAATTGATCGAGTGTTCGTAGCAAACCAACTCATGACGCCAGAACTACAAAATTTCTTTCGACAAGAAACGCGCACAGTGGCTCAACCAACACTCAACATTCGGCAGATTGAAGAAACTCCGATTATTCTTCCGCCGCTTGCGCTGCAAAAGGAGTTTGCCCAGCGGGTGGGCGAAATTCGTGAGCTAGAAGCTGGTCAAGTCGCCAGCCGCCAACGCCTCGACGATCTCTTCCAATCCATGCTGCACCGCGCGTTTGCAGGGGAACTCTAGTTTATTGATCGCCAGCAGATTACGGAAACTAAAATGGAACATGCCTATGAGCACCGCTGATAGATTCAATCGCTTTTTGAGCAACATTTGCCTTACAGATGCGCAAAAGACAGATGGAGTGACAAAGCGGGAGAGCGTCTGTCGTGCGCTCAACGCAAACTATTACGCCTCGTCGTCTGGAACCGCCAACAGTCGTTATGTTGGCTCATGGGGGAAGACCACCCGTATTCGTCCGCCTCGGGACGTGGATGTTTTATTTGAGTTGCCGACGAGCGTTTACAATCGTTTTGAAGGCCGAACCGGCAACAAACAATCACAACTTCTGCAGGAGGTGAAAACCGTTCTGTCTGCCACGTTTCCGAACACAAACATACGCGGCGACGGCCCCGTGGTTATGGTGCCATTCGTGAGCTTCGCGGTGGAGTTGCTCCCTGCGTTTAGACTCACTAACGATCGCTTTTGGATTCCAGTAACTGCTGACGGCGGCAAGTATGTCACAACTGATCCGGACGCTGAATTGCAACACATAAAATAAAGGCGTCGAATGATAAGACAAGCAACAACACTCGTGACTTAATCCGCATGATCAAATGCTGGCAAGGAGAATGCAGTGTCCCGCTAAAATCGTTTTGGATAGAGCTGCTCGTCGTCCGGTTCCTGGCCCAATGGGAACACGCAGGAAAAACGAGTGTATATTATGATTGGATGGTGCGCGACTTCTTTTACTTCCTTGTAAATCAGGCATTCGGCAGCGTCTACGCGCCGGGGACAGGCGAGGCAATGTATATTGGCGATGCGTGGAAATCCCGTGCCGAAAGTGCCAGGGATCGCGCTGCCAGAGCCTGCGGATACGAGAGCCAGAGCTCGTCGTTGGCTGGCCCAGAATGGCGAAAGATTTTCGGGACGTACATATCATGACCAACGCTTCAGACGCTCTCGCCGAACAATGCGCGCAACACCGTGAGCGATGCACTTACACATCCACTACGCTGTTCATTTGGGTGCGAACGCTACGGCTGTTGCGCATAGGATTCGTGGTGCTGCCCATACTGTGCGGAGCGTTTGCAGGCTGGGACATTCTTAAAGCCGAGCCGTCCTTCCGGGGCCTGACTGCATTTCTCGCACTGCTTGCGGGACTTGTTCCCGCGATTTACGCCGCGCTCAAACTTGATGATCATTTGCCGACAGCCGCGCGTCTGGCTGGAGAATACAAAAACCTTGAAATTGTCTTTGGCGACTTGGAAAAAGTAGGAAAGCACAAGACGTTCGAAGCGTTTGAGAAGGACTACTTAGTGGCGAGAGATCGATTGGAAGCTGCTAACGGCGAAGCTTACACGGCACCTGAGTGGTGCTTCCGGGCTGCGCAGAAAAAAATCAAAGGCGGCCATTACACGTTCGGGGAAGATTAGCCGCACTAGGCGATCTCAAATTCGACCACAATCAAAGCGTCTACGGTTTAGGTTTCTTCCTCGGTTTTGCAGGACGGCCCTTTCGAGAGCTAATGTTTTTCGCAATTTTCTTTAGATGCTTCTCCCGGCGGACATATACGAGATGGTCCCGTCGCGGAGGTGGTTGGAAATTGGTTGGCGTAGTCTCCGGGTTCCTCAACCCGAATGATTCCAGCGTTGACGCGCTGGAACGGAGACCACGCCATGACGAAGGATACCACGAAGGCGGCGGCTGTCGTCGCCGAGAATTTGCTTTTCGATGATTGGGTCGACGCGATCGAGG
>VGDY01000086.1 GCA_016869555.1 Alphaproteobacteria bacterium | reverse complement strand
CCGCGTCCCTATAAATGGAAGGCGAAAGGCGAGGCTATCCTTGAAAAAATCCATCGGGCCCGCGCGGCGCTCGACAAAGCCAACGCCGCTTGAGTTTTTGGGCGCCAATTGAGAGTCAGGACACTAGCCACTGTCGCCACTCCTCAATTTCAGCGAGGAACGCCTCGTCAACGGTGGTGGTCCCCTTCTTCTTGCTGCCGGCAAACCGGTCAAAGGACCCTTTCATCACCGACTGTTTTGAGAAAAGGCTGGCTATCTCACCCCAATGTTTGGCGTAGTCTGTATATTTGTAATAGTACAATCGGGCTTGGCTAGGGCCGTCTTTTTCATCGGGTTTGTGCGCGCAATCATAAACGGCAAACTCTTCGAAATCGGTTACGATGCTGAGAGGAAGCTTTGCGTTCCATCCATAGCGGCGCAACTGAAAGGCTGGTTTTGGGTCGGTGCTAATCGAGACCGAGGGCTTTTTGGCCTCCACGAAAAATTTTCTGGCTCCACCTATCCGAAATGAATAGTCGGGAGCTTTTTTTGCGTTCCCAACAAGAACCATATCTTCGTGAATCACGTCTCGGTACGCTTCTGCGTAGTCGTTTTCATTGTCGATATCCCAACCTAAGGCCTTAAAAAACGGGTCGATAAAGTCTCTGCGAACCTGCGTCTCGTTATAGCTGCCAGACATGTAGGTGGCCTGCTGCTCGTCGAATCTGTTGACGAGCTTAGCGATAACCTGCGGCATCTCCGACGATGCAGCCGATGTGCTGGCAGGATCATTGAGTTTGGCCATTGATCAGTCACCTCGCTTAATGAGTGTCTTGCCGTTTAGGGAATGCAGCGCGCAAGGGCAAGGACGACTCATTCTCGCGTCATGTTGTCATCGCTGGCGAACACGGTCGAGTTGCTTTGTGGTTGATTACCGCCATTGTGGAACTTCGCACAAAGGTCCGCTCCTAGCGCTTTGCGGAATTCAAATCGATCCATTTCCCGCCCCTCAATCCCATCTTGCTCTTGACTCTTTTCCCGCTTACCGTTTGCGCACGAGTGCCTGTCGATTCGTCGAGTCAGCTGTCGCGAACGCTGTGAAAAGTTCGCGCTTTCGAGGGATCAGAACATGGATCGGGATACGCTCGGCGACATCGCCGAGTCCGCGCCCTTGGCCGCCCCTTTGGCGGGCGATGGCGCCGACGATCGCAGCGCCGCCGCTTCCGCCGCCGCCAAAAATTCGGTCAGCGTTCCGGCGCAGCTCGTCGCCCAGGGCAAGCACCGCTTTTACGCCCTCGTGCTGCCGAGCGGGCTGCTTGCGCAGACCTGCACGGTCGAGCCGCGGGTCGAAAATCCGATCGAGGGCTTTCAGCGCCTGCTCGACGAAAAACGCGCTAAATCAATCGCCAAATATATCGACGCGGGGTTCGGCACGGTTCCCGGCGCCGTGGTGCTGTCGGCGCAGTCGCGCGCGCATATGCATTACGACCGCGCGAGCGGCGCGCTGACCTTCCGCCAGGACCCCCGCGCCTTTCTCATCATCGACGGCCAGCATCGCGTCTTCGGCTTCAAGCTTGCAAAACACGCCGTCGACGTCCCCGTGGTGATCTACAACAGGCTGAGGCGCTCGGAAGAGTGCCGCCTGTTCATGGACATCAACACCAAGCAGCGGCCGGTCCCCAACGAACTCCTGCTCGACATCCGCCGCCTGTCGGAAGTCGAGACGCGGGCCGACGCGCTGCTGCATGACGTCTTCGATCTGTTTTACACCCGCGACGACAGCGCCCTCAACGGCCTGCTCAGCCCCGCCGAGCGGCGCAAGGGCACGATTTCGCGCGTCACCTTCAACGCCGCTTTGCGCTCGATCAAGGGCGCCTTCGACGACGCGAGCGCCGAGGAAGTCTACGCCGTGCTCAACGCTTATCTGCGCGCCTGCCGGCATGGCCTCGGCCTGCATAACGCCGACGAGCAGATCGCCCATCCGGCGCTGTTCAAGGCGCTGACCCTGCTCTTCACTAATGTCGCGGAGCGCGTCGCCGACCGCCATGGCGGCAAATACACCGTGGCGAATTTCGAGGACGTGCTCATTCCCTTCTTCAAGCGGCTGAAGAAATCCGATCTGCCGCGCGCCGGCATGAGCCATGTCGCGCTGCATGAGCATTACGGCAAGGCGCTAAGCGCCGGCTTCCTGATCAAACAATGGCTCTTCTCTTGAGCTGAACGGATCAACGTTTAATTCTGGGTCGACAGCGCCGCGCATGGTCAACCCATGCTGGGTCTTTTCCCAATGGAAGGGGCGGCGCCAGAGTTCATAGGCGGCGCGCCAGGCGGCGAGACTGAGCATCGTCAGCCACAGCGGCAGATAGAGGAGCGCGCGGCGAAACCGCGTGAGATTCCGGCGCCGCATGCCGATGCCGAGCGGCAGAAGGAGCGCCGCCGCGCCGGCGATCGCCAGAAAGCACCATAGCGTGCTGAGGGCGATCTCGAGCGGCGAAACCGGCGTCAGCAGCGCGCCGAACATCGCGTCATAAGCCATGCGCGCCGCCAGGAACGGACCGAGCAGAGGCCCGAACAATCCGCCAGCGAACATCGCCAGCGTCGCAACGGCGCGGCGCGCGCCAAGATCGACGAACAGCCGCAGCGGCCGGCGGCAATGCACGACGAAGGTCTGCATCCAGCCCTTGAACCAACGGGTGCGCTGTTTCACCAGCGCCGTGAAGGTCGCCGGCGCCTCCTCGAAGGTCTGCGAGGCGAAAGTTCGCACCTCGAAGCCCGCACGCGCCAGCCGCAGGCCGAGATCGGCGTCTTCGGTGACGTTGAACGCGTCCCAAAAGCCGATCTCGCGTAGCGCCTCGATGCGGAAATGGTTTGAGGTGCCGCCGAGAAAAAGCGGCATCCCCATCAAGGCCAGTCCTCTGTTGTAAACATCGAAGAGAGCGGCGTATTCGATGGCGAACAGCGCCGTCATCCAGTTCAGCGCGCCATTGTCGATGGCGAGGCTGGCCTGCAGACAGGCGACGTTCGACGGCGCGCTCGCAAAGCGCGTCGCGGCGCGGCGCAACTGACGCGGCTCGGGCAGGTCTTCCGCGTCAAACACGGCGACGAGCGATCCGCGGGCGAACGGCATGGCGACATTGAGCGCGCGCGGCTTGGTGCGCGGAACGCCCTCGGGCGCCACCACGACCTCGTGGGGCGCGCGGGGCGGGTGCGCCCGCAACGCCGCCGCCGTCGCTTCATCGTCGGCTTCGATCACGAATTTTACGTCGAGCTTCGCGCGCGGATAATCCAGCCGGTCGATCGCGCGGGTGAGTTGACGCACAACGGCGGCCTCCTGATAGAGCGCGAGCACGATGGTGTAGACCGGCAGCCGCGCGTCGGCTTCGAGCGGTTCAACGTCGGCGCATTCCCGAAGACTCGCCGCGCAGGCGAAAAGCCTCAAGAACACGCCGCTAAAGAACATGCTTGCCAGAAGCAAGGCCGACGCAAGGCGCAGCAGGAAAAACGGCGCAAGAATGCTCGCCGCGAGCCCGATCAGCGCAACGAGCAGCAGTCCCGCCGGTCCGCGCCGCAGGCCGCCGCGCGCGCAAAGCTCGCTGTCGACGCGTTCGGCGAGAAAGGCTGCGTTGCGAGCGGCCGCGTCGGGATCGGCGCGGCGCACCGCCTCCAGGAACCGCGTTCGCGTGGTGAGGGCGAACAGCGGCCGGCCGCGCGCCACGCGTCGCGCGCTCATCAGCCGGAAGACGCCGCTGCCGCTCGGCGCCAACAGCCAAAGATAGCCGCTCGACGCGTCGCGGACCCGCGCATAGCCGCATTCGACCGTCGCGACGCCCGGCGCGGAAACATCGATCGATCTGTCGATGAAGTCGACGTTGAGATGTTTCGCCAACGCCCGGTAGAAGACATCCTCCGAGACCAGACCC
This sequence comes from Alphaproteobacteria bacterium, assembly GCA_016869555.1. Taxonomy (GTDB): domain Bacteria; phylum Pseudomonadota; class Alphaproteobacteria; order Rhizobiales; family Beijerinckiaceae; genus Methylocystis. The sequence continues at coordinate 12,401 of VGDY01000086.1, read as the reverse complement.
TCGGCGAGCAGCGCTTCGTCCGCGCACACGCCTTGACGGCGCGCCGTCGCCGCGGCGAACTGCAGCACTTGCTCCGGCACGCCATGGCCGGACAGAAACGCGATTTCGACGGGGACGGGTTGCGGCGCGGTCGCGCGAAGCGGCGGCGGTCGGCGAACGGCGGCGGAGCCGACGGGCGGATGCCTTCGCGCCGGCTGGCGAAGTTCGTCCTTGATCGGCGAAGCGGCGGAGGCGGCACTATCGATCGGAACAAAATTCATGCATTATTCCGGCGAACGCAGTCAGCCTTACAACGACTATCAAACTCCAGCAGGGGCTACGCAATAACTTTATGCGCCGTATGAACTTTTTGCGCCATATCAAAAAGTCGCCCAGAGTCGCTCTTCTCGCTTCGCTTCGCGCGGCGCTCGCGGCGTTCGTCCTTTCGTCCTGCCCGCCGGCCGCGAACGCTGGCGACGCCCCGACCGCGCCAACGCCGCCCGCAGCGACCGCGCCCTCGTTCTGGGACCCCAGCCGGACTCCGGAAAAGCCGGATCTCACCGGATTGCGACAGATCAGGTTCCTGACCGAGGACGACTATCCACCATTCAATTTCCTGCTTCCCGACGGGCAGGTGGCGGGCTTCAACATCGATCTCGCAAGGGCGATCTGCGTCGAATTGGACGTCGCCTGCACGATCCAGAGACGACGGTGGGATCTACTTATCCCCGCGCTCAACGACAATGGCGGCGACGCCATCATCGCGTCGCTCGCGATCAACGACGAGACCAGAAAACAGGTTGATTTTTCTGGACCTTACATGATGACGCCGGGTCGGTTCGCGGTGCAGGCCGACACGACCCTGAAATCCGCCTCGCCCACCGCCTTCGCCGACCGGCCGATCGCCGTGGTCGCGGGTTCGCGGCACGAGGCTTTTCTCAAAGCCTTCTATCCTCAGTCGACGCTGATGACCTTCGAGACGCCCACCTTGGCGCGCAACGCCTTGAAAAACGGCCGCGTTCAGGCGTTTTTCGGCGACGCGATCTCGCTTTCCTACTGGCTGAACGGCGCGGAAGCCGCCGGGTGCTGCGTCTTTCGGGACGGCCCCTTCACCGATCCGAAATATTTTGGCGAAGGCATCGGCATCGCCGTAAAAAAGGGCAATACGCCGCTGCGCCGCGCGCTCGATTACGCGCTGTCCCGGCTCGCCCAACGCGGCGTCTTCGCCGAGCTTTATTTGAAATATTTCCCTGTCGGGCCGTTCTAAACTGCGCGGCCCAGCAACTGAGCGATGGCGGCGCGCGCGCCTGTGATCGCGGCGTCGAGCTGATCGCGTTTCTCGCCGACGCTCGACTCGCCGCCGCGCAGCGCCTGCTCATAGACCTCCGCCGCATGTCCGACCTCAAACGCGCCGACCGCCCGCGACGAGCCCTTGATGGTATGCGCAAGACCGATGCGCCAGTCGCCGTCGCCGACCCTGGCGGGCGCGCGCAACCGTTCAGCGCATTGCGCCGCCTGCGCGTCGAAAAGCGCCAGCAGCTCCCGTTCGAGATCATGGTCGCCGAAGGTCTGGCGGGAGAGGTGAACAAGATCGATCGGCAATTCCGGCTGCCCGTCTAAAAGCGGCTGCGGGTGAGCTTCGCAGTTCAAAAATGCGGACTCCGCGAGTTTCGCCATCCCCATTCCCTGTTCTCCTTGATATTTATACCAGAGCGCGATCCTATCGGGAGGCCTCGACCAATGCGCCAAGCGACGCTTTTGCGCAAGATTGCCGCAGGTAACCTGAAGGACGCGTTAACGAAGTTTCCCGATACGCGCCGCCCCGATGTTTCAATTGCCCGGAATGGGCTGTAAAGTTTGGTTAATCTTTATTCACCGGCAGCCGCTTAGCGGCAGGCCGTGGATTCGGCCGGACCGCACGGTTCTGCGCCGCCTGGAGTGGGCGAATGGCGACATCGGGGAAAATCCAGGACGCGGCCTCCGCCGCTCTGTCGGCGGTCGAGGAGGCGCTGGACATCGGCGCAACGCCGGAGGCCGCGGCAGACGCTGTGGACGAGGCGAACGACCGATCGAGCCCGGCCGCGTCCTCCCGAGCCGACGCGCCAGCCGGCGACAAGCGCCGATCGGCGCCCGCTCACGGCGAGCCGCAGAACCGCGATCCGCACGGGGCCATCGCTCCCGCCTTTGCGCCGGCCAATGATGATCGCCGCACCGTCGGCGAGTTGCGGCAGGCGCTGCAGATCAAGCCGAACCGCTCGATCATGGCCTTCACATTCGCCGCCATGGCGCTGTGGGCGGGCTGCTGGGCGCTGTATCTTTATTTCCATCAGGGAGAAATCCTCGACGGCGAGAACTCGTTGCTCGCGCCGAAGCCGGTGCTCGCTCTCGCGGCGCTCATCGCGCCTCTCGTCTTTCTCTTCCTCACCGGATTGATGGCGCGCCGCGCCCATGAGATGCGGCTCATCGCCAATTCCATGACGGAAGTCGCCATCCGGCTCATCGAGCCGGAGACGGTGGCCACCGAACAAATCGTCTCGCTTTCACAGGCGATACGACGCGAGGCCGCCTCGATGGGCGACGGCATCGAACGCGCGCTGGCGCGCGCCGGCGAGCTGGAAGTGATCGTGCGCACGGAGGTCACCAACCTCGAACGCTCCTACACCGACAATGAGCGCCGCATTCGTCTGCTCATCGACGAACTGACGCGCGAACGCGAGGCCATTATCGTCAACGCCGACAACGCGCGGACCGCGCTCTTTGGCGCGCGCGAAACGCTTTCCCAGGAACTCGCGACGACCTCGGTCCATCTCGCCGAAGCGGTGAGTCAAGCTGGAGCGCGGGTCGCCTCCTCGCTCGGCTCGAAGGGCGAGGAGATTCGGCTCGCGCTTGACGAGGCGGGAGAAGCCTTCGAGTCGACTCTGGCGAGTCATGGCGAGCGCGTGCTCTTCACACTCGCTCAGACGGGCGACGAGGTCGCGCAAAAGGTGGCCGGCGCAGGCGACGACGTCAGCCGACGTTTTGCCGAAGGAATCGAGGAGTTCGACCGCAAGCTGGAATCTGCGGGCGACGCGATCGCCGGCGACTTTGGCGCGCGCGGCGCCGAATTGCTCGAACGGTTCGAAGAGATCGGCGCCGGTTTTTCGGAAGCGGTCGGCGGCCAGGGAGAGCGGATCGTCGCGCAACTCGCCGAAACCGGCGACGCCATTCGCGAAACGATCGAAACCCAGGGCGGTTCGTTTGAGCGTTCGCTCGCCGAAACCCAGGAACGCCTCACCGCCCGCGTCTTTGAACATGTCGAACATGCTCGAACCACGCTCGAGACGGCGGAAACGCGAATCGTCGGCCTGCTCGATGAGACGCATCAAAAGGCGCAGAGCGAATTCGAGCTGCGCGGCCAGGCGCTGCAGGAGACGGTCGCGCGCAGCCTGAACCAGAACTCTACCGCGCTCGTCGAGCAGGTCGACGCCTTGCAGGAGCGCTTCGTCGCCGCCGCCAACGAAGCGGCGTCGGCCATCGGCCAGCATGGCGATCGAGTCACACAAGCGCTCGCCGACAATTTTGAGGTCTTCGAGGAGACCGTGCTCGGCCGCGGCGGCGAAATCGCCGATCGCATCGCCGAATGCGGCAAACAAATCGAGACCACTGTCGTCGAGCGGCTGGCGGCCTTTGAAGATGCGGTCGTGCGCAACAGCGGCGACGCCGCCATCCGCATCGCTGACCATGGCGACCGCGTCAGCTCCGCCATTTCGGACGGGCTCGCCGCCTTCGAAGACACCTTTGCGCGGCACGGAGACGAGGTCGTCTCGCGCGTCGCCGAACATAGCGAGAGGGCCGCGACGGCGGTCGTCGCCCAACTCGCCGCTTTCGAAAACGCCGTCGCGTCGCGCAGCGAGGAAATCGCGCAGAGCGTCGGCGAACACAGCGAACGCGCCACTTCGGCGCTCGTTTCCGGGCTCGCGGCGTTTGAAGAGTCGGTCGATCGCCGCAGCGGCGAAGTCGCCGGGCGGGTCAGCGAAACAGCCGATCGGACGAGCGCGACCCTGTCGGCTCAGCTCGCGGCGTTCGAACAAGCGGTGACGCGTCACAGCGACGACATCGCCGAGCGCGTCGGCGAGCGCGGCGAACGCGCCGCATCGGGCCTCTCGGCGCAGCTCGCCGCCTTCGGAGAGGCGATCACGCGCCACAGCGAGGACATCGTCCAGCGCGTCAGCGAACACGGAGAGCGCGCGACGGCGGCTTTTTCCCAAGGTCTCTCGACGTTCGAAGACCTGGTCGCCGGCCAGGGCGAAGAATTGGCGGCCCGGGTGGCCGACCGCACCGAACGCGCCGCCGTCGAACTCGCCGACAAGGTCTCCGCCTTCGAAGAGAGCGTCGCCAGCAATGCCGGACAGGTCAAGGACGCTGTCACGCAGGGTCTCGAGGCGATCGAGAACGTGCTTGTGGGTCGCGGCGGCGAAATCGCCGAACGCCTGGCGGCGCACGCCAATCGCGTTGACGTAAGTCTTGCCGAGAAGCTCGGCTCATTCGAAGACTCCATCAAGCGCCATAGCGATAGCGTCGCGTCGGTCGTCAGCGAACATGCGACGCGCGTCGATGAATTGCTCGACGAGCGACTTAACGCGCTGGAGACTGCGGGCATGCGCGTCGCCAAGACGATGGAGACGACGCGCGAGCTCGCGCTGCAGGAATTCGACACGCATGGCGCGGCCTTACGCGAAAAGCTTCGCCAAAGCGTCGACGACGCCTCGTCGGCGCTCGCCGAGAACGCCGAAACCATGCATGAGCGCTTGTCGACGACGGCCGGTGACGCCGTTCTGGCGATTGCGACCCAAGGCGAGCGGCTCCATGAACTGCTGAACGACCGGCTCGGCTCCTTCGAGGACGCCGTCCTGTCCGAAAGCAAGGAAGTTGTGGCTTCGCTGGCCAATCATGGCCAGCGCATCGCGGAGACGCTGGGCAAACAGCTGACGCAATTCGAGCATGCGCTGCTGCGCGACGGCGGCGCGGTCGCCGATCGGGTCGGCGCGCATGCCGAACGCCTCACCGACGAACTTTCGCAAAGTCTCGCCGCCGTCGAAGACGTGATCGGCAACAAGGGGTCGCATCTCGTCGACGATCTGACGACACGGACGGCCGATGCAGTCACGCGCCTCGACGCGCAAACGCAGCAGCTCGCGCGTCAGCTCGACGACCGGTTGCAGTCGCTCGATCAAACGCTGCGCGCGGAAGGCGGCGCGCTCGTCGAGCGACTGTCGGCGCAAGTCGAGCATTACAATGCCCGCATAGGCGACAATTCCCGCCATTTCGCCGATGAGATCGATGCGAAATTGGCCGAAATCGACGAAACGATCGAGAACAAGGGCGGCCATCTCCTCGAACGGCTCGGGGCGCGCGCGATCGACATCGCCTCGACGATGTCCAACAAGATCGAAGCCTTCGAGAGCGTCGCCAGCGCTCGGACCGTGGAAGCGGCTGACCGCATCGATCAACTGGTCGATCGCGTCGACGCCGGCCTGGGCGGGGGCGGCCATATTCTGCAAGAGGCGCTCTCCAAACACGCCGCTGAAGTCGCACGCGTGCTGGAAGATGGCGGACGCCAAGTCATGCAGACTTTGGACGCGAGGATCAAAGACGTCGACTGGATTCTCCTGTCGCGATCGGGCGAACTCGCCCAGGCTTTGGAGTCGCGGACGGAGCAGATCAACGAAACCTTGGGGGAACAGGCCAAGGCGCTGGAATCGACCCTCGACAATCGGATCGAGCTGCTTGAGACGAACGTCGTCAGCCGGCTCAGCGAGGTCTCTTCGGAGCTTGACGAAAGAGGCCGGCTGGTCGTTGACACGATCAGCGCGCGGCTGCACGACATCAAGGAGATTCTGGCCGACGCGCGGCAAGATTTCGATGCGACGCTTCACGCGCACACCGGCCCTCTCGGCGAGTCGCTCGCCGAACGTGTCGCGGAGATCACCGGCGCGCTCGACGCGCGGCTCAGCCAAATGCACTCGGTGCTCGATGAGCGCGGCGGGGCTGTCGCTCAGGAATTGACGGAGATTGCCGATCTGGCGGCGACCGCCGTCGATAACGCCGGCGCCGCCCTCGTCTCGCGCCTCGGCGTCAAGCGCGACGAGTTGACGGACACGCTCAACGCTTCGCGCGAGGCGCTGGCGTTGACGCTGGAGACCAGCGCGCAGAACTCGATTGCGACTCTGCTGGCGACGAACGAGAAGATTCGCGCCGAGCTGCCCATCCTGCTCGACGGGCTCGGCCAGACCAGCGCCTCGCTGCACGCCATCGTCGATGAGACTGGCGGCAATCTTGTCACGCTTGAACACGAGCTTGGCGCGCGGCTCGCCGAGTTCCGTGGCGCGGTCAACGAAGCCTCGGCCCAGGTCGAGCACGTCGCCGCGACGACGGGCGACACGATGCGCGACGCCAACGCCATCGTCGAGGCGCTCGACCAAAGACAGCATGCGTTGGCTCAGAGCGCCGATAGACTGGCGCAAAGTCAGCAGGCGCTCGACGCGACGATGCGCGCCCGCCATCACTCGCTCGAAGAACTGACGACGGTCATCGATGGCCGGCGCGCCGAACTCGAAAGCGCCATGGCGCAATTCAGCGAGCTGATGGAGCGTTCGTTCCACTCGATCGAAGCGCGGTCGCGCGACCTCGGCGGCGCGCTGAACGAAACCTCCAGGCAGACCGCCGATCTAATTGAAGCGCGCTTTGCGGCGGTGCGCGCCGCTGCGGAAGGCGAACGCGAGCAGACCTCCGAGGCGCTGAACGCCGCCTTCGCGCAAGCCAATCAAGAAATCGTCCGGCTGTTCGACGACGCGCGTTCGAAATTCGACGCCGCGTCAAGCGAGATTCGCGGCATGGCGCGCGCCATCCATGGCGAGATCGAGAAGACCCGCCAGGAAGTGCGCCGCGGCGCGACCGAGATTCCGCAGGAAGCGGCGGAACAAGCGGCGATGCTGAAGCGGGTCGTCAGCGATCAGGTGAATGCGCTGAACGAACTCTCCGAAATCGTTGCGCGTTCGGGCCGGGTCTACGATGCCGCCGAGCAGAGCGCTCCCCCGCCGCGCCGCGCCGTCTTGGATCAGGCCGCGCGCAGGGAAACCGCATCGCCGCGGGCCGCCGCGCAAAGTCTGTCGAACCGCCCGCCGAACGGCGGATGGCTGAGCGACCTGCTGGCGCGCGCTTCTTTCGACGAAGCCGCGCAGCCGCCGCGCGCGGCCCGGTCCTTGGCGAGCGCGGGCGCGCTCGACAGCCTGTCACTCGACATTGCGCGAATGGTCGACAACGCCGCCGTGACCGAAATCTGGCGCCGGTATCAGCGCGGCGAGAAGGGGGCGCTTTTCGGTCGGCGTCTCTACACTGCGCAGGGCTATCAGACCTTCGAGGAAATCAGACGCCGCTATCGCGCGGATCAGGATTTTCGCACGACCGCCGATCACTATATCAAGCATTTCGAGGATCTGCTGGTCGAGACGAGCCGCGGAGATCGCGACGGCGCGAAAGCGCTCGAACTGCTGACTGGCGACGCCGGCAAGGTTTACACAATGCTGGGCCACGCCTCCGGACGCTTCCAATAGCGCGCGGACCTATTCGACCGCTTCCGGCGCCGCGGCGCCAATGCGCGCTTCAAAATCGGCTTCGGCGCGAAGATTGTCGAGGTCTCGACCGATCGTCGCGACCGCGAGCAGCCTGTCGCCCTTAAAATACGACACGGCGCAGTCGGCGGCGGCTGGATCGCCGGAAATTTCCAGCCGGTCCCACGACGCGGCATGGCCGACATAGGAGATCGTCTGGTCGTAGTGCTGGCTCCAGAAGAAGGGCGCGGCGTCGAATTTTTCCTGGCGTCCGAGAATGTTGCGGGCCGCCGTCTGACCCTGACGCTCCGCGACCACCCAATGTTCGACTCGAATCCGCTCGCCGGTGATTTTGTCGGGCCAGCTCGCGATGTCGCCGGCCGCGTAAACGTCTGGCGCGCTGGTTTGCAGATATTCGTCGACGAGCACGCCGCGGTCCACGGCGAGGCCCGCCGACTGGGCCAGGGCGAGGTCCGGCCGGACGCCAACGCCAATGACCACGAGGTCGGCATCGAGAATCGCGCCGCTTTTTAGGGTTAGCGTGCGTTCGCCGATTTCGGTCGCCGTATCCTCAAGATGGAACACGACGCCGTGGCGCTCATGCAGCTTCCGCACATGCTCGCCGATTTCAGGTCCGAGAATGCGGGCCATCGGGATCGCTTCCGGCGCGACGACATGGACGTCGAGATCGCGGGCGCGCAGCGACGCCGCCGCTTCAAGGCCGATGAAGCTCGCGCCGATCACCGCGACGCGGCGCGCGCCGGCGCAGGCGGCGATGAGATGGTCCGCATCGGCGAGCGAGCGTAGATAATGCACGTGGCTTCGATCGGCGCCCGGCGTCGGCAGCTTGGTCGGGAAGGCGCCGGTCGAGATCAGCAAGGCGTCGTATGAGAGCGCCGCCCCGTCGGCGAGCGTCAGGCGCTTGCCCGCCGGATCGAGCGACTCGACGCGGCGCCCCAGACGCAGCTGCACGCCATTGTCCCGATACCAGGCCGGATCGCGCAGAGGCAGCCAGTCCGGCTGGGCGGTTCCCGCCAGATAGTCCTTAGACAGATTGGGCCGGTCGTAGGGCGCGGCCGAATCCGCGCTGATCAGCTCCAGCAGTCCGTCATAGCCCTCGGCGCGCAGCATCTGCGCGGCGGCGAAGCCCGCCGCCCCGCCGCCGACGATGACGACGCTGCGCGGTTGGGCCGCGCCCTTATGCGCCGCCGGCCGTGGATCGGGTAGTTTTTCGCGGGCGAAAACTTTGCCGTCAGCCTGTTCGACCCGCCAGCGCGGCAAGGGGTCGAAGGCGGGCGCCCGCAAGGCGCGGCCGCTGCGCAGGCTGAAACAGGCGTGATGCCAAGGACAACGGATCGAACCGCCGACCACGAGCCCCTCGGCCAATGGCCCGTGATAATGGGTGCAATGGGCGCCGATCACGAAGCATGCGTCGCCCTGTCGCGCCATGACAGCCGCTTCGCCCGCCACGTGACCGAGCAAGGGACGATCTTCCGAAACATCCTGGAGAGCGACGCCCTGCGAGAAGTCGGGGCCCTCTGGTTGATCGTGCCCCTCTTCCGCCATGTCGCTCTCCCTCTTCCGCCGGCTCGGCGCGACGCGCCAGCCAAATCGCCACGCTCTTTAAAAAGGGCGACGCTTGAGACGCGACAAGCCTCGGTCAACGCTCGATGCGAGGAGTGATTCGGAGGCGCCGCACAGGCCTTGTTACATTTCTGACAATGGCGGCCCATACAAAGTCAACGAATGACATACGGGCGCACGTAAAAAATGTGACATTGGAGCCACACCAATAAGAACAAATATTCGCCAAGGCCATTTTTGCTGAAATATTAGGCAAATGCGCGGACCTTAGACTTGAATGGAACTCCGGTCGCGAGTGATATCAATCAACTTTCGCCACCAGCCGGAGTTAACAGCTATGAAGTGGTCCTATCTATCAAGCGTTGCAGCTCTCACATTGGCAGCCAGCATCACGAGCGCCGCGCACGCTCAGTCAAAGCTGATGGAGGTCGATCCGACCCTCATTGAGGAAAATCAACCGGCGCCTCCTCCGGCGGCCAAGCGCATGAAGAAGGGCAAGATCGTCAAGGGACCCGCTCCCGCGCCGACGCCGGCCTGGATCGACGCCATCACCGTCGACGGCTATATCGAAGGCGGCATCCCGTTCAATTTCAACCAGCCGTTCAACAAGCTGAACTGGGGCCATCTCTACACCGACCGCGCCAACTGGCCGACCTTCAACGGCGCCGTCCTGACGGTGCAGCGTCCGCTCGACCCGAAGGCGGAAGGCTATGACTTCGGCTTCAAGCTCCAGGGCATGGTCGGCCAGGACATGCGCTACAACCATTACATCGGCATTCTCGATTACGCGATCAATTCAAGAACGCAGATCGGACCGATCGAGGCGAATGTTACGGCGCATCTTCCCTGGACCAGCCCGATCAGCGAGGGCGGCGTCGATCTGAAAATCGGCATGTTCCCGACCTACAACGGCGCCGAGCTCATCTACGCCAAGGACAATCTGTTCTACAGCCACTCCTACATTTTCAACTTCGGACCGTTCATTCACACCGGCGTGATGGCCACCACCCACGTCAAGCCCTGGCTCGACGTCTATACGGGCGTGACCAGCGGCGTGAACACGAGCCTTGGATGGCCGGGCGACAACAACGCCGCGGCAGCTTTTCACGGCGGTTTCGGCTTCAACTTTCTCGATGGCAATCTCACCATTCTGGCGATCACCCATACCGGTCCCGAGAATCCGAGACAGACCGATCCGCTCGGCGTCGGCTGGCCGGTCGGTTTCGCCAATGGCAACCCCTGGGTGGACACCGGCTGGCCGAATGTCCTCACGGCGGGTTGGCCCGTTAACCAGGGCGGCTTCGGCGCGCCGGGCCTCTGCGCCTGCGACGTCAACACGACGATCCGCTCCTTCAATAACTTGACCACGACCTGGAAAGTGACCGAGGACCTGACGCTCGTCACCGACATGAGCTTCATGCTGGAAGGCGGCTGGAATCCGAGCTCCTTCGGACTGCCGCAGAAGGCCTGGGCCGCGGCCAATGCGATCACCGGCACCGGCTTCTGGGGAACGGCCCCGGCCAATCCGATGGGCGCCCGCGCCTTCGGCATCGCGCAATATGCTTCCTACAAGATCAACGATATCTTCAAGATCAATGCGCGCGCCGAATTCTTCCGGGATAACAATAACTTCTTCATTGGCGCCTATCCGGGAAATTTCGACGCCGTCAATCTGTTCCACGGTTTCTGGTGCCCGTCCTGCATCAACCAGAACCTTGGCACCGGCCTTTACGCCAATCGGCCGATCTATTCGGGCACGAGCTATCTCGCGCTCACGCTGGGCGCGACGATCACCCCCGAACTGCCCAAACTGCCAATAATTACCGGCGTGATCCTGCGTCCGGAACTGCGTTGGGATACGTCGGTCAACGGCGCGACGCCCTTCTTCAACCGCAGCGGCCTGAGCTCGTCGCAGGGCATGTTCAACATGGACGTGATCATCCCCTTCACGATCCTGTAAAAATCAAACGGTTCCCAAGCAAGCCTGAAAGCCGTCCGGTCCGCCGGACGGCTTTTTTATTGCGGTTGTTCCTCGTCGGCGTGGTCGCGCGGATGATCGCGGATCAGGATTTCGACGTCCGAGTCCTTCGTCGACTGCACTCGGAAGGTTTCCTGATAGGTTTTGCCTTCGTGGCGCGCGATGGCGACATATTCGCCCTCGGCCAGAACGAGCGAGGGAAAGGCGCCGATCAATTCGCGAATGACGTCGCCGCCGGGGGTCAGCACCGAAAAGCTTGTATTGGCCAGCGCTTCGCCGCCCGGCTGCTTGACGAGTTTCAAGGTCATCGTCGCCGCCCGATGACGCAGGGTCGCTTCGATGAGCTTGCCCGCGGGGATTTTCAAATCCGCCGTCACCACGGAATTGGTTTCATTGGCCCCGCCCTGCGCGCCTTGTCCCGTGTCGAGTAATTTGGACACGACGTGATAGGCGCCTTCGGGGAGGCCGATCATCTCGTCCGACTTGGCGTTGGCGAGAATGAGCTTCGCTTCCGAATTGCCGCGTTCGGGCACATAGATCGAAATCGACAGCCGCTGCGCCGGAATCTGCGCGTCGCCGAGCTTGTCGATGAGCCTGAGGCCGCCGGCGTTGAGCGCGATCCGCTCGGCGACATTGCGGCCCTCTATGTCGACGCGGCGCGTGACGCCCGCCAGGCCATAGGCGGCGTGAACGATGTAGGCGCCGTCCGGCAGCGGCAGAGTCGGCGCCGCCTCCTCGGATTGCGCCACAAGCTTATGCGAGCCGTCCGGCTGGGCGCCTTCCTCGAAAACCCGCCAGACGACGCCCGAACGGATCGGCTGCGGATCATTGGCCGCAAGCGTCGCGCTCAGCCGCAGCGTCGACAGCCTCGCGGGCGGCAGCGGCGGTCCAGCCGCTTCCGGCGGGCCATGCGGCGGGCGGGGATGATGGGGCGCCTGCTGCTGCGCTTGCGCCGGCGGCGAAAAAACCGCGGCGCTCAAGAGCGCCGCCGCGGCGACCCCTTCCAGCACGCCCGATCGGGACTTGCTCATCGGTCTGTCTATGCCGGCGAATTCGCCCTTTGTCGATTCTCGCTCTCCGGGAAGATTTCGCGTATGGCGGCGACCTGCTCCGGAAAAAGCGCCATCGCGCCGGTAAAGCCGTCGCGGCGCGCGGCCGCATAGGCGGGTTCTTCCCCGATCCGGACAGGCGGCGCGAGGGCCGGAACGCCGGCCGAAGCCGCCGCCAGCACGACCACGGCGCGCGCCGTCGCGATGGCGGCCCCGCCGCCG
>VGDY01000085.1 GCA_016869555.1 Alphaproteobacteria bacterium | reverse complement strand
GGCGCTCGCAAAGCGCATGGCGAACGCCGTCCCATCGAACGAGCATCTTGCTCAAACCGCGAAAGCCGCATAGCATTCAGGCCAGCAACGCCGATTTCCGCTTTTCAACATCAAGCGGGACATCCCCCTGATGTCAATCGCCAATCCAAAAGAAATGCCCGGGTCCTTCACGCGCGACAGCGACGAGGAAATCGAACATGAAGCGTCGCTGGACGATGGTTCACGCGGCACGCTCACGCGCCAGGACATCGCGCTCGCGATCCATCGCCGGATCGAGGGCATGTCCTGCAGGGAAGCGAAGCGGCTCACCGACCTGGTGATCGAGGAAATGGCGGCGACGCTTGCGTCCGGCGAGTCGCTCAAGCTGCACGACTTCGGTTCTTTCCTGGTGCGCATCAAGCGGGAGCGCGCGGGCCGCAATCCACGCACCGGCGAGCCGGTTCCGATCGAAGCGCGCCGCGTCATCACCTTCAAGGCGTCGCCCAACATGAAGGCGGCCATCAACGGCAAGACGCCCCCGACGAAGCTCAAGAAGCGCGCGCGCGGCAGACCTGCGCGTCAGCCAGGACGGATTGAACTCGCGAGAGTCTTCGCTCCTTGAGATTACGGTAGTCCGCGCTCCTCCCTATGAGCGGACCCGAGGCCCGATCTCTCGCCGCACGCCCCGGCGTCCGATCGGGCCTCTACTTTCTACGGCAAGGCGGCGCGGTTGAGCTTGCCATTGGCGTTGCGAGGCAGCGCGTCGAGAAAAACGACCGCGCGCGGGCATTTGTAGGCCGCAAGATGCGCGCGGCAGTAGTCGAGGATCGCCGCATCGTCCTGCGGCGCGCCGTCGCGAGTCACCACATAGGCCTTGATGATCGTCGCGGTCGCGTCGCGTCCAGGCCGCTCCGCCGCCGCCGCTTCGACGACGCCATCAATCTCAAGCAGCCGTTTCTCGACTTCAGCTGGCGAAACGCGGTAGCCGCCGGCGTTCATGACTTCGTCGATCCGGCCGTGGCGCCACATGTAGCCGTCGGCGTCGAACTCGACGAGATCCCCGGAGACGAACCACTCGCCGCGGAACGCTTCGCGCTCCTCCTCGGGACGATTCCAGTAACCGAGCATCATGCCAGCATCGTCGCGGCGCACCGCCAGCAGTCCGGTTTCGCCAGGCCGCAGCGGCGTCTCGCCGCCGTCCTGCGGCAACGCCGCGACCGCCCTGCCCGGCTGCGGCCTGCCCGGCGAATCCAGGCGCACCGGCGTTGTCGGCCCGCTGGAGACGAAGGTGGAAATCTCGCTCATCCCGAAGGCTTCGAAAATCTCCTTGCCGGTGCGGGCGCGCCAGTCTTCGAGCAGGCTCGACGGCAGCGCCGCGCCGGCCGAGAGCGCATGCCGCAGGCTCGAAAGATTGGCGGTCTCCGGCGCGCCATATTTGAGAATTTGCCGAAAAACGCCCGGCACGGCGGCGAAAATCGTCGCGCGATAAGTTTCGATCAGACGCGGCCAGGCGGCGGGATCCGGATGCCCATTGTATAGCACCACGCTCGCGCCGGCCGACAGCGGGTCGATAACGCCGACGCCCAGCGTATAGGTCCAATTGATCGCGCCGGCGTGGAGCATCACGTCGCCGGGACCGAGCCCCGTCCAGTGCGCGCGCATCGGCCGGCGTCCCCAAGCGGCGCGATGGGCGTGCAACACGCCCTTCGGCCGGCTCGTCGTGCCCGAGGTGTAGACCAGATAGGCGGGATCGTCGGCGGCGGTGTCGACATAATCCTCTAAAGGCGAGGCCTCGGCGAGCCGCGCCAGATCGGCGCCGCGCAGGATGCGGGCGTCGCCCGCATGCGGCTCATTCTCGAAGCCCGCGCCCAGCGCCAGCACGGAGGCGCCGCTGTCGCGCGCCATGAACTCGGCCTCCTCGAAGGTGAGCTGAGAGGAGGCGAGCAGCGCCACATAGCCGGCGGCGATCGAGGCGAAATAGGCAAGCGCCGCATTCGCCTCATTGCCCATTCGGATCATCACGCGCGCGCCCTGCGGCAGGCCGAGATCGCGCAGGCCGGCCGCGAGACGTCTCACCTTCAGATCGAGTTCGCCATGGCTCCAGCGCTGGGCGCCGCCGTCGCCGACGATGGTGAGCGCCGTGGCGTCGGGTCGCAGCCGGGCGTTTTCGGCAAGGCAGTAGCGGGCGAGATTGAAGCGCGGCGGGACGGGTTCGAGCATGGGAAAGGCACTCGCAGGCACGCCGTCTTGTCGCATTCGGCGCCGGGCCCGGGCAAGGCCGCTGAGTCCGCGCCGCCGCCGAGATGACGCGTTCCGTCAGCCTTTCGTCCGCATCTCGCGCGCCGAGTGGCCAAACCGCCGTCGAAAAGCCCGGCTGAAATGGGATAGATCGCTGAACCCCCAGCGAAAGGCGATTTCGCCGATTGGGACCGCGGCTTTTGCGTCCAGGTCAGCGCGGCAATGTTCGAGACGCCTGGCCCAGACATAGCGCATGAGCGACGTGCCCTCAGCTTCAAAGAGCGCATTGAGATAACGGATTGAAAGCCCCATCGCCCGGGCGGTCAGATTCGGATCGAGCCGAGGATCGCTGAGGCGGCTTTCGATAAAGCGCTTCGCCCGTCGCAGCGTTGCGTCGCGACCGCGGATGGACACTGAATATTGCGGCTGATCAGCAGCGGAAAGAGCGATGAGATCGGCGCAGTGTTCCCCCGCTATGGCGAAGCATTCATCTGAGAGCTCCCCGGCATGCGCGGCGACGGCGCGGATATGCGTGGCGGCGAGCGCCCCAGTTCCGCGAGCGCCGCCGATCGAAGTCGCCAAGCAACGATCGATTTCAGGCATACGCATGCGCATCGCGGCGCGCGGCAGAGAAACAATGAGCTTTGAGAATGCGCCTGGACAATAGATTTTGTGCGGAAGGGCGGCGTCGTAGATCGTCATCTCTCCGGGACGCAACGAAACCTGGCGCTCGCCTTGCTCGAGAAAATATTCGCCCGAAAGCAGCACAACGTAGAGATAGGCGTCATGACTGTCCGACAGCGAGGGTCGCTTCGATCTTTCGATGAGGATGGCGTTTGAGCGGATTGAGGAGAGGCGCACGTCCTTTTCGCCATGAATCGTCATTTCATTGAACAGCGGCTGCGTCGGCAGGGCGTGAGCCTCTGCGCGGGCGTATTCACGCCCGATCACCTCGCAAAGCCATTCACGGCGCCGGGCAGGCGGCACGCCTTCGGTCGAAAGGAATTGCGCTTTCGTCATCGACTCCCCTCCTCACGCCCGGCAGATCCGTTTCAGACAAGTTTTTCAGCCGCCTCGGTCAAGCATTGATTTGATGAATGTTGCATATCCGCCCTGCGGCGAGGCGCCGAAATCTGCAGGAATGTCAAAATGAGCAAAGACGCGCGATCCGTCCAAGAAAACAACATTATTTTGGTAAGGGGCGCCGCCCTGTGGGTGCTCGTTGCGCTCGTTCTGGCCTGGTGTCTGGTGGCGCTCAAGATGGAAGCGCCGCTGGTGAGCGCGATCTTTCCAGGAAAATTTTCACGCGTCCTGCAGGCCCATATCGACTTCCTTCTGATGAGCGCCCTGCTGCTCGGCTTCTATGGAACGCGAATTCCCCTAGCCTGGCCCGTGCGCTGGGCGATGGTCGTTGGCGCATTCACCAATTCGAGCCTTTTCGTCTTGCAGGCGGCGTTTCCCATCCTCGACGGCCCGCCTGCCGAAGAGTTTGGTTCGGTCCTGTTCAGATTCTATCTCATCTCCAGCATCGTCCTGACCAGCTTCGGTTTCGCCGGCGCCTGCCTCACCGTGCTGCGGGCGAGTTTCCGTTCCAAGGCCAATTGACTTGGACTGTCCTCGGCGGGGCGCTGCAGGATTTCTTGGCAATGCTCAATCGAACAGGCTCGACACGCTCTCTTCCCGCGCGGTTCGGGCGATCGCCTCGCCGATCAGATGGCCGATCGGAATGACGCGGATATTCGGCGCGGCTTCGACGGCGGCGGTCGCGCGGATCGTGTCGGTGACCACGAGCTGCTTCAGCTTGGACTTGGCGATGCGCTCCGCCGCCGCGCCCGACAGCACGCCATGGGTAATGTAGGCGAATACGGAGCCAGCGCCCGCCGCCAGCAGCGCCTCGGCGGCGTTGCACAGCGTGCCGCCTGAGTCGACGATGTCGTCGATCAGAATGCAATTGCGGCCGTCGATGTCGCCGATGATGTTCATGACCTCCGACTCGCCGGCGCGTTCGCGCCGCTTGTCGACGATCGCCAGCGGCGCGTCGATCCGCTTCGCCAGCGCCCGGGCGCGCACGACGCCGCCGACGTCCGGCGACACGACCATCACATTCTTGAGGTCGAGGTGCGACTTAATGTCCGCAACGATGACCGGCGCTGCGAAGAGATTGTCGGTGGGAATATCGAAGAAACCCTGAACCTGGCCGGCGTGAAGATCGACGGTGAGAACGCGATCCGCCCCTGCCCGCGTGATGAGATTGCTGACAAGCTTCGCCGAGATCGGGGTGCGCGGTCCCTGTTTGCGATCCTGACGGGCGTAGCCGAAATAGGGGATGACCGCGGTGATGCGACGGGCCGAAGCGCGGCGTAGCGCGTCGACCATGATCAGCAGCTCCATGAGATGGTCGTTGGCCGGCGCGGAGGTTGACTGGATCACGAATGTGTCCTGTCCGCGCACATTCTCCAGGATTTCGACCCAGATTTCCTGGTCGGCGAAGCGGCGAACCTGGGCGCGACAAAGCGGAACCCCCAGATGGGCGGCGATCGCCTCCGCCAGCGGCCGGTTGGAATTGCCAGCCAGGAGTTTCATCGCCGCCATTCGGTCCGCCCCCGCGTCTTGAACGCCGCGGCGTCATAGCAGCGATGGCGGTCCCGAACAATATGACGCGACGATGGCGGAATGTGCGTCATAAAACTGCGACAGGATTGCCTCTCGGACGGGTAATGCTCTAAATGATGCTGGCGGCCTCACCGATGCGCGGCGGGCCGGGCGTTTGGATTGCGCCTTCACCCATCTCGCCCAACGGCTTAGTAGACAGGCGTCGCCTCCGTTAATGACGAATAGCGTATCGGATCATGCGTCGCAGCCGACCTCGCCGCACGAGACGCGAGTCGTCGTCGCCATGTCCGGCGGCGTCGATTCGAGCGTCGTCGCGGCCCTGCTGAAGGAGCAGGGCTATGACGTCGTCGGCGTGACGATGCAGCTCTATGACCACGGCGACGCAACCCATCGCAAGGGCGCCTGCTGCGCCGGCCGCGATATTCACGACGCCAGAAGCGTTGCGGCGCAGCTCGGCATTCCGCATTTCGTCCTCGATTACGAGAGCAGATTTCGCGAGAAGGTGATCGACGAATTCGCCGCGAGCTACGCCAAGGGCGAGACTCCGGTGCCTTGCGTCGCCTGCAATCAGTTCATCAAATTCGCCGATCTGATGGAAACGGCCAGGGACCTCGGGGCGCATGCGCTTGCGACCGGCCATTACATTTCCGCCCGCGACGACGGACAGGGGGGGCGCGCGCTTTATCGCGCCAAGGACGCCTCGCGCGACCAGAGCTATTTTCTGTTCGCGACGACGCGCGAACAATTGCGGATGCTGCGCTTTCCGCTCGGCGACTATACCAAGGCCGAAGTGCGCGAGATGGCCCGCCGCATCGGGCTCGAAGTCGCCGACAAGCCGGACAGCCAGGACATCTGCTTCGTGCCGACCGGGCGCTATGCCGACGTGGTCGAAAAGCTCGCGCCGGCGTCGGTCGTGCCGGGCGAGATCGTTCATCTCGACGGCCGGGTGCTCGGGCGCCACGCCGGCGTGATCCATTACACGATCGGACAGCGACGCGGGCTCGGCCTTGGCGCGAAGGTCGCCGGTCGCGACGTTGAGCCGCTTTACGTGCTGCGTCTCGACGCGGCGAAAGCTCAGGTGGTCGTCGGCCCGCGCGAGGCGCTGGAGACGCGCGCGGCGAAATTGCGCGACGTGAACTGGATCGGCGAAGGAAAGTTTTCCTCTTTGCCGCCCGAGGGGATAGACATTTTGGCGCGCGTGCGCTCGACGCGACCGCCGGCGCCGGCGCGGTTGATCGCCGGCGATGACGGCGGCGCGTCGGTGGTGTTCGCCTCGAGCGAATTCGGCGTTTCGCCGGGTCAAGCCTGCGTCTTCTATGACGCGGACGAAAACGGGGCGCGCGTGCTCGGCGGCGGATTTATCGCCGCGGTCGAGCCGGCCGCAATCACAATGGGATCGAAGGCGCCGCCGCTACGCGCCGCAGAACGGCGAAGGGCGCCTATATGAGCGAAGCAAGAAACTATTTCCGCGACGTCGAAGCGCTCGACAATGGCAATGTCGAAGCCGCCTATGCGCGCTGGGCGCCGATTTACGATTTGACCTTCGACGTTCTCTTAAAGCCCGGCCGCCGCGCCGCGGCGGCGGCGGCGTCAAGCGCGCGCGGGCCCATCCTCGACGTCGGCGTCGGCACAGGGCTCGAACTGCCGCTGTTCTCTCGGCATACGCAAGTCGTCGGCGTCGATCTGTCGGAGCCGATGCTGCGCCGGGCGGCGCAGCGCGTGCGCCGCGAGCGACTCGATCAAGTCGCCGGCCTCGTGAAGATGGACGCGACGCGGATGGCTTTCCCCGACGCGACCTTCGGCTGCGTTGTCGCTCCCTACATGCTGACGGTCGTCCCTGAACCTCAGGCCGTGCTCGACGAACTCGCCCGCGTGCTGCGGCCGGGCGGCGAAATCGTTCTCGTCAACCATGTGAGCGGCAAGGACGACGCCGTCGCGCTGTTCGAAGCTTGGCTCGACCGCCATATGGCGCCCAAGCTCGGCTGGCGCCCGCAATTCCCCTGGTCGATCATCGGCGACTGGATCGACCGGAATCCGCACATGAAGCTCGTCGAGCGCCGCCCGCTCGCGCCCTTCGGACTGTTTACGCTGACGCGGATCGAGCGAGTCTCGTCGGAGCGCAACGAAGCGGCAAGGTCGGCGCCATTGGAGCTGGCGCTCGCATAAGCGAAACGCCTACTGGCGCCGCGACGCGCGGAAGGCTACATTCACCAAGCGGCGCTGCGGGGTGCGTGCAGGACTATTATTCCCCGGGGCCTTATCGATCCTTATGGGAGCTGTCCCTGGCCTCGCTCGTGGGCTTGGCCACATGGCGCCCACCTACGTTGTAGGTTCCCGGGATCGATGTCCCACGGCTCTTGTGGCCCGCACTCTCCTTCCCTGTTATTGCTCTCGCATGAGCGATCTTAAAGCCGAGCTGCGGCGCCGTTCGCTGGCGCGGCGCGATCTCGCCTCGCCGCGTGAAGCCCATGAGGCCGCCGCCTCGATCGCCGCGCGGGGGCTCGCGCTCGTTGCGCGGCTCGCGCTCGACGCACCGATCGTCTCGGTCTATTGGCCGATCCGCAGCGAACTCAACACGCGCCCGCTCATCGACGCGCTCGCCGCGCAAGGCTGCCGCGTGACGCTCCCGGTGATGCACAAGGTCCGTCAGCCGCTGATCTTCCGCGCCTTCACGCCCGGCGACGACCTCGTCAAGGGACCGTTCGGCCTCTCTGAGCCCGCCGAAGACAGGCCCGCCTATGATCCCGACATCGTGTTTTCGCCGCTCGCCGCCTTCGACCGGCGCGGTTGTCGGCTTGGCTATGGGGGCGGGATTTATGACGCCACGCTGTTGGCGCTTCGCGGCAAAAAGCCCGTGATCGCGATCGGGGTGGCCTATTCCTGCCAGGAAGCGGATCATGTGCCGGTCGAGCCGCACGACCAGCGGCTCGATTTCGTCATGACCGAGCAGGAGACGCTGCAGGTCTCCGCCTCTGACGCGGGCGTGAAGACCGGTTCGGACGCGGCGCTTTAACGCGCGCGGCGCTATCCCGTATGGGTCACGGGGTCGGCGCCGACGGCAGTCTGATGAGCTGGCCGGCGCGGAATTTCTTCGCTTTCAGCTCGGGATTGGCGTCGGCGAGCGCGCGCCATTTGTCCGCCGTTCCGTAAAGGCGCCTGGCGATGGATTTGAACGTGTCCCCAGCCCGGGCAGCATAAACGCCTGGGTCTTTCGCCGCGGCAGGCGCGGGCGCCGCTGTGGGTTCGCTGGTTGCGACCTGGGGCGCAATTTCCGGCTGTTCGCCCGTTGCGCTCCCCGAACTTGCCGCCTCATTCGAAGCTGCGGTCTCCGCGGGGGCCGCCGTCTCGCCGGTTGCGGCGGCCTCTTCGATCTGCGGCTCGTGTTGCTGCGCCGTCGCCGAGTCCGGACCGACGTTGGCCGTGCGCGGCCCGACGAAGAGTAGATAGGCGATCGCAACAGCCGTGACAGCAAGGGAAACTTCGGCGACCCCGCGCCGCCGCGGCGGCGGGAAGAGCGGCGGCCGTTTCTGATCGTCGTCGTCCCCCTGCGTCGCCGGCTCGTCCTCCCGCCCGCGCAGCCAGACAAGCGCCTCGAAGACGAAATACAGGAACAGCGCCGCCGTCACCGGAGGCTTCCGGAATGATTCCGGCGCGAACATATAGGTGACGACCCCGAGCTGGATCAGCGCAGAGAGCCACGGCAGGCCGATTGCGCCGAGCTCCAGACGCCGTCGCGCGGACACCACAGCTGCGAGGATGAATAGCGCGAGATAGACCCACAGCAACGCGCCTTCGCCGGCGAACGCCCAGCCGAAGGCGGCGGCGCCCATCAGATAGATTAGCCCTAAGGCCGCGGCGGCGTAGGCCGCATGAACCCATCGCTGCCGGCCCAGCATCCGGCTGAGATGAAACAGAAGCGCGGCAGCGAGAGCCGCGATCAAGATCAGGCCCGAGTAGGTGGATAGAAGTGAGATCATCAAACCGCGCTCCTTAGCGGTTCAGCGGCAAGCGTTCGACTTCTCATTCAATGCGCATGCGGATATGACAGTTTCTTGAGAGCGGGCCGAACCACGGCCGATTATTTCGATTTCTTCGACACGCCGGCGCTTTCGAACGTCGCCATGTCTCGGTGACACGACAGCGCCGCTTTGATCACCCCGACGGCGAGCGCGGCGCCCGAGCCTTCGCCAAGCCGCATGTCGAGATCAAGCAGCGGACGCTTGCCGAGCCGCGCCAAGACCACGCGATGGGCGCCTTCCGCCGAGACATGGCCGGCGACACAATGGGCGATCGTATCGGGCGCAATCGCATAGAGCAACGCAGCTGCGGCGCAGGCGACATAGCCGTCGAGCACGACGGGAACGCGGTTGAGCCTCGCCGCCGCGATGGCGCCCATCATCGCCGCGATTTCACGCCCGCCGAGCCGGCGCAAAATCTCCAAAGGATCAGTCAGATGCGGTCCGTGCAACGCCAGCGCGGCGTCGATCGCGGCGTTCTTGCGCGCTAGGCCGGCGTCGTCGAGGCCCGTGCCGCGCCCCGTCCAGCGCGACGCCGGCCCGCCATAGAGCGCCGCATAGATCGCCGCCGCGCTCGTCGTATTGCCGATGCCCATCTCGCCCGGCGCCAGCAGGTCGACCTCTCCGTCAATCGCCTCCATCCCATAGGCGAAGGTCGCCGCCGCCTCGCGCTTGTCCATGGCCGGCGCTTGCGTAAAATCCGCCGTCGGCCGCTCGAGCGCGAGTTCATAGACTTTCAGGCCGACGCCATGGGCCTCGCAGATTTGATTGATCGCCGCGCCGCCGGAGAGAAAATTCGCCACCATCTGCTGCGTGACGCTCGCGGGGAAAGCTGAAACGCCCTGGGCGACGACGCCATGATTGGCGGCGAAAACCGCGACCAGCGGGCGCTCGATCGACGGCGTCGCCCTGCCCTGCCAGGCGGCCAGCCATTCGACGATTTCCTCAAGCCGGCCAAGCGCGCCCGGCGGCTTGGTCAGCAGGCGGGCGCGGGCGCGGGCCGCCTCCTTTGCCTCCAGATCGGGGCCAGGCAGCGCCGCCAGCAAGATGCGGATTTCTTCGAAGGGACGGACGGGTTGAACCATGCCGCCGGCTTTACCGGGTCGCGGCGCAATTGGCGAGCGCTTACGCCTCGCGCAGCGACGGCTGCCGCCGCATCGAATCGAAAGCCGCGAGAGCGCGCTCGCGCGCCTGCGCATGATCGACGATCGGATGGGGATAATTGTCGCCGAGCCTAACGCCGGCCGCGCGCAGGACCTCCTCGGGAGCCGCCCAGGGACGATGGATGTAGCGCGCGTCGAGGCCCGCCAGCTCCGGAATATATTGGCGTACATAAGCGCCGTCAGGATCGAATTTTTCGCCCTGCAGCGTCGGATTGAAAATCCGGAAATAAGGCGCGGCGTCGGCGCCGCAGCCCGCCACCCATTGCCAATTGGCGCTGTTGTTGGCGAGATCGGCGTCGACCAGCGTGTCCCAGAACCAGCGCTCGCCCTCCCGCCAGTCGATGAGAAGGTGCTTGATCAAAAAGCTCGCCGAAACCATCCGCGCGCGATTGTGCATCCATCCGGTGATCCACAATTCGCGCATGGCCGCATCGACGAGCGGATAGCCGGTCTGGCCGTTTCGCCAGGCGTTGAGCGCCGTTTCGTCGTCGCGATAGGGAAAGCGCTCGAAATTCCTGTCGAGCGGTCGGTCGGGCAAGTCCCAATGAGCGATCAGCAGGTGATGGCAGAATTCGCGCCAGCCGAGTTCGCGTAAATAGGCTTCGCCGCCGATGCTGGCCGGCTCGCTGATCGCATGCCAGACGTCTCGCGGCGACAATTCGCCGAAGTGCAGATGCGGGGAGAGCCGTGAGACGCCGACTCGGCCCATGAAGTCGCGTTCAGCCTTGTAGTCGGCGACATGGTGGCGCGCGAAATCCGCCAGTTCGGCGCGGGCCGCGGTCTCGCCGACAAGCCAGACCTTGCGCATGCCGCCGGCCCAGTCGGGGTTCTGCGGCAGCAACCGCCAGGCGTCGAGGTCGTCGCTGTCCGGCGGAAGCAGCGCGGCGTGCAGGCTTTTGGGCGCCGGCAAAGGCGCATCGGGCGGCGCCGCCGCTAGACATGCCCGCCAGAAGGGTGTGAACGCGCGGAAACTCTCACCCTGCTTGGTGCGAAGCGATAGCGGTTCGAACAGCAAGGACTCTTGAAAGCTATGGGTTTCGACGCCGTCATCGCGCAGTTGCGCAATGATCTCCTCGTCCCGCCTGATCGCCCAGGGTTCGTAGAGCTTGTTCCAGAAGACCGCGCCGGCGCCGGTCTCGGCGATGATTTGTTCAAACACATATTGGGCGCGCCCGCGGCGCAGCGTCAGCTGCACGCCCCGTGCGGCGAGCGTCTGAGACAGCGCCGCGAGGGAGTGGTGCAGCCACCACTGAGCGGCCCCCGCCGGTCGCCATTGCCCGGGGCTCGCGTCGTCCAGGATGTAAAGCGCAACCAGCGGGGCGCCGGTCCGCGCCGCCGCAGTGAGGGCCGGATGGTCTGCAATGCGCAAGTCATTGCGAAACCAGACAATCGCCGGCGCATTCATGTTGAACGATCCCCGCTCGACTTTTCCAAAAAAGTGATGCCGGCCGTCCCGCCCCAACGACGGATGATTGACCTAAATCATAACCTCCCAGGAAACCCAGAGTTCCATGACCCGCGCCTTTCGACCTTATCCTCGGCGCGCGGTCCGGTCAGTTGGCCCGCTTGGCGTGCTTAAACCCATAGAGGAAGTAAATCCCTATCCCAATCGCCGTCCAGATCAGTAGCCGCAGCCATGTGTCGAGCGGCAGCGCGGCCATCAGCGCGAAGCAGGACAAAATTCCCGCGATCGGCAGCCAGGGAATGCCAGGCGCGCGGAACGGACGCCTGATTTCCGGATGCATTTTGCGCAGCTTGATCACCGCGAGGCAGACCAGCGCGAAAGCCGCCAGCGTGCCAATGCTCACCATCTCGCCGAGAATATCCAGCGGCAACAAACCCGCCGCGAGCGCCACGACCACGCCGACCAGTGTCTGGCTCACCGCAGGCGTGCGCCATTCGGCGTGAAGCCTGGCGAAGATCGGCGGCAACAGCCCGTCATGCGCCATTGAAAAGAAGATCCGCGTCTGTCCGTAAAGCAGCACCAGAATCGCCGTCGTCAGTCCGGCAAGCGCGCCGAGTTTCACGGCCCAGGCGAGCCACGACACGCCGGTGCGATCCATCACCAGCGCCATGGGATCGGGGACGCCGAGCTCCTTGTAGTTGACGACGCCGGTCGCGACCGCCGCGACGGCAACGTAAAGGATCGTGCAGATGATGAGCGAGCCGATGATGCCGATCGGCACGTCCCGCTGCGGATTATGAGCCTCTTGCGCCGCGGTCGAAACCGAGTCGAATCCGATATAGGCGAAGAAAACGACCGATGCGCCGCGCACCACGCCGCTCCAGCCGTAGGCGCCGAATTCGCCGGCGTTGTCGGGAATGAGCGGCGTCCAATTGGCGCCGTCGATATGCGCGGCGCCGACAATGATCACCATCAGCACGACCACGACCTTGATCGCGACGATGATGTTGTTGAAGAGCGTCGACTCGCTCGTGCCTCGCACGAGCAGCGCGGTGAGCAACAGGATGATCACAGCGGCGGGGACGTTAAACAACCCATGCACAGCGCCAGGCGGCGCCCCAGGCGCGGTCGGATCGGCGAAAAAGGCGGTGGTCAGCTCGGGCGGCACATGGATGCCGAGCCCTTGCATCACGCGATTGAAGTAGCCGGCCCAGCCAACGGCGACCGTTGCGGCGCCAGCGGCATATTCCAGAATGAGGTTCCAGCCGATGATCCAGGCGAAAATCTCGCCGAGCGTCACATAAGTGTATGTGTAGGTGCTCCCCGCGACAGGGATGAGCGACGCAAGTTCGGCGTAACAGAGGGCGACAAAGGCGCAGGCGAGCCCCGATAGAATAAAAGAGATCATCACGCCGGGTCCGGCGTAGTTCGCCGCCGCCGTGCCGGTCAGCACGAAAATGCCGGCGCCAATGATTCCGCCGACTCCCAGCGACATCAACGACGCCCAGCCGAGCGCGCGTTTGAGGCCGTCGCCCTCCGCGGCGTTGTGTTCGGCGATGATGAGAAGGACGGATTTGCGGTTGAGATAGCTTTTGCTGGCGGGTTGCGACAAGCTTCGCCCTTTCGCGCCGCGCGCCGCAAATGCGCCGCGCTTGAGGAGGCGCCGATTATCGTTGCGGCGCCAAAACATACAAGCGGAAAGGTTCGAGGCCCGGCCTCAGCGGCGGCGTAGCGCCCGATTCACATTCCAAATCAGCGTCGTATCGTTTCTTTTCGCGCCCGCCCGAGCCGGTCGCGGCTTGCCTTGCGGCGGTCTTTGCGATAGCACGGCTGAAGCGCGGCGCGGCCGCTGTTTAAGAGGCCAGCTCGAGAATGGCGTCATGAGCGAGAAGCCGATCAACTATCTACATCTGTCGACGCTCGTCGCCGTGGCGATCCTCGTCGGCACCGAGCTTGTCGGCGCCTCCTGGGCGGCGGGCTGGGCGCTCGGCGGCCTGTTCCAGCTCGATCCGCTTGTCAGCCGGGCGCTCGAAATCATCTTCTCGCTCGCCGGCCTCATCGGCCTCTACTTCTTCATGCGGACCGCCATCCGCAATGAGCCGATCCGCGGCTGAATAAAGGGTCTCGCGCCCCATGCCTCGCGCCCCACGAAACACTCGCGGCGGGCGCGACTCCAAGCGCGCATCTCCCAAAATTCGCAACAAGGACGCCGAGATGGTCGAGAAGCAGGATCGTCGCTCGTTTCTCAAGGCGGCGGCGGCGACGAGCGCGATGGGCGCCGTCGGAACGTCCCGCGGCGAGGCGGCGACGAGCGTCTCCAATCTCCGGCTCGGCGAGCCGCAACCATTCTCCTTCGAAACGCTCAAGCAGACGGCGCAACGGCTGATCAAGGAGCCCTATCGCAAGCCGAACATCCCCTCCCCGGAAATCACCTCGCAGATCGATTACGAGAAGTGGGGACAGATCACCTACAACACCGATCACGCGCTCTTCGCCGACACAAAGGAGCGCTTCCCTGTAGAGTTCTTTCATCTCGGCATGTTCTTCAAAAAGGCCGTGCGCATGAGCGTCGTCGAAAACGGCGAGGCGCGCGAGGTTCTCTACGACACCAGCTACTTCAACATGCCGGCGGATTCGATCGCGCGAAAACTGCCGCCCGGAGCCGGTTTTGCGGGATTTCGCATTCAGGAGGCCAAGGACGGCGCGCTCGACTGGAAGCGGAACGACTGGGTCGCTTTTCTCGGCGCGTCCTATTTCCGCGCCATCGGCGAATTGCGCCAATATGGCATGTCGGCGCGCGGCGTCGCGCTCGACACATGGCAAATGGGAACGAATGAGGAGTTCCCCGATTTCACCGAGGTATACATCGGACCGGAGACGGCCGACGGCGTCGTGCTGAATGCGCTGCTCGAGGGCCCTTCGATCGTTGGCGCCTATCGATTCCTGATGACGCGCGGCAAGGGCGTCGTCATGGACATCGATTGCTCGCTTTATCTGCGCGGCGCCTTCACCCGCTTCGGCGTCGCCCCGCTGACCTCGATGTTCTGGTTCTCGGAGACCGCGAAGCCGACAGCGATCGACTGGCGGCCGGAAGTGCATGATTCCGACGGGCTGAGCATGTGGACCGGCGCCGGCGAACGCCTGTGGCGGCCGTTGAACAATCCCAACCGGGTGATGGCGTCGGCGTTCGGCGACGTGAATCCCAAGGGCTTCGGCCTGATGCAGCGCGATCGCAATTACGACCACTATCTCGACAATGTCTTTTACGATCGCCGCCCGAGCGTGTGGATCGAACCCAAGGGCGAGTGGGGCAAGGGCGCGATTCAACTCATCGAAATCCCGACCGACGACGAAATTCACGACAATGTCGTCGTCGTCTGGGTGCCCGAGAAACCCGCCGTTCCCGGCGCCTCGTTCGAATATTCCTATCGGCTGCACTGGCTCGCCGACGAGCCCTTCCCAACCAAGCTCGCGCGCTGCGTCGCGACCAGACTGGGCAATGGCGGCCAGCCCGGCAAACCGCGGCCCAAGGGCGTGCGCAAATTCATGGTCGAGTTTCTCGGCGAGCCGCTGGCGAAGCTCCCCTTCGGCGTGAAGCCAGAACCCGTGTTATGGGCCTCGCGCGGAACCTTCTCCTACGTCTTCACCGAAGCGGTGTTCGACAATGTGGCCGGCCATTGGCGGGCGCAATTCGACCTGACGGTGCAAGGCCCCGAGCCCGTCGAAATGCGCCTCTTCCTCAAGAACGGCGACGAAACGCTTTCGGAGAACTGGCTCTATCAGTATCACCCGTTCTGATCCAACGCGCCTGATCCCCGAGCGCGCAATTCGTAATTAACTCACGGAACATCAGCGATTCATTTCGCGAGCATCGGCGCCAGTTGCGCGCTCACCGCCGCGCTGTAGGCGCCCATGCCCTTAAAATTAAAATGCATATCGTTCTTGAAGTAATATGCTTCCGGCTGGCCGTTGAACGCGGCCTGAAGATCGGGCAGAGAGTCGTAGATTTTGACGTTATTGGCAGCGGCTACTTCTTTAACCGCCTCGAAAATCACGTTGTTAAACGCCGGTCCGCCGGCGCCGCCGCTCAGATGTTCGAGATGCGGGTGCCTTATAAACATAAGATGATCCAGGTCGAAGTTATATTCCTTCAGCGCATCGATTATTTCCTGAATATTGTTTTTAAAAAAGGTTAGTTCCTCGTTGAACTTGGCCCGCGCCGAATCGGCGCCCAGCATGGATAATTCAAAAATGGCGGCATTTTCGCTTGTCCGTTGCCCCGAAGCGGAACTGATCAGCTTCAAATATTTCGAGAACTGAATTTTGATCAGTCTCATAATATATAGGTTTTGGGCTCTGACGCCGTCGACTTCAGACATGACCTCGCGATAGCCGCTTCCGGATTTCACGGCAATGTTTCTGCCAAGCGCGTCTCTGGCGATAAACTGCTTATAGCGAAAATTATCGTCGTAGAAATCCGTCTCATCAATATCGATGATAATATAATCAGGCTTGATGATCGGATAGAGCATCCTGATCTGCGGCACAAATATCGCCGGAGAATAGGACGACAATCCTGCATTAAACGGCTCGACGCAAATACTTTCCTTGGCGAGCGATTTCGCTATGAGAAACGGAATCGTATGCGCCTCGTCGTAGCCCTCCATGAACGAATCCCCGAGAAAGAGGACCTTCTTGGATTGCGTACAATTCTCGGGGCGTTCGAGAGATGAATACTGCCGGACGCCTAAATTGTCGAATTTTCGCCCGGCGATCGCGACGCTCGTATTGGGCGCATGATTGACGACGTCCGACGGCGTCTGATTGATCAAACTGGTGAATTCCAATTCATAAACCGGCCCGAATATTTGCTGCAACCTAAGTATGATTTCTATGCCGGCAACGCCGAAAAGCGCCATGATAACATAGAAGGCAAGTACGACGCCGACGCTCGCTTTCTTCTTACTCGCATCATTCTTATTCATTGGGGATGTCCCGCTTGATGTTGAAAAGCGGAAATCGGCGTTGCTGGCCTGAATGCTATGCGGCTTTCGCGGTTTGAGCAAGATGCTCGTTCGATGGGACGGCGTTCGCCATGCGCTTTGCGAGCGCC
>VGDY01000084.1 GCA_016869555.1 Alphaproteobacteria bacterium | reverse complement strand
AAGGCCGCCGTATGATTGCGGCGCGGTCTCTTCATCATCGAATACTCCTGATTCGCGGCGAGAATCCTCGCCGCCGTCAGGCAGAAAATCCACTTATCTCACTGTTCAAATTTGCGGGGCCAGGTCTGATATCGTTTTTGATTTCCGCGAGCCGGTCGCGCATGCGCTCGGCTTCACTGAATAGGTCCCGCCCGCATTCTCGGCAAGCCGGAAATCGTGTCCTCGTAGGTGGCATTTCGCGCCAGCTTGATCGTCTCAAACATCAAGGGGCCATGATTCAAAATCAAAAGCGTGGCCCCCTCTCCCCGCTAAGGGCGGGGAGAGGGGATACGCCCCTCCGCCTTCGCCTTCAACGCCGCAAGAAAAGCGCGCTGGAGCGCCGTCACCGCGGCGATGGCGACATCGTCGTTCAGTTCCGGCGGCGGATCGTTCGTCGGATGGCCGCGATAAAAGCGCGCCTTCCACTCGACCTGCGTTCCGCCGTTCTCAGCCGGCCGCAGCGTAATCAGCGCGGTGTAATTGGTCGCGGGCAACCGCTTCACGTCGTCGCCCTCGCGATGCAGGCCGAGCATCATCCGCTCCGTGTCGCGCTTGGTCAGCAGCTCCTCGATGACGCCGCCGTCGGCCATGATCAGCCGGCGCCGTGCACGGTCGGGAATATCGCCGCCAGACGCTTCGACGCGGGCGACGCCCGGCAGCCAGTCGGCGTGGGCGAAGTCGCTGACAATCGCCCAGACTTTTTCAGGCGGCGCATCGACCAGCGCCGTCTCGACCACCTTGAGCGGCGAAGCGCCATGCGCCGCGCGCGCGGCGACCGGCAGCAACAAAGCGAGCGCCGCCGCGCCGCCGAGAAAGCGCCGGCGCGTTGCGGCGATATGGTCTGGCGCGATGTTTACTTGCGCTTGGCGCATGGCGCGGCGCTTACTTGCCCTCCGCCTTCGCCTTCAACGCGGCGAGACCAGCCTTATAGACATCGGTCACCGCCTTAACCCCTGCCTCGTCGGAAAGCTCCGGCGGCGGGTCATTGTTCATGAACCCGCGATAGAAGGCGCCCTTCCATTCGACGACGCTCTTGCCGCCCTCTTCCTTCACGCTGATTGTCGCAGCGTAATTATTGACCGGCAGCACCTTCACGTCGACGACGTCGATCTTGTAGCTCATCGACTTGCCCTCGGCGTCATATTTGGTGAGCGTCTCATCGATGACGCCGCCGTTTTTCAAGGTCAGCTTGCGCTTGGCGTCGGCGGAATTGCCGCCGGTTCCTTCCGTCTTGGCGACGCCGGGATGCCAACTGAGATCCTGGAAATTGCCGATGATCTCCCACACTTTCGCGGCGGGCGCGTCGATCTCGATCTTTTCGACGACCTTCTGGCGCGAGGGGCCATGCGCCAGAGCCGGCGCAGCGAGCAGTCCGGCGGCAAGAAGCGAGAGGGCCGCAACGGCAAAGGCGCGGCGCGCAAGCACAAACGTCATAAGGTTCTCCCGAGAATCCTGACCCTGGCCGCCCCGATGAGGCGGCAGGCCGCACATAAGGGCGCCGGAAGCGGCGGCGTCAAGCAAGCAGCGCGGCGCGGCGAGACCAACGCAGCTCGGCGGCGTCGAAACTTTGCTTCTCACCTTTGGAACAGGGGAACGCCAAAGCCCCGCCCTCTCGAATCCGGCGATCTTTGCCCCGGCCATCCCGGCGTTTGACCTCCCGTCGGCGGCTGCCTGAAAATCGGCCGGCAGTTGGGCGGCGCGCCAACCGTGCCTGGAGGGCAAGGGCGCCGTTCTGTGATCGGACGGCAGTAAGGCTGCCATCTGCCCACCGTGCCCGGAGGACAAGGTTGCCGCACGACGATCGGCCGGCAATTCGGCTGCCATCTGCCGATCGTGCCGGGCGGACAGGGCTGTCGCACGACGATCGGCCGGCAGTTCGGCTGCCATCTGCCGATCGTGCCGGGCGGACAGGGCTCCCGCACGACGATCGGCCGGCAGTTCGGCTGCCATCTGCCGATCGTGCCGGGCGGACAGGGCTCCCGCACGACGATCGGCCGGCAATTCGGCTGCCATCTGCCCACCGTCCCCGGCGGGCAAGGCTCCCGCACGACGATCGGCCGGCAATTCGGCTGCCATCTGCCCACCGTCCCCGGCGGACAGGGCTCCCGCACGACGATCGGCCGGCAATTCGGCTGCCATCTGCCCACCGTCCCCGGCGGGCAAGCCTGGCGCTCGATGACCGGCAACGGCGGAACCGGAAGCGACGGCGTGAATTTCCTGCCGACGCATCGCCCCCGCCGTTCGGTTGCGCCAGGCGGGCAGGCGCAGGCCGCGCCGTTCCAAACGCGGCCGGCGGGACAGGCGGCGACGCAAGCCGCTCTCTGCGCGTCCGGTCGCTGCCCAGCTGGACAACAAACGCCGCCCGAGGTGATCTGCGCGCTCAGGCAACACTGCCCGTCTGCGGTGGCGGCGTAATTGGGCGGACAAGAGGGCGTCACCGGCGTCTTCCCTTCGATGAGAATCGTCCAGCAGGCCTTCTTGCTGGGCGTGACGACGCCGCCCGTCGTTTCCCGTTGCGCTTGTCGTTGCGGCGTTGGCGCCTTGCGCGCTTCGCCGGGCGGCTGATCAGCGGTCGCGGCGGGACTGCGACCGGTCATCTCGCGCCATTCGAGGACGCCGCACGCGGTTTTCTCGATTGGCGTGGGAGGCGGCTCAGTCAGCTGAGGAGCGACTTTTCCTTCAAGCCGCACCACGACCTGATCGCCCGCCGCGAGCCCGCAATCTTCGACGCCGCAGGTGAAGACATCGCCCTCCTTCGAGCATGACCACCTCGAAGCGGGGCAATATTTGGGGGCGCGGGTGACGCGCGCCTCGGGGAAGTCGGACCCGGGCGGCAAAGTGATCCGCTGCGTGAGCGACCCGCGACCGAAGCGCTCGCCTCCGACGATTGTGAACTCAAAATGGGAGCAGTTCGGCGGAATGCAGGGCCCGCTTCCCGTCGCGAGAAAGTCGAGGAACCACAGCGGCGGCGCGGGAATGCCCGGACACTGGCCAAGCGCATTCGGCGTCGCGCCGTTCAAACAGCATTTGTTGACGCGAAAGGCGGTCTGACCCCCGGGACACATGGCCGGGTGGCACAGGCCGTCCAGGCCGACCTGCGCGCCGGCGGCGCACGTCCCCCACGCCGCGCAAAAAGTCGTGCCGGGCGAACAAGCCGCCTGAGCCGGGCTCGCCACGCAAGTCGCATTGCTCCAGAGCCATGTGACGGCTGGAACGCCCGGCGGGGCGGTGACCAGATTGAACCCGGCGGGGCACTTCTTCAGCGGCGATTTCGGGCATTTGTTGCAGGCGAGCGTGTTAGGCGCGCAACCCGGAATTTTCGTCGGGGCCACGCCATTCCAGCAAATGCCCGGACCCCCAGGACCAGGACCATGACCTGGCTGGAATCCGTGCCAGCATTCAAGGCCAGCGGCCCCGTTGGGGCATATCGGCTGACACACGCCTCCAAAGCCTGGGATCTGGCCCAGGGGACAACATTGCAGGCCGTTTGTCGCGAGATGCGAGCCCGGGGGGCAAATCGGCGGCGGCGGCGGCGGACCATCGTCCCACCAGGGGCCTGGGCCGTCTTCATCTATCCAGGGAAGGAAGCCGCCTTCCGCCGGTCCAAACCCTGGTCCGGGACCCGGCGCGGGCGCAGGCCCAGGACCGGGTCCGGGACCGGGTCCAGGCGTCGGCCCCGGCGCAGGACCCATCGGCGCGGCGGGCGCCGGTTGGGGGGCCGCAGGCGCACCGGGCGCGGCCGCGCAATTGCGACGGATCGCGACGTCGCCGAGAACGCCGCGGGCGTTCGGATCGTCGAAGCGATCATCAAAGTCGACGAAATAACTCGCTGTCGGCGGCGCATTGGCCGGCCGAACGAGGTCGGCGCCATTGCCCTGCACGCCATTGACATTCGCAGGCCCGCCCTTGGCCAGATCGGCGATGAGATTGGCGTTGGCGGAAACCCGCAACTGCTCCCCCGTCGACCAAACAAAACCGCCGCAGGAACCGCGATTGAGCTTGCCCGCCGGATCATAACCATAGCCGAGCGCGACGCCGCCATCGCCGTTTCTCATCTCGCCGAAGAAACCGATCGCATATTCGTCGGGAGCCGCCTGCCAGGCGGCGCCGTCGCTTCCGGCCGCCGGCGCGTAGCGCAGGACACGCCCAATTCCGGGCCGCGCCAATGCGGCGAAATCATACGCGCCAGTGGGAGCGGCGCGCTCGGCGAGCAGCATCCGCCCCTGCTCGTCGAAGGCGATCTTTGAGATTTCCGTCGCGCCCGCGCCGGGCGGCGCGGTGACCTCGATCCGCGCATCGGGCGCGAATGATCCGTCCGGCATAACGCTCACCGACCAGATCTGCAGGCCCTCCGCGACCGCGTAAAAAAGTCGGCCGGCGTGAATCGCGAGGCCGAAAACCCGGCGTTCGGGGGGCGCGTACCCCCATGTCGAGGGGTCGTCGGTTCGGAACTGCGCCCTGGCGATGTCGAGACGAGCGGACGAATTGAACGGCGTCGGCGGCAGGCCGGCGCCGGGCCGCCCCTGCACGCCATGGTCGTAGCGACTGCGCTCCACGCCGGACATGTCGAAACGGTGAATCATGCCCGTGCCGCGATCGGCCACGAACAGGTTGTTGGAGACGGCGTCAAAAGCGAGCCCGCCGAGCGCGGGGCCGGGATTCGGCGTCTGGTCAAGCGTCACATTGGCGAACAGCCGAGTTTCGCCCGTCGCGCCATCGATGCGCCAGATCGAGCCGGGGCCGCCTCGAAGCGCTGCGGGTCCAAATAGGCCCGGCATGAAACTCGCGTTTGGCGCCCCTTGCTTTGCTCGAACCGGCGCGCCCGCGCCGCTCGGATTCGGCGCGACGATCGGCAGCCCATAGGCGGAAGTCGCGGCGGCGTAAATATTCGGCGGCGACGCATTGTCCAATGCGACCGCGAACACTTGGCCGATCTGGCTGGCGGTGAGGGTGAAGGGCTTGGGCGTCTGCAGAAGCTGCGCCTGCGGCGGCGCGAAAGGTCCCTGAAGATCGATCACGCGCAGCGCCGGCCCGTTAAGATCGATAAGGGTTTGGTCGACCGGATTAACCTGCGGCGCGATGAGCGTCGGCGCCGTCGCGCCGGAAAACCCCGTCGCCACAGCGTCGCCGTCAACGAGAACGCCGCCAGTCCGCGCTTGCTGCGCGAAAGAAAGGTCATGACTGGCCGCGAGCGCGAAGAGCGCCGCTACGACTCCCCGCCATGATCGGGAAGGAGAGGAAGTCGCGCCGAAAAAGCAACGAGCGCTGAAAAGTCGCAGCCCTTCAAACATGATGCCGCTTTCAGATAATCGAGCTGGAATCCGCAGCCAAAGGGCTGAATGTCAAAAACCATTGTGCGCTGCCGGAGCGCGCCGGACAAGGCCAAGCGTCGGTGCGCCGCACAACGCGAGCGAAACTGAAATCTGCAAAGCAGTTTTGCGTTCTCATCCGCCGTCGCCGCGCTCGACCTTTGGCGCGCCGCCAACTAGATCACGCTGCATTTGGGCGGAATCGCCCAAATGCAGACAACGTGATCGTTCCAAAAGTTTAGAGCGCGCATTACGCGAAAAACCGGTTCCCACTTTTTCGCAGCGCGCTCTAGCGACGCGATCTGTCACACGATCGTCTCATCGCAACTTCATCTCGTCGGGATGCCCTATCTGCGCGCGCTCGCCTTTGCCCTCACGCTGGCCGGCGCCTTCGTCTTCCTCGTCCCGCTGCAGCTATTGGCGCGCCGGCGCGGCTGGCCGATTCAGCACGCGATCCAGACGCGCTTCTGCCGCGCGATCTGCGCCATCATCGGCATTAGGGTCGAGGCGCAGGGCGCCCTGCCCAGCGACGCGCCGCGCTTCGTCGTCGCCAACCATGTCTCCTGGACCGACATCATCGCGCTGGCGAGCCTCTCTCCATTCGTCTTTCTGGCGAAGCGCGAGGTCGCGAACTGGCCCGTACTCGGACTGCTGGCGCGGCTGCAGGGCACGGTCTTCGTCGAGCGCGGCGCAAGGCAGGATGTCGCGCGCGTCAACGACTCGCTCGTCGACGTTATGCGCGCGGGCGGCGATCTCGTCGTCTTTCCCGAAGGCACGTCGAGCGACGGCGCTGACGTTCTGCCGTTTCGCTCGGCGCATTTCGCGCCGCTGGAGGCAATGGCCGCGCGCGGCGAGACGCCGGCGCTCGCGCCGGTCGCGATCGCCTATTCCGACGGCGCGCGCCGGATCGATGTCGGCTGGTATGGCGACATGACCTTCCTGCCGCATCTGTGGAGCCTGATGAAGCGCGGCCGCGCACAATGCCAAATCATCTTCGGCGCGCCGATCGAGACGAAGGGCAAGGACCGCAAGGCGCTCGCTGCGGAAGCGCGCCTGAGCGTGCGAGAGTCGCTCGCTTTGCTTGATGGAGCTGACGGCGACGGCGCGCCTTCTTGGCGCCGTGAGAAGCCGTCATCATCATGAGGAGCCGCTGAAGGCCGCGTCTCGAAGGACGAGGACGCCAGTTCAGAATTGGCGCTTCGCGACGCGCGCGCAGCGGCTTGATTGTCGCAACTCCACCCCGAAAGGACTCCCCTTGCCGAATCTCGCGAGATGGCGGAGGCTGCTCCCTGGGGCGACTGGAATTTTCCCCATTATCCACTAAATTGTCCACATATTGTCGTTCTATTAATTTTTCACCACTACATCTTGACGGCGTCGGAAGACTCGCGCAGTCTGGAGGCATCACGGAATGACGACGCGGCGAACGTTCCCAGCGGAGTTCGGCCGTCCCCGGCGCCAGCCGGACGTGAGCGTCGCTTTGCGTGGGCGTTACCCTCGTTACCAGCGTGCTTTCCAACGCGGCGCAACAATCCGCGAACGCGGAGCGCGTTTCTTTCGAGTTCCGAATTGGTCAAGAATTGCATCGCGGGCCGGCGAGCGGCTGCGCGCGGGCGGACGCCTGCGCCTTGAGGGGATGGAACGATGAAAATTGAGCGGCGCTACACCAAGGCTGGCGAATCTCCATACGCGAATATCGCGTTCCGCACGACGAAGAGCGAAATCCGCAACCCCGACGGCTCGATCGTCTTCTCCCTCGACAATATCGACGTCCCGAACCAGTGGAGCCAGGTCGCGGCCGACGTTCTGGCGCAGAAATACTTCCGCAAGGCCGGCGTGCCGGCGCGCTTGAAGCGCGTCGAAGAGAACGCTGTTCCTTCCTTCCTGTGGCGCTCCGTCGCCGATACGGAGGCGCTGTCGGAACTCCCCAAGGATCAGCGTCACGTTTCGGAAATCTCGGCCAAGCAGGTCTTCGACCGTCTCGCCGGCGCCTGGGCCTATTGGGGCTGGAAGGGCGGCTATTTCGACACTGAGGACGACGCGCAGGCGTTCAGCGACGAGCTTCGCTACATGCTCGCCATGCAGATGGCGGCGCCCAATTCCCCGCAATGGTTCAATACCGGCCTGCACTGGGCTTACGGCGTCGACGGGCCGAGCCAGGGCCATTTCTATGTCGATTTCGCCAATGGCAAGATGGTGAAGTCGAAGTCGGCCTATGAGCATCCGCAGCCGCACGCCTGCTTCATCCAGTCGATCGCCGACGATCTGGTCAATGACGGCGGCATCATGGATCTCTGGGTGCGCGAGGCGCGGCTGTTCAAATATGGCTCCGGCACCGGCACTAATTTCTCCAAGCTGCGCGGCGAGAAGGAGAAGCTTTCGGGCGGCGGCTCGTCCTCCGGCCTGATGTCCTTCCTCAAGATCGGCGACCGCGCGGCGGGCGCGATCAAATCCGGCGGCACGACGCGGCGGGCGGCGAAGATGGTGGTCGTCGACATCGATCACCCCGACGTCGAGCAGTTCATCGGCTGGAAGGTGAAGGAAGAGGAAAAGGTCGCCTCGCTCGTCACCGGCTCCAAGATCGTCAAGAAGCATCTCAAGGCGATCATGCGCGCCTGCCTGAATTGCGACGGCCCCGGCGACGATTGCTTTAACCCCGAGATCAATCCGGCCTTAAAGCGCGAGATCAAACTCGCGCGCCGCAACGACGTGCCGGACAATTACATCAAGCGCGTCATCCAATTCGCCAGGCAGGGCTACAAGGACATCCACTTCGACACCTATGACACCGACTGGGACAGCGAAGCCTATCTCACCGTCTCGGGCCAGAACTCCAACAATTCCGTGCGCGTCACGGATGAGTTCCTGCAGGCGGTCGAAAAGGACGGCGACTGGACGCTGACCCGTCGCCTCGACGGCAAGGCCGCGAAGACGCTGAAAGCCCGCGAGCTGTGGGAGAAGATCGGCTACGCCGCCTGGGCGTCCGCCGACCCCGGCATTCAGTTCCATACGACGATCAACGACTGGCACACCTGCCCGGCGGGCGGCCCGATCCGCGCGTCGAATCCGTGCTCGGAATATATGTTCCTCGACGACACGGCCTGTAACTTAGCGTCGCTGAACCTGCTGCAGTTCCGTGATCCCGAGACGAAGCGCATCGACGTCGACTCTTACGAACACGCCGTGCGGCTGTGGACCGTCGTGCTCGAAATCTCGGTGCTGATGGCGCAGTTTCCGTCAAAGGAGATCGCGCAGCTTTCCTACGACTATCGCACGCTCGGCCTCGGCTTCGCCAATGTCGGCGGGCTTCTGATGTCGTCGGGCGTCGCTTACGACAGCGAGGCGGGTCGCGCCATCGCCGGCGCGCTGTCGGCGATCATGACGGGCGTCTGCTACGCGACCTCGGCCGAAATGGCCAAGGAGCGCGGGCCCTTCGTGCGCTTCATGGAGAATCGCGAAGCGATGCTGCGGGTGATCCGCAATCATCGCCGCGCCGCGCATGGCGAACGCGTCGGCTATGAGCAGCTCGCGATGATGCCCGTGCCGCTCGACAAGGCCGCCTGTCCCGATCAGCTGTTGATCGCGCGCGCCGGCGCCGCCTGGGACAAAGCGCTCGCGCAAAGCGAACTCTACGGCTATCGCAATGCGCAGGTCACTGTCGTCGCGCCGACCGGCACCATCGGCCTCGTCATGGATTGCGACACGACCGGGATCGAACCCGACTTCGCGCTGGTGAAATTCAAGAAGCTCGCCGGCGGCGGCTATTTGAAGATCGTCAACCGCGCCGTGCCGGAGGGTCTGCGCGCGCTCGGCTATCGCGAGAGCGACATCGCCGAGATCGAGGCTTACGCCGTCGGCCATGCTTCGCTCTCCAACGCGCCGACGATCAACACCACGAGCCTGCGCGCGCGCGGCTTCACCGACGAGAAAATCGCCGCGATCGAAGCGGCGCTGCCATCGGCCTTCGACATCAAATTCGTCTTCAACAAATGGACGCTCGGGCCCGACTTCCTCACCGGGACGTTGAAAGTTCCGGCGGCCGCGCTCGACGACAAGAACTTCGATCTTCTGTCTCATCTCGGCTTCGCCAAATCCGAGATCGAGGCGGCGAATGTGCATGTCTGCGGCGCGATGACCTTGGAAGGCGCGCCGCATCTGAAGCGCGAGCATTATCCGGTGTTCGACTGCGCCAGTCCCTGCGGACGCACCGGCAAGCGCTATCTCTCGGTCGACTCGCATATCCGCATGATGGCGGCGGCGCAGCCCTTCATCTCGGGCGCGATCAGCAAGACCATCAACATGCCGAACGACGCCTCGATCGAAGATTGCGAACAGGCCTATCTGCTGTCGTGGCGCCTCGGGCTCAAGGCCAATGCGCTGTATCGCGACGGCTCGAAGCTCTCGCAGCCGCTCTCCGCGCAGCTCATCGCCGGCGACGACGACATCGATGCGATGGACGCCATCGAGGAAGTCGTGACCGCCACGATGCCGGCCCGCGCCGCGGCGATCGCCGAGCGCATCGTCGAGCGCGTCGTGCATCAGGTGATCCGCGAGCGCGAGAAGCTGCCAAACCGGCGCAAGAGCTACATTCAGAAGGCGACGGTCGGCGGCCACAAGGTCTATCTGCACACCGGCGAATATGAAGACGGACGGTTGGGCGAAATCTTCATCGACATGCATAAGGAAGGCGCGGCCTTCCGAAGCCTGATGAATAATTTCGCCATCGCGATTTCGCTCGGGCTTCAATATGGCGTGCCGCTCGAAGAATATGTCGACGCCTTCACCTTCACCCGCTTCGAGCCCGCGGGTCCTGTGCAGGGCAATGACGCGATCAAATACGCGACCTCGATCCTCGACTATGTGTTCCGCGAACTCGCCGTCTCCTATCTTGGCCGCAACGATCTCGCCCATGTCTCGCCCGAGGACGTCGGCCATGACGTGCTCGGCAAAGGCCAGCATGAGGGCAAGGCGCCGGAGACGAACTCCGTCGTCTCGCGCGGATTGCTGCGCTCCAAGACCGACCGGCTGATGGTGGTGCAAGGCGGCGGGGCGACAGCCTTGAGGTCGGAGCCGACGCCCGAAGTCGTCCACGAAGCGGCGGAAGCGATCTCAACGCTCGGCTGGACCGAGCCGACGAAGACCATCACCGGCATCGCCGAAAAACGCGCCGAGGCGCGGATGAAGGGCTATGTCGGCGAAGCCTGCCCCGAGTGCGCGAATTTCACGCTGGTGCGCAACGGGACATGTCTGAAATGCGAGACCTGCGGCGCGACGACGGGGTGTAGTTAACTGCCAGTCTTAAAGCCCGATCATCGAACTTTCGAATTGAACTTCCTGAAGGCACACAATCCTGACATTGGAGCGAATGAACATGAGTAAGGCGCCTCAAAATATCGGCCAAGACGGCTTGGCGGTCGTCAATCTTCAGAACGCGCTCAATAGAACGCACTCGCCGGATCAAACTGTTCAAAGGGGGCTAACGGCTGCAAATCTTCAGGCGGCTTTATCGCCGCCGCCTGCTCCTCCGCCGAGCGTACCATCGCCCTCACCTCAAAGTACGCAAAAATGACTTACGATTGGACTGCCGCAGGTGCAGTTGGCCAATGGGCGAGCGCGGCAATTACGTTGGTAGGTTTCTTGTTTGTTGTCCGTCAGATCGGCATTGCTAGCAAGACTGCGGATCTTCAGGCGCTACAAGAGTTTGTGCGAAGTGCGACGGAGCGCGAAGCTTGTTTGCTCGGCGCGGACTCTGACCAGAGTAAACAACAAGCTTTTATCGAGTTCCTCAATTTCCTGGAGATGAATGCGGCTGCGCTCAACGGTAACCTGTTCCCCAGAACAACGCGTTCGATTGCAGTCGATAAACTATGCACTTCCATCGTTGTCATCCAGGAAGCGCCATCTTGGCATAAGCAATTTTCCCAAGCTGTGACGGCTTCGACAACCTTTGCAGAATTGGCCAAATTTATGAAAGGCCAACGAAAATCGATCGCGGCACGCGCAGCCGAATTCAGATTGATACCCGGCAACTCGAGCTAAAAAACTCTGACTAATTTTGGCAAACTTTCCTAATTGGGATGGTAGCTCTGCGCGCAATATTCTGCGCAACCCAAGGCTCCTCATCCTGAGGAGGCCGCGTAGCGGCCGTCTCGAAGGACGAGGGGCCGACTCCAGTGTGCAAAAAAAGTTCAACAGCTGCATCGGTCACGCGAAGCGCGAATTCTGGATCGCGCAGTCCTCGTCCTTCGAGACGCGCCCTGCGGGCGCTCCTCAGGATGAGGACTGCTGGCGGTGCCATCGTTGGCGTGGATGAAGTGCGCTACCCAAGGCTCCTCAGGATGAGGACTGCTTGCTGGCACCTCAAGGTTGAAATGGGAACGCAGGAGCGCGCTCGGAATGTTCGCGCTGGACGTAGCGCAACCCAAGGCCCCTCATCCTGAGGAGGCCGCGCAGCGGCCGTCTCGAAGGACGAGGGGCCGACGCCAGTTCGCGATAAGATTCAACATCTGATTTGATCGCGTGCTCCGCGCATGCTGAATCGCGCAGTCCTCGTCCTTCGAGACGCCGCTTTCAGCGGCTCCTCAGGATGAGGACTGCTTATGGGCGCTTGTCGGGCTGAGGGCTGCGTGCTGGCGTTCTCGATTACGACTGCTTGGGGTCGCTCTTCTTAGTTCTGCGCGCCGCCAGCGCCGGCAAAGCCTCACAATCGCCTCTGATCAGCGCTTCCTTCTTGGCGCGGCTCCAGCCCTTGATGCGTCGTTCCGTCGCGATGGCGTCAGTCAACAGATCGAATCGTTCGGACCAGACCAGCTTCACCGGTCGGCGCCGCGTCGTGTAATCGGCGTTGATCCCGAGATTATGTTCGCTGACGCGGGTTTCGACCTCCTTGCGCGTCAGACCGGCGTAATAGCTGCCGTCGCCGCAACGCAGGATGTAGACGCTTGCGCCCTCGGTCCGCATCGCAGTCCTCTCCTTCAAGACGCGCGTGATCTCGGGCTGAACTGAGATCAGCGCCGGGTCAATCGACAAACTCCTCCCGACGGAATCCCTGCGCATAGAGCGCCGCCGTCAGATCGGCATGGTCGATGCGCGCGTCCGCCGCTTGCGCCACTGTCGGCTTGGCGTGGAACGCCAGCCCCAGCCCCGCCTCGCGCAGCATGTCGAGATCATTGGCGCCGTCGCCGATGGCGAGGGTCGCGTCGCGCGGCAGTCCCCTCGCCTCGCGCAATTCTTCAAGCGCCGCGCGCTTGGCTTCGCGGCCCAGCACCGGCGCGACGACCGCGCCGGTCAGCGCGCCATTAGCGAATTCGAGAAGATTGGCGCGCGTCTCGTGAAAGCCGATGCGCGCCGCCACGGGCTCGGTGAATTGCGTGAAGCCGCCGGAGACGAGCGCCGTATGGGCGCCATGGGCGCGCATCGTGCGCACCAGCTGACGCGCGCCAGGGGTCAGCGTGATGCGCGTCAGCAGAGTCTCGATCTGCGCAAGCGTCACGCCCGCAAGCAGCGCGACCCGCTCTTTCAAGGCGCTTTCGAATTCGACCTCGCCGCGCATGGCGCGCTCGGTGATCGCCGCGACATGTTCGTGCAAGCCGACAAGGCCGGCGAGTTCGTCGACGCATTCCTGTCCGATCATCGTCGAATCCATGTCGGCGACGAGCAGCTGCTTGCGACGCCCGGTCGTCGGCTGAACGATGACGTCGATCGGATCGTCGGATATCGCGGCCTCCAGACGCGCGCGCAAATCGGCGAGGTCATGCCCCGCGCCCGACAAAAACGCGTCGACCGCGAGCCCCTCCGCGAGCCAGTCGCGTCCGGCGTCGATCAGCCCGGCGTCATAGAGCGCGCCCGACACCGCTCGTTCATTGAGTCCAGCGCCCCGGCCGGCCACGAATGTCGCGACATAGTCGATGGGCTTTGACATCTCGATCGTTTCAGCGGCAATAGCGCCATGCGCGCGCGCGCCATTCTCATTGCAGGTCCAACGGCTTCCGGCAAGTCCGCGCTGGCGCTGGCGCTCGCGCGACGCCTTGGCGGCGCGATCGTCAACGCCGATTCGATGCAGGTCTATCGCGATCTGCGGATCATCACCGCGCGGCCGACGGTCGAAGAAGAAAGCGCCGCGCCGCATCTTCTCTTCGGCCATGTCGACGCGGCGACGAATTATTCCGTCGGCCGCTGGCTTGAGGATTTCGCGCGCGCGCTGCGCGAGCTTGAGGCGCGCGGGCTGACGCCGATCGTCGTCGGCGGCACCGGCATGTATTTCAAGGCGGCGCTTAGCGGGCTCTCGGACATTCCGGCGGCGCCCGGCGAGCTGCGCGACGCCCTGCGCGCCTGGGCGCGGGACAAGACCCCGCGCGAGCTCCACGCCGAACTCGCGGCCCGCGATCCGGACACGGCGGCGACCTTGCGCGACACCGATCCGCAGCGGCTGCTGCGGGCGCTGGAAGTGCTGGAGGCGACGGGCAGACCGCTCGTCTCCTTTCACGGCCTGCGCAGTCCGCCGCTCCTGAACGCGTCCGAATGCGCCGTCTTTTTCCTCGCGCCCGAGCGCAAGGCGCTCTACGCGCGCATCGACGCGCGATTCGAGAAGATGGCGCGAGAAGGCGCGATCGAAGAAGTTACGGCGCTCAAGGCGCGCGGACTCGATCCCGCATTGCCGGCGATGCGCGCCCATGGCGTCCCGCACCTCATCGCCTGGCTCGATGGACGGCTGACGCTGGAAGAAGCGATTTTGCGCAGCCAGATCGATACGCGCCGCTACGCCAAACGGCAGTTCACCTTCGCGCGCCACCAGCTCCCGAGCTTCAACTGGATTTCGGGCGAAACGCCGCTGCGCGACGTCGACGACGCGCTCAGTGCAGGCGCGCGACCCACATCTGGAACAGGGTAAGAACGATTTCCATGGCGATCAGAATGATGATCGTCCACTCCAGCCGAACCGAGCGCGCCGCGTCGATGAGATCGGTCAGCGCGCGGGCGGTCTCGCCGATCACGTCGATCTTGGCGTTGAGCGTGCGGGCGCGGGGCGTGAGCTCATATTCGTCCTCGAGCCGCGCATAGAGCCGTTCGAGGTCCGGCCGGTCCCAGAGCACGTCCGGCTTGTCGTCGACGGCGACGCGGCCTGAGACGCGGTGGCGCACGAGCAGAGTCTGGCCCATCAGCTCCAACATCGATTTGCGTTTCCATGGCGGACTTCCCTTCGCCGCAAGTTCGGCGGCGAAAGGTTCGATCGTGTCGAAGACGGCGTTGACCCGGCGCTCGTCGCGCGCCAGGG
Source organism: Alphaproteobacteria bacterium (assembly GCA_016869555.1). Taxonomy (GTDB): domain Bacteria; phylum Pseudomonadota; class Alphaproteobacteria; order Rhizobiales; family Beijerinckiaceae; genus Methylocystis. The sequence goes on along the minus strand of VGDY01000084.1, from coordinate 2,015 downwards.
CGACGCTTTTCGCCAGAACGTCGGCGATCACCAGCAGACGCGCGTCGGAGACGTCCTTGACCGCCAGCCGGCCGTCCGGGAGGGCCTTCTCCTCGCCGTCCGGCGTCGCCTCGATGATCAATGTCTCGTCGTCGCCGCGCGACGCGCCCGAGACGCGAAGTCCAATCTTCTTGACGATTTCGTCCTCCTCGAGAGGAGAGAGTCCGAAGAGAACGGCGACCCCGAAGCGATAGAGCACGGCGAATCCGCTCTGCCCGACACGGAAAGCGAGCGGAGCCGTTGAAACCAAATCGGCCCGCTCAAGCCCGTCCGTGTCGATCCGCTCGCCGAGCAGCAGGGCCCGGGCCGTGAGCGTATGCGGGATCATGGCCGTCGCCGCCGGGGAATTCACTGTGTCGACCATTTGCTGACCTTGTGGCTTCGAGGCGCGATCATATCTCCAACGCGCGCTTCTGTTCTGCTCGCCTTGCGTGACGCTGGCAAAAAAGCTAGCAAGCGGCGAGGTCGCGGAGAGATCACCCCCATGACTTATGTCGTCACGGAAAACTGCATCAAATGCAAGTATATGGACTGCGTAGAAGTCTGTCCGGTGGACTGCTTCTACGAAGGCGAAAACATGCTGGTGATCCACCCGGACGAATGCATCGATTGCGGCGTCTGCGAACCCGAGTGCCCGGCGAATGCGATAAAGCCGGATACCGAGGAAGGCCTTGAGCAATGGCTGCAGCTTAACGCGGAAATGGCGCAGAATTGGCCCAATATAACGATCAAGCGGGAACCGCCGGCCGACGCCAAGGAATGGGACGGCAAGCCCGGCAAGTTCGAGCAGTTCTCGGCGGAGGCCGGACAAGGCGACTGAACGGCGTTCGGCGCCGACGCCTGAACCGGGGCCGATGCGTTTGCACATCGTTAATTTATTTAAAACACAATAAATTCATATGGCTAGATGGTTTTGCAGCCGCTGCGCCGGCGCCCTTCGCGCGCGTGCGCCTTTGATTTTCACCGCTCAACGTGTTATAAATCACACACTAAATGCACGCCTTGTCGAAGGGCGATGCGGCGCTGCAGCACCGTCTCGCGACGAATTCGAAAGCCTCTCTTTCCCAAGGGCCGGCCCTGAGGCGCGGCTGCTGGGCATGCGGCGCTAGCAAGGTTTCCACATGCCGCCCTTCGCGGTGTCGCGGCTTTGCTGCCGGCGGCATCCGCGATTCGTCAGCGGCGGCGATCGTCCCGTCTCCACAGCGGGACAGCATAGGAGTAGCCCGCGTATGCCCTCCAACAAAAAAGCCGACAAGAAGTCGTCCGCAACTGCCTCCACCGCAGCAGCGCGCGCCAAGGGCTCGGCCGCCCGCTCCAAGACGCAGGCCAAACGAGCCGCCAAGAGCGGCGTCACGAAAACCGCTGCGTCCAGGAGCGCGACCGCGAAGAAGTCGTCCAGCCGTTCCGCTTCGGCGGTCAAATCCGCGCGAGGCGCCGCCGCTTCGAGCGGGAAAAACAACACAAAAACATCGGCCAAGAACACAAAAAAGATGACCTCAAAAGTGACGACAAAAGCCAAATCGAACGCCCAGGACAAGAACGCCAAGGCTGCCGCGCGCGCCGCCGCCGCGCGCCGCTCTCCCGCGACCGGTCGCGCCGTCACGCGAGCGACCGCCCCGAAGACGACGGCGAAGTCGCGCGCCAAGAGCGCGGTCGAGGCCAAATCCGCCGCCAAATCCGCCGCCAAGAGCGCGACCAAGCGGGCGGCGGCCGCCAAGGCCGCCAAGACGGCGGCGGAAAAGGTGAGCGCCAAGGCGAAAACCCCGGACGTGAAGACGATCAAGCCGGCTGCCGCTGGCAAGACCGCCGCCGGCAAGACCGCAGCGGCCAAGCCGGTAAAGGCGGCGGCGCCGGTCGCGCCGGCGACTAAGCCGGTCGAACAATCCAGGCCTGCGGCTCCCGTGGCGCCCGCGACGAGGCCGGTTGAAAAAGCCCCGGCGCCCGCCCCCTCGGCGGCTCCGGCGCTCGCCGAGCGC
>VGDY01000083.1 GCA_016869555.1 Alphaproteobacteria bacterium | reverse complement strand
CGGCGCGGCATTCGCCGACCCCCAGCCCCGCTCACTTGGCCGGCTGGGGCTATGGGCTTGCCGAAAACCGTCAGTCGGGTGAAGATAGGCTCACAATCGCTGGCCATCTGGCGAATGTGGGATGATCTCGTCTTCGTCCGATGAAAATTCGTCGCTGCGATCATTGGCGGCCTCATGCTCATGCAGCCGAACGAGGGCGAGGTCACGTCGCACGATCAAGATGAAGACGACAAAGGCGAAAATCGACAGACCTCCGACGACGACGTCGAGCGCGGCGAAGGAAAGAATGCGTTGCGAGGCGAGTTCATGTCCAAGCAACGCCGCAGAGAGCGACCAGCCCATCACGAACAGCCGAACGCCCTTGGGCTCAAGTCCGTCGGGCGGCCGTTCTTCGCCATGGATCACGACGAGCAAATATTTATACGAGCTGAGCAACATAAAGAGGGAAAGAACGAGCAGCGCCGACGGAACCGTGAAATAGGGCGAGAAGCCAAACGCCAGGATCATCAGCGTTTGAGCGACGAGATCCGCGGAATTATTGATGAAATAGCCATAGAAGGGAAAGGTGACGCCACGACGGGCGGCAACGGCGCGCTCCAGACTCTCGCCGAGCCAATTAACGACGAGGCCCACGACGACAAGCGCTAGAAACCAGTGCGAACTGCGGGTTGCTATAAATCCGACGGCGACAAGGACAGCGCCGGCCAGGCCTGCCAACGTAAGGTGAGTCGGCGATATGATCGGGGGAATTCGCCGCGCGATGCCGGCGATCAGGCCCGTCTCCTCGGATGACTGGCCATCATTTTTTTTGACGTTCGGCACTACGACCTCGTCAATGCGCCAGACATAACTGATGGCGAAATCCGTGTTTGCACTGATGTCCGCGCCGCTACGGAAAACCACGCCTTCATCGGAAATGAATATCGACATCTTGGCGATTTAAACTCGCTAGGTCAATTGATTTGATTAGTTCGTCTCTTTGGACGACGCGACGATCGATTGGAGTTTGGTGGAATTCGCCCGGGGACGCCTGTGTTTTGCCCCGCAGATGGCGGGCGTCCAGCCGCCTCGGCTTTATCTCGCCGCGTCGGACAGTCCCGCCGTTTCAATCGTGTGGCGGGCGATCATCGCTTCCTCGTCGGTCGGCGTCACGAAAACTGGAATACGCGATTGGGGCGCCGAGATAAGCGAATCATTGCGCGCATTCGCTGTTCTGTCGAGCGTCAACCCCAACCAGCCGAGCCCTTCGACCACGCCGGCCCGGACACGCGCGGAGCGCTCTCCGATCCCAGCGGTAAAAACCAACGCGTCGAGTCCGCCGATAACCGTCGCGAGCGCGGCGATCTCCATTTTGATGCGGTGAATGAAATAAGCGATCGCCGCTTGGGCGCGCGGTTCCTGTGACGCCTCAAGCGCGCGCATGTCGTGCGACACGCCGGAAAGGCCGAGAAGGCCGGAGCGCTCGTACAGAAGCTTCGACAGTTTCTTGGGCGTCATCCCATCGCTCTGGAGCAGATAAAGCAGCAATCCCGGATCAATCTGTCCGCAACGCGTGCCCATCGGCAGTCCCTCAAGCGCCGAGAAGCCCATTGTCGAAGCGATCGAGCGTCCGCCTTTCAATGCGCAAAGCGACGCGCCATTGCCGAGATGCGCGACGATGACGCCGCCCTCGGCATGAATCGGATCGATCATTCGCAGACGCCGGGCGATATATTCATAGGACAGGCCATGGAAGCCGAAACGGCGCAATCCTCTCTCGTAATAGGAATAGGGAAGCGCATAGGCGTCGTCGACGAAGTCATGGCCGCGGTGGAAGGCCGTATCGAAACACGCGACCTGCGGCACATGCGGAAACGCCTCGCGGGCGCCCTCAATTCCCGCGATGTTGTGCGGCTGGTGCAACGGCGCAAGCGGAATGAACTCCCGTAACGCCGCGAGCGTTTCGGCGTCGACGATGACGGGCGCCGCGAAACGCAGCCCGCCATGCACGACGCGGTGGCCGATCGCGCTGATCGCTGCGGCGGGGTAGGCCTCTTCGATCCATGTGAAGATCGCCGCAATCGCCTGTCGATAGGTGAGCTTGCCCGCGAGCTTCGTCTCGCTCCCTTCGCCCTCGACGACATCGACGCGAAAGCGCGGCTTCGCGCCGAGTCCTTCGACCGCGCCGGAGACGATCAGCCGCGGCCAATCCGCTTCCGCGGCGAAGAGAGCGAACTTCACCGAAGACGACCCGGCGTTGAGCGTGACGACGAGATCAGCCATGTCCTCCGCGCCTCCAGCCGATGCTACCAGCCGCGGCGACGCTTCTCCGCTTCATGCGTCTTGCCGAGATAGACCACGCTCTCGAGCTGCAAATCGCCCTTGGGAAGGAAGGCGTCGGGGCGCGGCTTCAATTCGCCATTCTCGAATTCCAATCCGAGTAGCGCATAGGCCGCCGACAGCATGCGCGCCGCGGCGCCGGTGTACCAGCCCCAGCCGCCCCGCCCTTCGTAGCCCTCGCCACTATAGATGTCGGCCGGCTGCTGATGCGGCGGCAACCCGTAAATGTCGGCCGCCTCGGGCGTCGTCAGCTTCGAAATCGGCGAGATCGCGATCCATGTCTCGAACGCCGTTCGAAACAATTCGGCGGCGGCGCGCGGATCGCCCTCCTGCTGCGCCTGCGCGGCGAGCTTGGCCAAGGCGTCGACGAACCAGGACACGCCATGCGAATATTGGCCGCCGTTTTCGCGCACGCCGGGTGGATATTCGGCGCTGCGTCCAGGATAGGGCCGCGAATGTTCGTCATAGGGCGGCGCGACGAGCAGCACCCGATTCCCGAGGCCGAGAACGGCAAGGGCTTTCTCGATCGCCTCGCGGCCGCGCGCGGCGTCGACGGCCCCGGCCAGCGTCGGCCATGAGGAGGTCATCGCGCTCATCGGCGCGATTTCTCCGCCGTCGTCGGCATAGGCGCGAATATAGCGGTCGCCGCGCCAGCAGGTTTCGAGCGCGGCGCGAAGCTTCGCCGCCCTTTCGCGGTAACGCTCGGCGCGTTCGGCGTCGCCTTTCGCCTCGAAGAGCGGCGCGATGTCGAGAAGGATGCCGTGAAAGAAGAAGCCGAGCCATACGCTCTCTCCACGGCCTTCGTCGCCGACGAGATTCATCCCGTCGTCCCAGTCGCCCGTGCCCATCAGCGGCAGGCCATGCGCGCCGAAGCGGTCCAGCGTCCATTCGATGGCGCGCGCGCAATGGCCGAGCAGCGTGTCCTTGTCGCGCGAGGTCAGCGGCACCGTGGCTTCGCCTTCCTGATCCTTCGGCACGGGATTGGCTTCGAGGAAGGTCTCCACCTCGTCGAGGATGGCGGAGTCGCCGGTTCCGCGGACATAGCGGATCGTCACATAGGGCAGCCAAAGATGCGGGTCCGACGCATGGGTGCGGTCGGCGAGGCCGGTGCCGCCGTTCGGCGCGCGGTGCCACCATTTGCACGCGTCGCCCTCGATATATTGATGCGCGGCGTGCAGCAGGATTTGCGCGCGGGCGCGCTCTGGCGCGAGATGGATCAGCGGAATGACGTCCTGCAACTGGTCACGGTAGCCCGTCGCGCCGGAACGCTGCGAGGGTCCGGTGCGTCCCCAGAGGCGCGCGGCGAGCAATTGATAGGGCAGCCAGTCGTTGACCAGCCGATCGAAGTCGGGTCGGTTGGTTTTGATGCGCAGCACCGACAATTGATCGTCCCATGCGCGGGCGTTCGCCGCGAGTTCGGCGTAAGCGTGCTGCGGATCGCGCGCATAATCGGCAAGCCGCTTCGCTTCCTCGATCGTCGTCGTCTGTCCGAGCGCGACGACGACGACGGCTTCTTCTCCCGCCGGCACGTCGATCGCGCCGCTGAAAGCGGCGACCTTTCGCTCATGCGCGGGGGTGCCGGCGTCCGGGTGGCCGTGCTCGACCATGTAAGGCAGATAGGGATCGCGGCTTTCATGGCCGAGAAAGCGACGACGCGACGTCTCGGCGAATTCCGCCGGCATCGAGGTCGTCACGAAAGCCCAGCCGCGCACGAAATTATTGCGCGGATTGCGGAAGTAGATCGAATGCACATTCTCGTCGATGACCGACTCCAGCGCGCCGAGACTTTCGTTCGGCGTTTCCGCCAATACGATTTCCATCGCCGGGGTGATCTGCAGCAGCCGCTCATGATCGGTTCGGTTGCGGATCTTGAGGATTTTGAATTCGATCGGCTGCGTCGGGCTCACAAATACGGTCATTTCGAGATCGAGGCGATCGCGCTCGGCGCGAAAGACCGCCACTCCCGGCGAAAACGTCACCTGATATTCGGCGTCGCGGCGACGCAGCGGCACGAAGGTCGGACTATGCGCGTCGGTTCGGGCGAGATCGTAAACGTAGAATTTCTGCCCGGCCGGCGCCATGCGGCCCTCGCCCATGCGAAACGGCGTGAAACTGTTCAGTCGCGAATTGCCGTGGAAGGAAAAAATGTCGCCGTCATTCGAGAGCACCGCGCCCTGCCCGAAGGCGTTGGCGATGACATGGGCGAAGGGACGCGGCGTTCCGGGCGCGAGCGTGACGCTCCGTCCGTCTGGAGAAAAAGCGTAGCGCGGCTTTTTGGGCGGCGGCGGCAAAATGAGTCCGCGACGACGCGACAACGCCTTGTTCAGCGTCTCTGGCTGTGCCGGCTCAACGCCCAGATGGCGCGCGATAGAATCCGTCGCGCGGCCCATGTCACGGGCCCAGCCGTCGACGATGATCAGTTCGGTCGCGCCGGCGGCGGCGAGTTCGACTTCGACGCGCAGGCTGGCGCAAGGTTCGAATCCATAGAGCAAGCCTTCGTCTTTCGGATCGCGCGGCGCCGCCAATCCAAGCAGACTGTCCGGCGCATGCACCGACCCCATTCCATAGAAACGCGACTTCACGTCCTCATAGCCGATGACGGAAATCTGCGCGCCAGCGGCGGCGCCGATGGCGTGAAAGCCGATCTCGGGCGACAGCCGGCGGTCCGACTGGCGGCGCGCCCCGCCCTTGAGCAAACGGTTCTGCGCGAAAATCGCATTGAGCGGCCGGACGTACCATGTGCCGACATGGATCGCGTTGTAAGCGGCGTCGCGCAGCTCGACGCCGGTTTCGTTGAGCACCCATTCGCGGAGCGACGCGAGCGTCAATTTGCGATGACGCTGCTCGAGATTGACGATTTTCAGCCGAGTGATCTCGACCGCTTCGTCGGCGGCGAGCGAGACGCGGGCTTCGATCGCGAATCCATTGCGCTCCGCCATGAAGAACAGGCAATTCTCGCCCGCGTCGGTGAGCGACGCCTGAGCGGCGCGGCAACGGGTCGGCGCCTCGCCGATCGACCATAGCTCGCCGCCGTCTTCGCGCAGAAACAGAAAACGCCCGCGCGGATGGGCGTGATCGTCCGGCCGCCGCGTCAAATCGATCGGCGGTCCGCCGCGCGCCACGCCCTCGATGCGTATCGCGCCCTGCCCGTCCTGGAACCACTCGCTGGTCATCAGCCCGTTGGTCAGTTTCAGCGGTCGCGAACCCGGCACGCCGCCGGCGCCGGTGATGCCTTCGATCGTGACTTTCTGCGCGCGCGCCAGCCGTCCGAGAAGAAAGATGACGAGGCCGAGGGCGACGAGGCCGGCGTAGATCAGATAGCCGCTCACGAGATAGGCGTAAGACGGCGGTCGCGTATGCGCCAGTTGCTCGGAGGCGCTCCAGGCGCCGTCCCAATCCGCGCCCCGCGGAATATAGAAGGGAAGCAGGAGCGGCGCCCATGTGCCGAAGCGGCGGATGCCTTCCGGGATCGCGCGGCTCGTTTGCGCTTTACCCAGAAAGCCCGCCGCCTTTTCGTCCGCCACGTCGCCGCCGACGAAAGAGAGATTGACGAGCGTCGCGACCCGCAGGCCCATATGGTCGAACCAGATCAAAACGCGTAGCGCGTCATAGGCGAGGAGCGCGGTGAATATATCGAGGCTCCAGGCGCGGAATTCGGAGTCGGGAAGGATGTAATTCATCCAGCTCGCGACGCCGGTTCTGATCAGCCCGTCCTGATTGTACCAGGTGGGGTCGGGCGACGCCTTGAGGAAGGAATAGATCACCGGCGCCATCCACAGGCCCCAGCGCAACACCCGCACGGCGTTTTCGACGAGCATGTCGAGGCCCTGCCAGCTCGCAAGCTGCCGGAGCGGTCGCAGGCTGCGCTCGACGAGCGCCGTCAGGAAGAACAGATTTATCGAAAACAGCGGCGCCGCGAACACCCATTGAATGACGCCCGAAAACGACTCGTCGAAGAATAGTCTCACGCCGCCGTCGACCTTGCCGAGATCGGTCGCGCCCCATTTGGAGAACAGCGGACGCACGACATAGTCGTTGACCGGACGCCCGTCCGCCGCATAGTCGAGCGACGTATAAGCGAAGAATTTCGAGACGATCGTTTCGACCTGTCCAACGTCGAGATACCAGGCGATCGCGCCGGCGACGAGCGCGCCGAGGAGCGCGCCGAGCGAATAGACCCGCCAGCTGCGCAGATGCTGCCGGCGTCCTTGCGTCAGCGCGGCGAAATCGATCGCCGCGTCGACGCCGGCGTAAGCGAGCGCGCCCGCGACGGCGCCGAACAGAAACCTGTGGCCGCCGCTCGCCGCCGGAAGTCCGATGATCAACGCCAGTCCGACGGCCGCGCCGGCGACCGCGCCGCGAAAATAATTGGACGGATGCAGATAAAGCTCTTTGACGCGCGCGAAAAACGGCGGCGTCGAGTCGGTGCTCTCGACGATCGCGCGCGCAAGCGGGAAAAGCGCCGCGCCGATCAACGCGCCGCCGACCGGACCGGAGGCGGAAATCACCGCCATGGCTGGCGGGAATGAGACGACCAATCCGGCCGCGAGCAGCAGCGCCATGAACACCAGGCCGTAGACGGCGCCCTTTTCAGCGCCCGTCCGCCAATCGTGAAACACCACGATCTGCAGCGACGGCGTCGCCCGCAACAGACCGGCCATTGCCTGAGTCACGAGATAGGTTTGGCCCCACAAACCGGCTTGCGCCAACGCCGCCGCCACGGCCGCGACCACCGCCGTCGCCGGATAGGGCAAATAGGGCGCGACGAAAAAGGAAACCGAGGTCGCGATATAGGGGGTTAACGACGCGAGGAACGCCGAGGCGAACAGAACGCCATGCGGACGCCACTGTCGCGGAAGAAAGCGGCCCAGCGCGAGAGGCACGCCGACCACGATCGATTCATTGAGCAGAAGCAGGACCAGCGTGCGGCCGGCGATATTTCTAAAAGCATCCGGGACGTCGAGGCCGAAAAGCAGCCCGCCGCCGATCTGAGTGACGACCGGCGAGCCGAGCGCGAGCAAGAGGCAGAACTGCAGCGGCAAAACAAAAAGCGCCGCGCGCACCGCCATGCGCGAACGCGCTCTTAGCGTGACCACCCCGGCAAGATAGAGGATCGCGGCTGTTCCCGCGCCCACGGGCGAAAAGCGGAACAGTTCGGCGAAGTTTTCCGGCGCGCGCCACAACACGCCTGAGCGGTCGCAGAGCAGGGTAAAAATTGCGACGACGAGGAAATCCACGACGAAATCGGCCGCCTGACGCGTGCTCTCGGACGATCGCCGCAGCATAAAAATCGCGGCGCCGGCGAAAAAGCCGGCGACGATCGCATGCTCGCCGCCGCCCGCCGCCTCCAGCGCAGCGAAGACCGCAAAGCCTGCGCCGATGAGGACGCGCTCAAACACCACGCCTTTGACGTCCGATTCGCCCCGAATGACGGCCATGGTCCCCTCCGCGCCTCTGTCGCATCCGGCGTTTTTATCGTTAATGGCCGGAATCAGCGGCGATCGTAAGGATTCCCTTGCCGGAGCCGGGGGAAAAAGTCGACTCCCGCCTCGCTTCCACCCCCCGGCGCTTCGCACCGCCGCCGAGAGCCGCTATAGTCCCAATGCTTTATCGCCCCGGCCGCGTCACGAGGGCATCAGCGAGTGGACGAGATGGAAGAGCCCCTGCCCGCGCCGCCAGCCGACACTCGCGACGACGACCTGAAGGACGCCTCCTCCGCCACGCCTGGGGAGCGCCTCTCGCTTCTTGTCGAGCGGGAGCGATTCGCTCGCAAGGACGCGGGTTCGCTTGACGAGCGCATGGCGAGTCTCGCCAACGCGCTGCGCCGCGCGCGGCTCGAGAACGCCGAACGCTCCGCCGCCATCTCTGATTTGCGCGCTGCGGAAATCGCCCGTCTGGAAATGCTTGGCGATGGGCTGGCGCCGGTCCTGGCGCAGTTGCCAGAGGGCTGCGATATTTTCGACGTTGGGGTGGCGCCAGGGGAGAAGCCGCGCCTGTTCATCGACCAGATCGGCTTCGTCGAAATGGATCGCGACCGACGCACCTACCGTTTCCTTCAGGACACCCGTCACGGCCGGGTGACGCTGTGCGAAAGCGACGGCGTCGACGATCTCGTCGAGGCGATCACCGCCTATATCGCGCATCGTCTGATCGAGCGCGAAAAAGCGCTGGCGATCGATTATGCGAGCGGCGGCGCGGCGCAGGCGATCGCCGTCAAGGCGACCGCGGCGCGCGACAAGGCGACGGCGCGCGATGACGACGCGTCTTTCTCCAGCAAAGTCGCTCGCGCCGCCGCGTTTATCGTGGAATTTTTTGGCGCCGCCGCTTTTTTTGCGATGCTTGCCGTATTGGCGGCGTGGATCTATCGGACCTATTTCACCGGCTGATCTTCACAGTTCGACCGATTCAAGCTCGATCATCTCTCCGGCGTCGTTCAATCCGCGTCGGCGCAGCAGGATGCTCAGCGCGTCGTCCTTGCGCGCGATTTCATAAAGATTGTAGGCCGCGCCCGGATAATGTCCGCCAGGGCGCGCCGACGCCGACGCGACGCCAACCACAGGCGCCTCGGCGTCCGGTCCGGCAAGTCGATGCAGGCTCGGCTTGTGATTGTGACCATGCACAATCAGTTCGGCGCCATGACGGGCGATCACGGCTTCGAATTCCGCGGCGTCTTCGAGCCCGCGCAGCAGCCTGGCGCCGCCGACATGGGGCGGATGGTGAAGGCAGACCACGCGCGCCAGCCCTTCCGCCTTCGCGCCATCCAGCAATTGAGCGAGCCTCGCGCGTTGCGCCTCCCCAAGCCGGCCGGAAGCGACGAATGGCGCCGTCGGCACGCCGGTGTCGAGACCGATCAGCGCCACGCCGCCGCGACGGCGCAAATAGGGAAAGCCCGCGCCTTGGATATCGCTGCTCGTCCAGGGCGCGAAAACGTCGTGAACGAGACCGGTCACGCTCGCCACATAGGCGTCGTGATTTCCGGGCGTGAAGCTCACGTCGCTCGGCGCCCCAACAGAGGCGAGCCAGTCTTTGGCCAGCGCGATTTCGCCGGGAAGTCCGATGTTGACGATGTCGCCGGTCATGACAACATGGTCGGGCGACTGCGCCTTGATATCCGCGACAATCCTGGCGAGCACGCCCATATCGTGCTGAGCGCCGCGCTTAGAGAGCCAATTCACATAGCCCGTGACGCGCTTGCCGAGGAGCTCGGCGAGATTTGGCCGCGGAATGGGGCCGATATGAGCGTCGGAGAGATGAGCGAGCCGAAAATTCAAGAAAACCTCATGTCCCTTAAAGCCCGTTCGACAGCGACGCTTTCTGCTAGGATGGGCCGGCGATTAGTAGAGACTTCGCGGATCATTTGCCAGAGTGACGGCGGTCGGAGTGAGTTTTGACGGAGCAGGAGCAAGCCAGCGAGTCGCATTCGAAGCGATCTCGTTTCACGCGCAGGCTGATCGCCTTGGGCGCGCGGTTTCAGCGTCCGATGACGCTGGGCGTGCGCGGCCTTGTGCTTGACGATCGGCGCCGCGTGCTGCTCGTCCGTCACACCTATGTCAGCGGCTTTTATCTGCCGGGCGGCGGCGTGGAAACCGGCGAAACGCTGGTCGACGCGCTCAAGCGCGAACTGCATGAAGAAGCCAACGTCATGCTCGACGAAACGCCGGAACTCTTCGGCATTTATTTCAATCGGCGGTTCTCGACGCGAGACCATGTCGCGCTTTACGTCGCACGGGCTTTTCGCGTCATCGAGCCGCGCGCCCCCGATCGCGAAATCGCCGAGGCCGGCTTCTTCGCGCTCGACGCGCTGCCGGCGGAGACGACCGCCGCGACCCGCGCGCGCCTCGCCGAGGCGTTGGAGAAGGCGCCCGTTTCACCCTATTGGTGAGGCTTTTCGAACGCCCGCGCCAGCGGCCAACATCCGTATATCGCGCCAACCATAGGCGAGATCGGGCAGAACGACGCCCTCGACCTCCCAGACGCCTTCGACGCCAAGCGGCGTCGCGCCGAGCGCCTCGTAAAAGCCGCGCGCCTTCGCCGCGTCGCGCAACACCCACACCGCGGCGCTCGCGCAGCCGATGCACATCAGATGTTCGGCGAGTCGCGCCATCAGGCCTCTGCCCAATCCCTGGCGCTGGACGCGCCGCAGGAGATAAATCGAGGCGATTTCGCCGTCAAAGCCGAGCGGAACGAGCTTCGGATTGGTTTGGCGGTTGCAGCGGGCGAAGCCGACCGGAACGCCGTCCTCGAAGGCGACGAAAACCGCCTGGCCGCTTTCGTCAGAACCGATCCGCGCCAGCCAGCGCCGCGTCCAATCGTCGAGATCGATGCCCGCCAGGATTTCCGCCGGCATAAGCCCGACGTAGGTTTCGCGCCAGGCCATGGCGTTGATCTCGGCGATCGCGCGGGCCTCCGCCAAAGCCGCAGGGCGCAAGCAATATTCCGCCATGGGCGTCTCCCCCTTAAGCAGGCTCGCATGCGGCCTATCGCGCCGCAACCAGGCGTTTTGCGGCGCCGTCAACGCGTGATATGGCCTCGCATCGATCACGCTGCATTTGGGCGAAATCGCCCAAATGCAGCGTGATCGATTCCAAAAGCTTAGAGCGCGCTCTACGCGAAAAACCGGTTCCCACTTTTTCGCTGCGCGCTCTAAGGTCAAGGCGCCAACATGATCGATCTCGCCGTAAAATTCGCGCCGCTCACCGCCGCCGACGACGCGCATATCGAGAAGCTCGACGAACGCGCGTTCGGTCCGGGCCGATATGCGCGCACGGCCTACCGCCTGCGCGAAGGCGTCGAGCCGGATCGCTCGCTGTCTTTCGTCGCGCGCATCGGCACGCTGCTCGTCGGCGTCAATCGGATGACTCCGATCCTTGTCGGATCGACGCCGGCGCTTCTGCTTGGACCCCTGACCGTCGAGCCGGCGTTTCGCCAGCAGCGGGTCGGCGAGACGCTGGTCAAATATTCGCTGGACGCCGCGCGCGACGCCGGACACAACCTCGTCCTGCTCGTCGGCGACGAGGACTATTACGCCCGGCTCGGCTTCGCGCGCGTGCCTCGCGGCAAGATCACCATGCCGGGGCCCGTCGACTCCGACCGCCTGCTCTATTGCGAACTTCGCCCCGGCGCGCTCGCGGAGACGAGCGGCCGGATGCGGCGCCTATGACGCCGCGCGCTCAACCCATCGTCGAGAAATATGAGGCGCTCGTTGCCGAGGGCGCGCTGGAGCGCGACGCGTCGCAGCGCGCCGCCGTCGAGAAGCTTCAGGCGCTCGCCGACGCGCTTTCCGGGCGGCGGCCGAGGAGCGCCAATTTGGCGCAGGCGCTTCTAGCGAAATTTCGCCCGCGCGCCCGCCGCCCAAGCGGGCTGTATCTTTGGGGACAGGTCGGACGCGGCAAGACATTCCTGATGAATCTGTTCTTCAGCGAGCTTCCGATCGACAGAAAACGCCGCGCGCATTTCCACGCCTTCATGGCGGATGTGCACGACCGGCTGCATCGACTGCGTCGCAACCCGCTTGGCTGCGACGCCGATCCAGTAACCTGCATCGCGCGCGAGATCGCAAAGGAAGCGCGCGTCCTCTGCTTCGACGAATTCGCCGTGAACGATATCGCCGACGCCACGATACTGGCGCGGCTGTTTTCATCGCTGCTGGCGTCGGGCGTCGTCGTTGTCGCCACTTCCAACGTCGAGCCGTCGCGGCTCTATGAAGGCGGCCGCAATCGCGATCTCTTTCTGCCCTTTATCGCCCTGTTGCAGCAGCGCATGGACGTCGTGCGTCTCGAAGCGTCGAGCGACTATCGGCAGCGGCGCGGGGATCTCGGAAAAGTCTATTTCTCGCCCGCCGACTCGCGCGCAAAAGCGGCGATCGACGCGCTTTACGCCACGCTCGCGGATGGCGCGGCGGAAACGCCCGCGACGATCGAGGTCAAGCGACGCCGCATCGACATCCCGCGGGCGGCTGGCCGCGTCGCGCGTTTCAGCTTCCCGGCGCTGTGCGGCGAGGCCTTGTCGGCGACGGACTATATGGCGATCGCCGAGAGATTCGACGCGGTGGTGCTCGAAGAGGTTCCGATTCTCGCGCCCGAACAGAGGAACGAAGCGCGCCGCTTCATTACGCTCATCGACATTTTCTACGAAGCGCGCGTCCTGCTGATCATGTCGGCCGCGGCCGAGCCTTGCGACCTCTATCAGGCAGCGTTCGGCTCGGAGGCGCGCGAATTCGAGCGCGCCGCCTCCCGCCTGATCGAAATGCGCGGCAAGGACTACGTCCAGGCCCGAGCGCCGATCAGGGCTTCGACATGCACTCCTTGATGTCGCTGTCTTTCTTCATCTGTTCGAAGCGGTCGACGCAATAGCGTTCGAGATCGGCGCGTTTCGAAGGATCGGCCGCCGCGGCGCGAATGCCCATGGCGCCGTCGAGCAGCTCCTTTTGCGCGGCATGCACCTGACGCGGCGGCAACTGACTCGAACACGCCTCATAGCGCTTGAGCAGCGCGTCGCATTGCGGGACCCCGGTCGAATCGGCCGCGACAGCCGGCATGGCGAGGAAGGCGAGAGCGAAGGCGAGAGAGAAGGCGAGAGCGAAGGCAAGACGAAAGGTCACTTGTGCGGGTTCCTCTGGGGACGACCAGCGGCCTATAGCACTTTCCTTCGTCGCGACGCATCAAAAGACGAGAGCGGCGGGCCTTTCCTTGGACCCGCCGCTCCGACTCCGGCGTCTGTGTCTCGCGGACGCCGGAGGGGTTCTGCGTTTGATGCTTACAACCCGGCCAGATATCGCGTGGGATCAACCGGCGTCGAACCTTTGCGCAGCTCGAAGTGAAGCTGCGGCGAACCGACATTGCCGGACTGGCCGGATTTGGCGATCGTCTGGCCGCGCTTGACCTGATCGCCGCGCTTCACGTCGATCTCGCCATTATGAGCATAGGCGGAGACGAAGCCGTTCGGGTGGCGAATGAGCACGAGATTGCCGTAGCCCTTGAGCTCGTTGCCGGCGTAGGCGACGACGCCGCCTTCGGCCGCCTTGACCAGCGTGCCTTCGGGCACGGCGATGTTGATCCCGTCATTGCCGCCCGTCGAAAAGCCCTGAATGATGCGGCCGCGGGCGGGCCAGCGGAATTCAGGCTTGCCATCGTCGGCGGCGACTGCTTTGGCGTCATTCGCCGGGGGGATGGAGGCGGTCGCGGTCGAGTCGACCTTGCGGGCGGCTGCGGTTTCCACCGGCGTCGCGGGCGAATTCGCCTCGGCTTCGGCCGGTGCGGCGCGCGCGATGCGCTCTGTCTTCACGGCGCGCGCCGGCGTTGCGGCGGCGCTGCGCGGGTCGGCCTTCGCCAACGTCTTTTCAGGCGCGGCTTTGCCGGCGGGCTTTGAGTCGGCCAGCTTAGCTTTCGGCGGCTCGGCCTCGGTTTTCCGCGAGGACTTCGCCGGCTCCGAAGCTTTGGCGACGGCGGTTTTGGTCGTCGGCGCCGGAGCGGCGGTCGCTTTCGCCGAAGCAGCAGGCGCATGCGCAGCAGCAACGGCGGGGGCGGGGCTGGCGCGATAGACCGGAATCACCAGACGCGCGCCCGGCTGAACCTGCGAGGCGACATTGTAGCCGTTGGCGCGCAGCAGGGCGTCGGCGGGTACGCCATAGCGGGTGGCGAGTAATCCGGCCGTCTCGCCCTGGGCGACGACGATCGGCGTTCCGCCCTCGGCGCTCCAATGGCCGCCGCCGGCCGCGGCGACGCGTATGGGCGACTGCGATGCCGCAGGCGCAGGAATCCGGCTCGCTGAAGCGCTGGCGGCCGGAGCCGGCAACGGACGCGATTCCACCGCGCTCGACGGCGCGCTCTGCGATGGCGCGCTGGCGATGGCGCCGACCGGCGCGCGGTCGACGCCGTGCGAAGCGGTCTTGGCCGAGCCTGAGAAGGGGTCTGAGAAGGGATCGCCCGCGAAACGCGAGGCGTCGGAGCAGCCGGCGACGAGAGCGGCGACGCCTGTGGCCGCCAACAACCGCACTGCAGCGCGTGAATAAGCAAATGGAGGCTTGATTGCCATGACGCGACCCACCCGAACGCAACATTGAACGCACTATTGGTTACAGGGCGGCGGTTAAGGAGGCGTTTAAGATGAACGCGAAACGTCGCCGACTACGAAAATTTTCAGCATTTCGGACGGGAATTCAGAGCGCCTGCGCCAGGCCGGGAATGGCCGAGCCCAGCAGGCACGGGCCGAAATCGGTCTCCCGCAGTTCGCCGTCCTCGTCGCGGTCAAGCTTGATCAATCGTTCCTTGGCGCGCGCGCCGGCCATCGCATGCGCCCTGCGGGCGAAGAGCATGACCCCGCCCGGCGCGAGCAATTGGATGAGCGCCGCCGGCGCGGCCCCGACCGACGCCTGCACGATGATCCGATCGAAACGCCCAAGCTCAACGGGTGGATCGAGCCCGTCGGCGTAAACCGCCCTGGCGTTGGTCGCGCCATGGGCGGCGAGGCGCCGCGAGGCTTCAATCGCGAGAGTCTCGAAGCGTTCGAGGCTGACGACCTCGCGGGCGAGCTGCGCCAGCGCCGCCGCGCCATAGCCCGAGCCCGCTCCGACCTCCAGCACCCGATGGCCGCGACCGATCTTGAGCGCCTCGAGCCGCCGGGCAAGATCGAGCGGGCGCGACATGGTCTGGCCGCAGCCGATCGGCAAGGAGAGGTTACGATTGGCGAGGTCGCGGAAGCGATAGGGCGCGAAAGCCTCGCGCGGGGTCGCCTCCATCGCCCGCAAGACCGAAAGATCGCGCACGCCGCCCTGACGGAGCGTCAGCAGCAGCGCCGCGCGTTCTTCGAATTCGGCGGCGCTCTCCGCGCCGCGGTCGGCCGTCATTTGTCGCTCTCAAAGGCCGCCGCGAGCCGCGTCACGGTCGGGTGATCGGTGAAATCGAGCTGCAGCGGCGTAATGGAAATCTTCCTGTCTTCAAGCGCCATGAGATCGGTGCCTCGGCCGGGCCTGAAATCGCCGCGCTGGAAGGAAATCCAGTGATAGGGATTGCCGCGGCCGTCCTTGCGGTCCTCGATCCTCATGATGTCGCTGCTGCGCCTGCCCTGCATGGTGATCGCGACGCCCACGACCTCCTGCGCCGGGCAGTGGGGGAAGTTCACATTCATCAGAACATTCTTCGGGATTCCCGCCGCGAGCAGGCGCCGCACCACGTCGGCGCCATGCGTCTCGGCGCAATCCCAGTGGATGGTGCGGCGGCTCGCGAAGAAATCATAGACCTGCGAGAGCGCGATCGACGGAATGCCCAGAATCGTGCCCTCCATCGCCCCGGCGATGGTGCCGGAATAGGAAACGTCCTCGGCGACATTCTGGCCGCAGTTGACGCCGGAAATCAGGAGATCGGGCGGATGATCAAGCATGAGCTTGCGC
This sequence comes from Alphaproteobacteria bacterium, assembly GCA_016869555.1. Lineage (GTDB taxonomy): Bacteria > Pseudomonadota > Alphaproteobacteria > Rhizobiales > Beijerinckiaceae > Methylocystis. The sequence continues at coordinate 1,055 of VGDY01000083.1, read as the reverse complement.
ACGCCCATGATCACGCAGTCGGTCGGCGTTCCCTTGACGGCGAAATGGCGCGGCGAAATCTCGCGCAGCCGCAGCGGATCGTTGAGCGACAGCGAATGCGAAACGCCGGACTGCTCGAACTCCGGCGCGATGACGAAAATGTCGTCGGTGAACTGGCGCGCGATCGCTTCCGCGATCGCCAGACCGGGCGCATGGACGCCGTCGTCATTGGTGATGAGAATGCGCATCTGGTTTCAGAATGCTGATCGTTAGAACTCTGCATTTGGTAGCGTTCGATTCGGATTTAAGTCATTATGCTTAGTACCATGCTTATTACCGATGCAATAGACAGGTGGACGGAAAATGTGGTTGGTATGTTTTCGTCGTCGGCTAGCGATTGCAACCGGGATGATCTATTGGCTGTGGGCCGTTGTGGCCGCAGCGGAAGCCAGCTATGCCTTAAAAGCCATCGGAGGTTCGAACTACGTCTCGTACGGCCATATGGCGGATTATCTTGACACCTTGGCCTTCGACCCAAAGCTGGGACAGCTGCGCTTCGATCTCTCGAAGTTGCGACCGGTGATCGCAACCTATCATCGAGACCCGGCCTCGGTTCGCCAGCAGCTGCAAGCAATGTCAGCCAATGGCCAAAAAATCATATCTTTCCCTTTATGGTTCGGCGACGCCAAGCTCGGCGATCCCAAAGACGGGTATTATTTTTATCTTGCAATGTCTAACGGCGGCCACCTGCAAGAACAACAGAGGAAAAACTTGGCCGACATCATCGGGGCGCTGGCCAACGACCATTTCGAATCGATGATCTTGCGTTTCATTCCTCAGGGCCGCAGCGCCCCCTATCAGTGGAACACGTTCGAGCAAGACACCTTCGACATCAACTGGTCTTTCATCCACTCAACGGTAGAACTGGCGCGTCAGCATCTGGCCGGCACCGGCATCCGGCTGATGGTTGATCTTGGCGGCGAACAGGCCGGCGCCGACCAGGGCCACAATCATGAATACGTCGTCCAGTTGTGGCGTCGTTTTTGCGCCACTTATCGCGAGTGCAGCGACTTTGC
>VGDY01000082.1 GCA_016869555.1 Alphaproteobacteria bacterium | reverse complement strand
GGCGCTCGCAAAGCGCATGGCGAACGCCGTCCCATCGAACGAGCATCTTGCTCAAACCGCGAAAGCCGCATAGCATTCAGGCCAGCAACGCCGATTTCCGCTTTTCAACATCAAGCGGGACATCCCCCGGAATTCGGTAGGGACAATTTTTCAGCGATTTTTATACAGATGACGTTCAGCTGAACTGGATAGCATGACGGCAGCAGGACATGCGGCCCAGACATGCGATCCAAAACGCGCTGTTCAACTCATGCGGTCCAAGCGATGCGCTCCAAGCAAAGCGTCCGCTGGAACGCCAACAAGAACAGAAGTCGCGGACCAAACGCGGCCAAAAAAATGCAACAGGGGCGAATACGAGGGCGGAGGTCATCATGGTCATCTTGGATCTGATCAATTCCTGCTCTAACGACAAGGTCGCGCAGGCTGCGCTGGCCTGCATTGGCGGTCACTTCGCCGAGCGCGTGCGCACGGCCGCCGGCGACAAAGGCCTCAGCGTGGGCAGATACGTCGTGTTGGCGGTGCGCGAGTTCGCGAGCCGGACCGACGAAGCGACGCAAGAGGCGCTGCGCGTCAAAGTCGTTCGCGACGACCAGCCTTTGCTCAGAGGGCTACGCGAAGTGCTGGAAGCGGCGCTGGAGCGCGATCCCTTTTTTCTGAACGGCGAAACGATGTCCGCGACTCCGCCCTATGCGTTCAGCGCCGCGCGCGAGAACGCGCTGCGATATCACTGACCGTCCAATCGAGCTGACGCTTCTCCTAAAATAGATGGCGATGTTGCTTCGGCGACGTCGCCATAAGCGTTCTTGGGCCTAGATGAGAGGGAGAGAACCATGTCTTGCTTGACTGCGGATGACGCATCTCCTCGATCAGGCGCAAATCGCCTCCCTTCTGTCGAGCTACGGCTACTGGGCGATTTTTCTCGTCGTCGCGCTTGAGAGCGCCGGCGTTCCGTTGCCGGGCGAAACCATGCTGGTCGGCGCTGCGATTTTTGCGCGGCTGACCGGAGCAATGGACATCGAAAATGTCGTGGTCGCGGCGGCGGCCGGCGCGATCGTTGGAGACAATATCGGCTATTGGCTCGGTAGGGGGTTCGGCGTCAGGCTGCTTGAGCGTTACGGCCATTATGTCGGTCTTGGACCGGAGAAACTGCGTCTTGGTCAATATCTCTTTTATCGCTGGGGCGGCGCCATCGTGTTTTTCGGACGCTTCTTTGCGCTGCTGCGAATCCTCGCGGCCTCGCTCGCCGGCGCCAACCACCTGCCGCCTGGCCGCTTCTTCATCTACAACGCAACGGGCGGCATCGTTTGGGCCTGCGTCTTTGGCTACGGCGCTTATTTCCTTACCGCCGGCTTCGAAAGGATCGAAGGTCCGATTGCGACGGCCCTCGCCGGCGGGTTGGCGATCGGCCTGTTCCTTCTGTGGCGTTACTACAAGGGCCACGAGGCGCGGCTGATGCGCGACGCCGACGCCATGCTGAGCCAGCGACGATAGAGCGCGCTAACTCTGTGCGATCAATCACGTCATCCGCTAGCTGAAGCGCGCGCCCGTCCGCGCATCGATCAGCGCGCGATTGAGTTCGCGCGCCAGCTCCGCCTTCTGATCAGGCCCCAAGAAGGCGCCGATCTCGACGCTTTCGCCCCTCGAGACCAGCGCCACCCGCTCGGTGCCGAATTCCTCATGCACGGTCTGTTCGAGCCGCACCCAGGAGGGATTGAACCGCCATTCCCGGCGCTGGCCGCGCGCGCCGATTTGCGCGAAAACGAGTTCGAGCGGGGTGAGAGCGAGCGTCTCCTGCCGGCGCGCGGCATTGAAACTGATGCGAAAGGCAAGGTAGAGACCCAGCGCGTCAAGCCCCATGAAGCCGGCCACCGGCCACGCGCCCATGAAAAAAAAGGGCAGCGCGAACAGCATCTGACCGCAACAGAAAATCCCGATAAATACATAGAAGGCTTGCCGGGTCATTGACCGGCGCGGCGTCAGCCGCGCTTCGTAAATTTTCCGCTCGAACGGGTCGGACATTTCTCCTGCCGCCGCTTTCTCCTCCAGATTCTAGTAGTTATAACGCGCTGATGGCGGAAACAAACAGTTCAAGCGCGCGTGTCCCCAGGAGAGCACGACCCGGCCGGCGACCGACTGCCGCCGAGGCTGCGCGCATCGACGAGATTTTCGCGCGTCTTTCCGCCGCGAATCCCGAGCCCAGAAGCGAACTCAACTACAAGAATCCCTTCACGCTGCTCGTCGCCGTGGTGCTCTCCGCGCAGGCGACCGACGTTGGCGTCAACAAGGCGACGCCGGCGCTCTTCGCGCGCGCCGACACGCCCGCCAAAATGGCGGCGCTCGGCGAAGACCGCGTGCGCGACCTCATCAAGACGATCGGCCTTTTTCGCGCCAAGGCGAAAAACATCGTCGCGCTCTCCCGGCTGCTGATCGAGCGCCATGGCGGCGAAGTTCCGCGAACGCGCGAGGCGCTGACCGCGCTTCCCGGCGTCGGCCGCAAGACGGCGAATGTGGTGCTCAATGTCGCCTTCCATGAGCCGGTAATCGCCGTCGACACCCATATCTTTCGAGTCTCGAACCGGCTGCCGCTGGCGAAAGGCAAGACTCCGGAAGAGGTGGAAGCCGGACTCGCGCGCATTGTCCCGCAGAAATATCTCCTGCACGCGCATCACTGGCTCATTCTGCACGGGCGCTATGTGTGCAAGGCGCGCAAGCCCGAATGTCCGCGCTGCATCATCGCCGATCTATGCCGGTTCAAAGCGAAGACGGTTTGATTTTTGAGCTTCCAGCTTCGCGCGACGGGGAGGACACATTCGCGCCGGAGCGTCCGTTCTCATTCGCCAAAGGGCGATCCGAGGCGCCCGCCGGGCGGCGCGCCTCGGAATGCTATCGCCTCAATTGACCTGGCAGGTCGATTCATATTTTCCGCAGGCTCGGGCGTCGCCCCTGTCGCAACTCTGTTTCCAGCTGCGGCAGCCCGGCTTTTTCCACGGCTGGCTTTCAAATTCGCTCGATCGTTTGCGCACCGGGACGCAATTGTCCGTTTCCGGAACCTGCCGCGTGCCGGGCGGGCAGCCATGCATGGAGTGGCCTTCCTCGCCGCGCGCCGGCCGTTGCCGCTGGCCGCTGTCGACGCAGAATTTTTGGGAAATGGAGCAACTCACCCTCCCGCCTTCCCGGCAGGAAGACACCGCGGGCTGATAGTGAACGGCGCCGCGTCCATAATTCGCTTCAAGCCTTCGAACCTCCGCAAGTCCCTTATTGTTGGCCTTTGTAAGCGCTTCCTCCCTGGAATAGCCGCTGGCCGAAGCCTGCAGCACGCCGCAGAACGCGAAGGCGCTTCCTGCGGAAAAAACCAGCGACAGAACCAATGTGGTCGAGATAAGCGCAATATGTCTGAAGCTCATGCAGCCCCCCTTTCGCCCCGGCTCAGGCTAAGTCCGGCGCCGGTCAAAAGATAGCGAGCGCGACAAATAAATTGCGGCGAACCTCGTCTGTCGGCGCTAAACGCCGGACGATCCTATGACAATTCTTTCCCCAGCCGCCCGGCCAGGTCCTGAATATATTGCCAGGCGACGCGTCCCGAGCGCCCGCCCCGCGTGATCGACCATTCCAGCGCCTCGGCGCGGATCGTCGCCTCGGCCGCGCCGAGGCCGAAATGCCCGGCGTAGCCGAAGACCATCGCCAGATAATCGTCCTGGCTGCAATTGTGAAAGCCGATCCATAATCCGAAGCGATCCGAGAGCGAGATTTTCTCCTCGATCACTTCGCCCGGATGAATTGCGGTCGCGCTTTCATTCTCCATCATGTCGCGCGGCAGCAGATGGCGGCGGTTCGACGTGGCGTAGAACAATACATTGTCGGGGCGCCCTTCGATGCCGCCTTCAAGCGCGGTCTTGAGCGCCTTGTAGCTCGTCTCCGCGCCGTCGAAGGAAAGATCGTCGCAAAAGACGATGAAGCGGAACGGCGCCGGCGCCAGCGCGCCAAGCAGGGTCGGCAAAGCTTCAATGTCCTCGCGATGGATTTCAATGAGTTTCAGCGCCTTGTCGGCGAGCGCGCCGTGAACCGATTTCACCAGCGAGGATTTGCCCATGCCGCGCGCGCCCCACATCAGCGCGTTGTTGGCGGGCAGGCCCTGCGCGAAGCGGCTGGTGTTGGCGAGAAGCATATCGCGCTGGCGGTCGACGCCCTTGAGCAGCGCGAGATCGACGCGGTTGACGCGGGCGACCGGATGGAACGCCCCGCCGGCGGCGCGCCACACGAACGCCTCGGCGGCGGCGAAGTCGGGCGCGTCGGGCGTCCCGGGCGCAAGCCGCTCCAGAGCCTCGGCGATGCGGGCGAGCAACTGCGCGACATCCTCTTGCGACATGAACTCTCCGCGGTTTCTTTGGAAAATCGGCCTCACGGGGCGTCGATCCACCGGGGCTGCTTTGGGCGACGCAGAGGATTATACCCAAGGGCCAGCGCCGCATCGACGGCTTAGCCGGGAAAAGATTTTGACGCCGACAGAACATTCGCTCATCGACCGCGCCAAGATCATCATTCAGCCGCTCGACGCCGGGAAGGCCGAGGCGGCGCTGGCGCGCGTTCTCGAGAAGGACGGCGTAGCCGATGGCGTGGTCGCCGCGCTCCTGGACGAGCGGCCGAAGGCGCGCGAACTGCTTCTCGGCGTCTTCGGCTCCTCGCCCTATCTGACCGACCTTGCCGCGCGCGATCCGGCGCGACTGGCGCGAGCGCTCGCGAGCGATCCCGGGCAGCGCATCGACGCGCTCATCGAGGAAACGCGGAACGTCGAAACGCAGGACGAAGCCGAACTGATGCGGCTGCTGCGGCTCACCAAGCAGGAAGCCGCGCTGATCATCGCGCTCGCCGATCTTTCCAAAGCCTGGGACACGCTCGAAGCCACCGCCGCGCTCACCCGGATCGCCGACGCTGCGCTATCCGCCGCCATCCGCTTCACACTGCGCGCCGCTTCGCTCGCCGGCAAGATCGAACTCGCCGATCAGCGCGATCCGGAGCGCGGATCGGGATGGATTTTCCTCGGCATGGGCAAGGGCGGCGCATATGAACTGAATTACTCTTCCGACATCGATCTCATCGTCTTTTTCGACCGTTCGCGCACACGGCTTGCCGACCCTTCGGAAGACGTCGATTTCTTCATCAGACTGACGAAACGCATCGTGAAAATCCTGAGCGAACGCACCGCCGACGGCTATGTGTTCCGCACCGATCTGAGGCTGCGGCCCGATCCCGGCGCGACGCCGATCGCGATCCCGCTTGAAGCGGCGTTGAGCTACTATGAAAGCATGGGCCAGAACTGGGAGCGCGCCGCCTTTATCAAGGCGCGGCCGGTCGCCGGCGACATCTTTGCAGGCGAACAATTCCTGCAGGAGCTCGCGCCCTTCGTCTGGCGCAAATATTTCGACTTCGCCGCGATCGCCGACGTGCACTCGATCAAGCGGCAGATTCACGCGCATAAGGGACACGGCAAGATCGCCGTCGCCGGCCACAATATCAAACTGGGCCGCGGCGGCATTCGCGAAATCGAATTCTTCGTGCAGACCCAGCAGCTCATCACCGGCGGTCGTGATCGGCGGCTGCGCGGGCGCTCGACGCTCGCCATGCTCGACCAGCTCGTCGAGAGCGGCTGGGTGGCGCCGCAGGCGCGGGACGAGCTGCGCGACGCCTATCTCTTTTTGCGCGACGTCGAGCATCGCATTCAGATGGTCGCCGACGAGCAGAAACATACGCTGCCCGAAACTGAAGAGGGCGTCGCCGCGATCGGCCGAATGATGGGCTTTGCCGGCTACGCCGACTTCGCCGAAGCGCTGCTGAAACGGCTCGACGTGGTGCAAAGTCACTATGCGAAACTCTTCGAAAGCGCGCCGCAGCTCACCTCCTCGGCCGGCAATCTGGTCTTCACCGGCGACGACGACGATCCGGGAACGATCGAGACGCTCGCCGACATGGGCTTTTCGAATCCGAAGACGGTGACGGCGACCATTCGCGGCTGGCATTTCGGCCGCTATGCCGCCACCCGCTCGACCGTGGCGCGCGAACGCCTGACCGAGCTGACGCCGATCCTGCTCGAAGCGATGGCCGCGACCGAGAACGCCGACGCCGCCTTTCTCGCCTTCGACAAGCTGATCTCGAAACTGCCGGCCGGCGTGCAGCTCTTCTCGCTTCTGGTGTCGCAGCCGCGCCTCTTGAACCTGCTCGCCGCGATCATGGGCGCGGCGCCAAAGCTCGCCGAGACCATTTCGCGCCGGCCGCGCGTCTTGGACGCGCTGCTCGAACCCGCGTTCTTCGAAAGCGTGCCGTCGCAGGCGGAGCTCGATCAGCGGCTTGGAGAGCAGTTCCTTGAGGCGCGCTCCTATGAAGACGCGCTCGACCGCGCCCGCATCTTCGGACAGGAGCAGAAATTCCTCATCGGCGTGCGCATCCTGACGGGATCGGTTTCGGTCGCGGAAGCCGGCTACGCCTATACGCGACTCGCCGAAACGCTAATTTCCCGGCTGTTCAAGCTGGTCTGCGACGAATTCGCCAAAATGCATGGAACGATCGAGGGCGGCGCAGCCGCAGTCGTCGCCATGGGCAAGCTCGGCGGGCGCGAAATGACGGCGGCGTCCGATCTCGATCTGATGCTGCTCTATGACGCCGATCCGCAGGCGGAATCGCAAGGCGGCGGGCGGCCGCTTTCGACGCAGCAATATTACGGCCGCCTTACCCAGAGGCTGATCAGCGCCCTTTCCGCGCCCACGGCCGAAGGCCTGCTCTATGAAGTGGATTTTCGCCTGCGGCCTTCAGGCAACAGCGGCCCGATCGCGGTAAGCCTCAAGGCATTCTCGGACTATCAGGCGCATGAAGCCTGGACCTGGGAGCATATGGCCCTGACCCGCGCCCGCGTCATCGCCGGCCCTCCAGCGTTCGCAAATCGGGTCGAAGCGGCGATTCGCGCCGCGTTGACGGCGCCCCGCGACCCGCAAAAATTGAAGGACGACGTCTTATCGATGCGCCGGCGGATCGAAAAGGAAAAGGGATCGAGAAACCCTTGGGAGATCAAGCAAATTCCCGGCGGGCTCGTCGATATCGAGTTCATCGCCCAATATCTGATGCTGCGCCATGGCCCGCAGCATCCAGAACTATTCTCGACGACCGCCACACTCGCCCTGGAGCGTCTTAAAGACGCTGGCGCGCTCGACGCCGGCCGGGCCCAAGCGCTGGCGGAGGCGTCGCGGCTCTATCAAGGCCTGACCCAATTGATGCGGCTTGCCGTCGACGAGGCGTTCCGTCCCGCCGATGCGCCGCGCGGCTTGACGGAGTTGCTATTGCGAGTCGGCGACGCGCCCGATCTTTCCAATCTCGAAGCGCTGCTCGCCGACACGCAGAAGCGGACTCGGGAAATTTTCACGAACGTCGTCGGCGAACCCGCCGAGCGCCCGGTTTCAGCGTGATCGGGAGTTGCAGAACCGGCCGCTCAGGCATAGATACGCCGGATTCCTCGCGCAGGAGCGTTTCCGCCAGCGGCGACGGCCGCTTTACTTCAAGGCCGCCCCGGCCCTTATTTGGAGCAGATCATGTCTCACGCCTGCAAGAATGCGCGTTCCCCCGCTCGCGCCGCGCTTGGCGCGACCGCGCTCGCCGCCCTGCTGGCGATGAGCGTCGCCGGCGCGGCGCCGGCGGCGGCGAAAACGCTGGCCAAAGTCAATGGCGTCGAGATCACTGACGAGGACCTGAAGCTGGCGTTGGAGGATCTCGGCCCCGCCATTCCCCGTCAGCTCGAGGGAAAGGCGCGCGAGTCTTACGTCCTCGATTTCCTCATTGATGAGCAACTCGTCGTGCAGAAAGCGCAGGTCGACAAGCTCGCCGAAACGCCGGAATTCGCCAAGAAACTTGGCTATTTGCGCGACAAGGCGCTGATGGAGACGCTGCTCGGCGACGTAGCCCAAAAAGCCGCGACCGAAGCGGCGATCAAGCAGGCCTACGACGAGGCGGCGAAAAACCAGAAGGCGGAAACGGAATATCACGCGCATCACATTCTGGTGCCGACCGAAGACGAGGCGAAGGCTGCGCTCAAGCGCGTCAAGGGCGGCGAGGATTTCGGCAAGGTCGCGACCGAACTTTCCAAGGACCCGGGCGCCAAGGGCGGCGATCTTGGCTGGTTCACCAAGGACCGCATGGTGCCGGAGTTCGGCGACGTGGCGGCGAAGATGACGCCGGGCCAGATTTCCGATCCCGTCAAAACGCAGTTCGGCTGGCACATCATCAGGCTTGATGAAAAGCGTCCGAAAGTCTTTCCGCCGCTCGATCAGGTCAAGGATCAGGTCGCCCGCTATGTGGTGCAGAAGGCGCAGAGCGAACTCGTCATGAAATTGCGCGACGGCTCCAAAATCGAGCGCGCGGATCAACCCGCAGAGGGCGCGCCCGGCGCCAAGCCGGCGGAAGGCGCCAAGCCCGCCGAAAAGCCTGTCGAGCCGGCGAAGAAGAAGTAGCCGCGAAGCGCCTTTTTCCGCTTCACGCGAAATTCTTCGCGCGAACAGAATCCGCTCCGCAGCGAAGTCTTGACGTGGACCCGAAGCGTCGTCAAACCCGCCCGGGTCCACTCCAATTTGCAAGGCTCCGCTATGGCTCATGACGCCCCGGTCTCCCCGCTCGCGCCGCAATCCACGCCAGAAATCCCGCCGCTCGAAGGCGTGCGCTTCGCCGTCGGCGCGGCTGGCGTGCGCTATGCCGGACGCACCGACGTGATGCTCGCCCTGCTCGATGCCGGAACGACGGTCGCGGGCGTCTTCACCAAGTCCAAATGTCCTTCGGCGCCGGTCGACTGGTGCCGCGATCGCCTCAAGGGCGGCAAGGCCCGCGCGTTGCTCGTCAATTCCGGAAACGCCAACGCCTTCACCGGCAAGACCGGCGCGCAGGCGGTAAAATTCTCGGCGAAGCTCGCCGCCGCGGCGGCGGGCGCGCCCGAGCGCCAGATTTTCCTCGCGTCAACGGGCGTCATCGGCGAGCCGCTCGATGCGCAAAAATTCGACGGGCTGTTGGAGAAGCTCGTCGAAGCGGCGCGGCCGGACGGCTGGCAGGACGCGGCGCGTGCGATTTTGACCACCGACACCTATCCGAAACTGTCGACGCGCAACGCGATGATCGGCGGCGTCGAGGTGACGATCAGCGGCTTCGCCAAGGGCGCCGGGATGATCGCGCCCGATATGGCGACGATGCTCGCCTTCGTCTTCACCGACGCGGCGATCGGCGCGGAAGCGCTCCAGGCGATGCTCGAGAACGGCGCCAAGAGAAGCTTCAACGCCATCACCGTCGACGGCGACACCTCGACCTCCGATACGCTGCTGCTCTTTGCGACCGGCGCGGCGAAGAAGCGCGGCGCGCCGAAAATCGAACAAGCGAACGACAAGCGGCTCGCCGATTTCAGGCGCGCGCTCGACGCCGTGCTGCTCGACCTCGCCCATCAGGTGGTGAAGGACGGCGAAGGCGCGCGCAAATTCGTCGAAGTGACGGTAACCGGCGCCGACAGCGCCAGGGCGGCGAAGCGCGTCGCCTTTTCGATCGCCAATTCGCCGCTCGTGAAGACCGCGATCGCCGGCGAGGACGCCAATTGGGGCCGCATCGTCATGGCGGTCGGCAAGGCCGGCGAAAAGGCCGACCGGGACAGGCTGGCGATCTGGTTTGGCGGCGTGCGCGTCGCGCATAAGGGGCTGCGCGATCCAGACTATGACGAAGCGGAAGTCTCCCAGATCATGAAGCGCGACGAAATAGTCATCAATGTCGATCTTGGGATTGGCAAGGGCGCGGCGACGGTCTGGACCTGCGACCTCACCAAGGACTATGTCGCGATCAATGGCGACTACCGGAGCTGACCATACGCGATTATCGGCGGACAGGGTGAAGGACGCGAAACCGGCGACGAAATCCTTATCATGGAGCCGCGGAGGCGCTTGATATTACGCCAATATCTCCTCCGCTGTTTCGAGATGCGCCCGCCGGCCTTTCGCCGCCGCGGCCTCGGACGCGATGACCTGCAGGGCGTCCGCGAGGCGGCGGCGCGGTCCGCGCGCATCGCTGTCGTCAGGACGATATTTGACGTGCTAGATTATCTGACCGCCGAAGCCGGCTCACTGGCCCGACCAGCTTGCCTTTTCGGCGCTGCCAAGCCTTTCGACTGGTTTCGTCGTGGAGCGTAGTCGCCATGCGTCGCCTTAAATTGGTTTTCCTTGCTCAGTTTGTCATGCTTGCATCTTGCAATACTGCGCGCGGCCCGGACCCAAGCGTCGCCGCCTTCGATCCGTCGCAGGCGAGCTACGTCAGAGCGCCGGGCAAAGGCGTCATCACCGGAGAGGCCTTTCTGCGCGATCGATCAGGACACACCAATGTGCGCTACGCCGCCGGCGAAACCGTAAGGCTGATACCGGCGACGACTTATGCGCAGTCGCGCATGCAAAAACTGTTTGGCTCGGTGAAATTCATGCCGGCGACTTCGGCCCCGCAAGTCGAGACCGACACGCAATATGCCTCGCTCACACGCACGACGACGACGGGATCAAAGGGAAAATTCAAATTCGAGAATGTCGCGCCGGGACGCTACTATCTTACGACACAGCTCGTCTGGACGCCGAAAAACTCTTTCTTGCCACAAGGCGGCGCGATGTATGAGGAAGTCACCCTGACCGGCAAGGAAAGCGGTCCGGTGGAAGTTATTCTCTCCGGCAATTGAGCGCACCCGTGAATCTCCTGCTGGTCGTTGCGGCGGCGCTGGTCGACGCCGACAATCGCGTGCTCATCGCACGGCGGCCTGAGGGCAAGCAGCTTGCGGGCCTGTGGGAATTTCCCGGCGGCAAGCTTCATCCCGGCGAGCGGCCGGAGGATGCGCTGGCCCGCGAACTCGAAGAGGAGCTCGGCGTGCGCATCTGCGCGCCCTGCCTCGCGCCCTTAACCTTCGCCAGCCACGCCTATGACGATTTTCACCTGCTGATGCCGCTTTACGTCTGCCGTAAGTGGGAAGGTTTTGTCACCCCGGCGGAGGGACAGGCGGTGAAATGGGCGCGCGCCCGCGAACTGCGCAACTATCCGATGCCGCCAGCCGACGCGCCGCTGATTGGCCCGCTGATCGATCTGCTGGGGTGACCGCGATGGCGCGCTGACCCGGCCGATCTATATGCCATCATCGCCTGTTCGTTTTTTGGAGATTGCCGTCAATGAACATTGAAACGCAGACCGGCGTCGCTGAGCGCGGCCCCGATCGTCGCGCCCGCTATGCGGCTGGAAAGGCGCTGCGCCGGATCGTCCCGCGCGAAGCGCTCGCGGATTTTACGCCTGCCGCAAACCGAAACGCCCTGGCGATCATCGCCGAGACCGAGCGCGATCGAATTCAATCCCTGATTCCGCTTCGTCGCAAATCCATGGCGGAATCGCCGCACGCCTTTCTACGCGGCGCCGCCGATGTGATGGCCGCCGATCTTGCGACGCAACAGGCGCCCGGCATTCTCGCGCAGGTCTGCGGCGACTGCCATTTGATGAATTTTGGCGCCTTCGTCTCGCCGGAAGGACATCCGCTGTTCGACGTGAATGATTTCGACGAGACGCTGCCGAACATGGATGTCACGATCGATTTGCGCCGCTTGGCGACAAGCGCCGTCGTCGCGGCGCTCGGCGCCGGCAAGAGCGCGCAAACGGCAAGATCCACGGCGCGCGCCGCCGTCAAGGCTTACCGCCGCGCGATGACCAAACTTGCCGCCTTGTCGCCGCTCGAGGCGTGGAATACCCGCGTGCCGCTGCGTGACGTCGCCGCCGGCCTCCGCGATCGGGTTCTCCACGACGCCGTGCACGCCGCGATCGCGTCGCATCATAATGAAGATGATTATGCGGACAATTTTCCAAGGGTCGCGAAAGACTCTTCCGGCCACTGGCGGGTCGAGGACAAGCCGCCGCGGCTCTTCCATTTCGATGACGGCGAGGCCAATCAATTCGATGTCGACGGACTCATTGCAGCCGCTTTCGCAAACTTGCCGCCGCACGTCGCCTCTTTGCTGCGCCGCTACGGTTTGTGCGACATCGCTTTCAAGGCCGTTGGCGTCGGCAGCGTCGGCACCTATTGCACGATCGCGTTGTTCATGAGTCCGGACGATGAGCGGCTCTTCCTTCAAATCAAGGAAGCGAAACGCTCGGTGCTGGAACGCTTCGGCCTTGGCGCATGGTCCGGCGCGCAGGGCGAGCGCGTCGTGGAGGGTCAGCGGATGATGCAGGCGGCGTCGGACATATTCTTAGGGCCCATGCTCGACCCCGCGTCAAAGCGCGAATTCTACATGCGCCAGCTGAAGACGCGCCGTTTGGGCGGACTTACCGAATTGCTGCAGAATCACGACCTTCTGGATTACGCAAAACTGTGCGGACGCACTTTGGGGCGCGCGCATGCGCGTTCCGCCGACGCCGTGACTCTCGCCGGATACATGGGCAAGAGCGAAGCATTCGACGACGCGCTCGCGTCCTTCGCCATGCTCTATGCGCGGCAGAACGCAGAGGACTATGAAGCATTTCGCGCGCAGCATGGCGCTGGCGCGTGCTGAGCAAACCGAGCATCGCCACTACAGCGCACGTCGCGTCGCGACCAACGCCTTACGGTCGGCGATACTATGCCTGCTCTTCCCTGACCGTGGCGTAGCTCGCCGGAATCGACAGCGTCCAAATCAATCCCTCGGGCGGAAAATTCAGCGTCGCCGTTCCTTCGAGCGCCTGCGCGACAAGGCGTTTGATCACCTTATGGCCGAAGCCTTCGCGCGGCGGCATCGCCACCGCCGGACCGCCGCTTTCGCGCCATTCGATGTTGAGCCGCCCGTCTTCGAAGCGCCAACTCAGCGACACCGCGCCGTCCGGCCGCGACAGGCCGCCATAGCTCAGCGCGTTGGTCGCGAGTTCATGCAAAGCGAGACCGATATTCTGCGCGGCCTCCGGCTTCAGCATGATTTTCGGCCCATCGATCTTGGCGCGTCCCGAAAGGTCGCCGCGAGGCGCGTCCATGCAATAGGCAAGCTGCGCCCGCACCAATTCGCGCATCGAGGCGCCGCGCCAGTCCTGCGACACCAAGAGATCATGCGCCATCGACAGCGCCTGCAGACGGGCGGCGAATTTGCGCTGGAATTCCTCGAGCGAGGGCGAGCCGGCGGCCGTCTGACGCGACATCGCCTGCACCACGGCGAGCAGGTTTTTCGAACGATGGACAAGCTCGCGCAGCAGCACGCGCACATGCTGCTCGCGCTGCTTGCGCGGCGTGATGTCGCGCGCCGTGCCGAGAATGCGCACCGCCCTGCCGTCCTCGAAAAAGGTGCGGCCGCGCACCGAAACCCAGCGTTCGATGCGGTCGGTCTGACCGATGACGCGATATTCGATCTCGTAGTCGCCTTCGTGATTGGGATCGAGAGCGACGCCGACCGCCTCCTTGGTGCGCTTCTTGTCCTGCGGATGCAGCGCGCTGCGGAAAATCTCGAAGCTCGCCGGCACGCCTTCGGGCAGTCCCCATAGGCGGCGTACGCGCTCGTCGATATGCACCTCGCCGGTGAGAAGATTCCAATCCCAGATGCCGGTGCGCCCGGCGTCCAGCGCGAGCTGCATCCGCTCCAGAGCGAAGGCCTGCTCGTCGCAGAAGGACCGCGCGGAGCGCGCGTCGTCGTGTTCTGGGCGAATTTCCGTGTCGGTCACGCGACGCCTGTCAATTGTTGGGAGACCGACAGCATACTCCTGGATGAGCCCCGACGCGAGGGGCTAAAGCGCGGCTCGCGAAAAAGCGGGAGCCGGTTTTTCGCATAGAGCGCGCTCTAAACTATTGGAATCGATCACGCTGCGCCGTAGAGAAGCGCGCGCCCGGCCGCAAGGCGTTTATCGCCGCAGCAGCCGCTGCAGATAATCCAGTTCTTCCTGCGGGCGCTCGGGCTGGCCGAGCCTGCGGCGCAATTCTTCCTGTACGCGATGGGCGCGCTGCGCCGGCGGCAGCCCGAGCGGATCATATTTGCCGGTGACATCCGGACGATTGCCGTCGCCCGCCGCGCGGCCGAGCGGATCGCGGCCCTTGCCGCGGCGCCCGCGCCTGCCGGGGCTTCCCCCCTCCTCCTCGGCGCTTTCGTCGCCCTCCCCGCGCATCTGCTGCGCCAGCCGGTCGGCGCCTTTACGCAGCGCCTGCACGGCGCGGCCCTGCGCGTCGACCGCCCTGCTACGGCCTTCCCCAGACTTGCCGAGCGCCTCTTCCGCCTCCTTCATCGCGCGACGCGCGTCGTCGAGTTCCTCTCCAGCCTCGGCGCCCCCCTCGCGCAGCGCATCCTGTTGCCGCTCCAGCCGTTCGCGCAGCGCCTGCTGGCGCTTGCGTTCGGCGCCCGACTCTTCGCTCCGCTGCTGGCCGTTCTGGCGGCGTCCGCGCGAGCCGCGCGGCTCCGCATCGTCTTCGGCCGAGTTCATCCCCTGAAAGGTTTCGTCGCGCAATTGTTGCTCTTCGCGCGACAACCGATCAAGCTCGCTGAGCGCACGCGACATTTGCCGAGCGCGCGCGAGGCGCTGGCCCGCGCCTTGCGGCGACTGTACATTTTCGAGAATGTCCTGGAGTTCGTCGAGGAGCCGTTGCGCCTGCGCCATGTCGCCGGACTTCATGGCTTTATTCATCTCGTCGAGCATCGATTGCAATTCATCGGGAGTGACGGCGTCGGCGCTCCCTTCCGCTTCTCGCGGCAGGGCTCCCGGGGGCGGCAATCGTGCGCCGAGCTGTTGGAGAAATTTGTCGAGCGCGGCGCGAAGCTCCTCGGCGCGCTGGGCGATGTTCTCCTCGCTGTCGCCGCGCGCAATCGCGTCCCTTAATTCGCGCTCGGCGGCGCGCAGGTCGCGCTCGGCCTGCGATAGGTCGCCCTCCTCGAGGCTAAGCGCCATCGCCCACAGCATCTCCGAGACGCCGCGCAAATCGTCGTCGCTGCGCGCGCCGTCGAGCGCGCGGCGCGCCTCTCCCAATCCGAGATGGATGGCCGACGGCGTATCGAAGGCTTCCGGCGCGAATGACAACGCCTCGAGCGCCAGGCGCACGCTCGCGCGCGAGTCGGGATCAAGCGCGAGAATGCGTCTCTGCTCGGCGAGCGCGCGCGCCAGCGGCTTGACGAAGCGGCGTTGCGGCAGAATCATCTCAAGCGGTTCCGAAGCGCCTTCATTGTCCGCGGCGTCCCTGGCGACGAGCCGCATCGAGAGCTTCGCGCCGCCGAAGGGACTGTCGGCGAGATCGATCGTCGCCCTGGCCTCGCCCTGACCGCCGCCGCCGGGCGGCAGGGCGAGCGCAAGTCGTGGCGGCTCATAGAGCGCGCGCCGCCCTTCCGGCGGCTTGCTAAAGACCGCTTCGGCGCCGGCGACGCCGTAATCGTCGGCGGCGCGGAACGCCAGCGTCATCGAGCCGCGCGCATTGTTACGCGGCCTTTCGATGAGCGCGATGGTCGGGGGCTGATCAGGGATCGCCGCGAGATCGAAACGCCGACCGTCGGAAAGCGACACTTGCGCCGCCCCTGACAGCTTGAACGCCTGTTCGCTCGCCGCCGCCTTCGCCGCGTCCTCTCCGGTCTGCTGCGCCGGGACGAGCCCGCCGGAGACGGACACGCCGGCGTCGGGCGGGCGAATGCGCAGGAGGGAATTCACGGGCACCTCGATTGGCGCCACGCCCTCTGTGGCGAGCACGATGGGCGGACGGCCTGTATAGGCGGGCGGCTCGAGCCACGCGTCGACGCGCGCATTGGCGCCGAAGCTGGAGGCGGCGCGCCAGTCGAAGGCGGCGGCGAGGCGCGCGCGCTTTTCGTCGCCGGCCGCGAAACCTGCCGCGATCGCGCCGACCAGGGCGAGCGCGCGCAATGCATAAGGGTCACGTTGAGGAACGCGCGCATGCGGCGCCTCGATCGGCGTCTTCGCCAAGGCCTCCTCCAGCCGCTGCCGATGCAGCGCCCAGAGCGTCTCGACGCCTGCATCCGCGTTCGGCGTGGCGAGGCGGTCCTCGAACGACGAGGCGGGGCGCAACGCCGTATCCGCGCCGCGGTCCAGTCGTTCGAGCGCGGCGGCGCGATCCGGCCAGCCGCGCGCCACCTCCCGGGCGACGACATAAAGCGCCGCGAAGCCGAAGAGCGCCACGCCGACGATTCGCGTTTCGACCGGCGCCGCGCCCCAGAGCCCCAGCCAGGAGAGCGCCAAAAAGAACAAGAGGATCGTGGCGAGCGCCAGGCCAACCCGCCAGGCGCGCTCGGCGACGATCGCGAGCGCCGACCGGCGAAGCATCGCCTCCAAGCGCGGCGACGCCTTCATGCCCGAATGCCCGTCTTGATGTTGAAGCTCGTCCATTCACTCTCCGAAAGGTGCGCCGGCTACAATGGCGGCTTCATCGCAATGAGACAATCTTGGCCGTAGAAGAGCGATCTAGTTCAGCGGGTTGGCCTATCCACGCCTGCGCGGGGTATGATCCCGCATGATCCGTAAACCCAAGGGCGAGGTCAGCGACGACGCGGTTTCGCCCCCGATCGGCGATCTCGCCCTGCTGCCCGCTCCAGTCGCCAAAATCCGCGACAAGATTCTCGCCGCTTGCGAGACGGGCGATGTCGAAGCGCTCCGCATACCGATCGACTGGAACGAGACGCGGCCGCTCTTCGCCAGAAGCGGCGCGTTCAAGGCCGGAACCGATCCGATCGAGATTTTGACCCGCATTCGCCGGATGAACTCTGATTTTGCTGTACAATTTCGGCATTTATGGCATCATTTTCAGAAGGTTAGGCTCGTTTGAGCGAGGCGGCGATGACGAACCCGGCGGGTGAATCGGCTAGCGAG
>VGDY01000081.1 GCA_016869555.1 Alphaproteobacteria bacterium | reverse complement strand
CCTTGCCCCCGCCGATTCCGGCGTGAGCGCCTTCTACCGCCAAAAGCGACTTGAGCTGCTGCTGAAACTCCTGAAGGCGCCAAGTCTGTTGGGATCGGCGCGCCTTCCAACGCAAAGCGAGCGTTCCACCGGCGCCAATCAGTGCTGAAATTTGGCGCGTCAAGCGCCGGCGAAAAACCGCGCGTTCGGCTATTTGGGATGGCAAGCGTGGGCGATCCGCGAGCCCCGCGCGCCTCGCTTTATCCTCGCCCGCGACGCGCCGCCGCCCTTGATTTCAGCGCCTGCTCTCCATAATTCGCCCTTGCAGGCGCTTTCAGGAGGACTTTGCCATGGCTGACGATGAACACCCCACAGTGCAAAAGAACAAATATCTCTTCGCCGGCGTCGGCGCCGTTCTCGGCGGCCTGACCGGCGTAGCGATCGGCGGCCCCCTCATCGCGGTCGTCGGCGCGGGGCTTGGCGGACTCCTCGGCTACAACATGCTGAAGCGGCTCTGAGGCGTCAGGCGTCGGGCTGACCAAGGAACAGCATTACCAGCGCCGCGCATCCGATAAAGCGGAAAGCGGCCTGCTGCAGGTCGGCTCCGGCGCGCCACATCTGGAACCACTCCCCGCCCACCGCCATGAAGCCGAACAGATAAAGGCCGACGGCGAGCGCCAGACCGGCGATCGCGACGCCCTTGGCGGCGTTGAAACGCGCGCCTTCCGCTCTGTGCGTTAGCAAGAGCCGCCACGCTCCCGCGAGGATGAGCGCGCCGGCTGCGAACTCGACCGAGATAATGAACGCGTAAAGCATTCTATGCAGCGTAGGATTGGTGACGGCGCGCCACTCCAGCGGGCTCCCGGCCGGCACCTGGTCCATCGACATCACATGGCTGACGACCTGGTAATTGGTGTCGTAGTCGGTCACATTATTGATCGCGACCAGCAGAATCAGGGCGCCGAGCGCCGCGGTCAGCAGGATTTTCCCAAATCTGATCAGCATCTCATGCCCCTCCCCGACGCAGCCTAGCATGACCTGAACGATTGATATTGCAGCGCGAGGGCTTACAACACAGTCTGGTCTCCTTTCGGACGCGGGTCCATGATCGATCTCCACTATTGGCCTACGCCCAACGGCCACAAGATAACGATTTTTCTCGAAGAAACCGGGCTCGCCTATCGGATCGCGCCGGTCGATATCGGCAAGGGGGACCAGTTCAAGCCCGAGTTTCTCGCGATTTCGCCGAATAATCGCATGCCGGCCATCGTCGACCGCGCGCCGGACGATGGGAGCGCTCCCGTCGCGCTGTTCGAATCTGGCGCCATCCTGGTCTATCTCGCGGAGAAGACCGGACGGCTTCTCCCCGCCGACCTCCACGGCCGCGCGCGGACGCTGCAATGGCTGTTCTGGCAGGTGAGCGGGCTCGGCCCGATGGCCGGCCAGAACCACCACTTCGCCAAATATGCGCCGGCGAAAATTCCCTATGCGATCGACCGCTACCGCAACGAGACGGGTCGGCTCTACGGAGTCATGGACCGCCAGCTCGCCAGGACGCCTTTCCTCACGGGCGAATATTCCATCGCCGACATCGCCTGCTATCCGTGGATCGTCCCGCACGAAGACCAGGGCCAGGATCTCGACGACTTCCCGCATCTCAAGCGCTGGTTCGAGTCGATCCGGTCGCGGCCGGCGGTGATCCGCGCCTATGCGGCGGGCGCGCCCTATGAGCGGCGGCGCCTCGATTTTACGGCGCTGGAGCGCGAAATACTGTTCGGCCAGACGGACGAGCGCGACGGGGCGAAATAGACGACGGCTGCGCCGTTCCCGCGCCCGCACGGCGGCTGGCGGGGCCGTCGCGAGGTCGAAGCAATCCTCTGGCCGGGAACGACGTCAGCCGCAGCTGATGAATTCGCGATAAACCCAGCCGAGCCGCCTGCCGCCGGGGCGCGTCACATAGGCCCAGGGCTTGCCGTGATCGTCCTCGCCGTAGCGCTGCACGACGATCGCCTTGCCGTCCTCGATCGCGCCGATGACGGTCTTGTGCTGGTCGCGGATCCCGATCGGAGCGCCGAGCACGTCCGTCGCGACGCAACGGTCGCCGGCCAGCGCCGTCGCGCCCCAGGAAATCCCCGCGATGAGCGCGGCGACGGTCAGGCCGGCGAAAGGGGCGTTTCTCTCTTGCATCCGAGGGCTCCCGATTGAGTGCGAAAGACCTATAGTCGAGGCTAGGCGCCCCCGAATTGCGCCAGCGCACCTGGAGCCTCCATGCGTAGATCGATGTTGTTATTTATCGTGGCATTTTCTGTATCTTACGCGCGCGCCGACGAAACGCCGCCGGGCTTCGCGCGCCTCGCCGACATCGCGCCCGAGGTCATTCAGGACATGCGCTACGCCGGCCCGAATAATTTCACCGGCGCGCCCGTGCCCGGCTATGACGCCCCGCAATGCTGGCTGCGCGCCGAGGCCGCCAAGGCGCTGGCGGCGGCGCAGAAGGATGCGCGGGCGCAAGGCGTTTCCCTTGTCGTCTATGATTGCTATCGCCCGCAGCGCGCCGTCTCGGCCTTCGTCGACTGGTCGCGCAATCCGGACCAGCGGACAAAATCGGCGCATTATCCGCAACTCGACAAAAGCGCGCTGTTTCCCGAGGGCTATATCGCCGAACATTCCACCCATTCGACCGGGCTTGCCGTCGATATCGGGGTCAAGGGCTGGGACTTCGGCACGCCCTTCGACTTTTTCGATCCCCGCTCCTGGACGAAGGCGAAAACCTCGAAAACGGCGCACGCCCATCGCGACGCGCTTGTCGCGCTGATGCGCCGCCACGGCTTTGAAAATTATCCGCGCGAATGGTGGCATTTCACCTACAAGGGCGCCGACGGCGCGCCGAGCTATGATGCCGAGATCAAGTGAGTCGGTCCGCGCCGTTCGATTGAGCTGAGACCTTATGCGTCCATCATTGCTCGACCCGCTCTTCGGCCGCGTCGCCGCGCTGCCCGGCGTCGGACCGAAAACCGCCAGACTGTTCGACCGGCTGCTCGCCAGACCGGGAACGGAAGCGCGCCTCGTCGATCTGCTGTTTCATCTTCCGTCCAACGTCATCGACCGCAGCGCCCGGCCGACGATCGCCGCCGCGCCGCTCGATACGATGGTCGTGTTGAAGGCCTGCGTCACCGAACATCGCCGGCCCCAGGGGCGCTATTCGAAATCGCCCTATCGCGTGCTGGTAGAGGACGACACCGGCGACGTCGAACTCGTGTTCTTTCTGGCCAATCAGGACTGGATCGAGCGCAGTCTGCCGCTCGGCGCGACGCGCTGGATATCGGGTCGCATCGAGCTTTACGACGGCCGCCGCCAGATCGTGCATCCCGACCGGGTGCTTGATGAAGCGGGATTTGCGAGGCTCCCTGCGTTCGAAGCTGTCTACGGACTCACGGAAGGTTTGCAGGCGCGCTATGTCCTGCGCGCGAGCGAAGAGGCGTTGGCGCAACTGCCGACTCTTCCCGAATGGCAGGACGCCAGCGTTGTTTCCGCCAACACGTTTCCCGGATTTGCCGAGGCGCTGCGCGCGGCGCACCGGCCCTCGGGCGCCGATGCGCTCTCGCCGCAGCACCCGGCGCGTCAGCGTCTTGCGCTTGACGAGCTGCTGGCAAGCCAGCTCGCGCTCCGCCTCGTTCGCGCCAGGATGCGGCGACCCTCGGGTCGCGCGCATAAGGGCGACGGCCGCTTCGCTGGCGCGATCGAATCCAGCCTGCCATTTCGACTGACGTGCGCGCAGCGACGCACGCTCGACGAAATTCGCGCCGACCTTGCGTCGGACAAGCGCATGCTGCGTCTGGTGCAAGGCGACGTCGGCTCGGGCAAGACGATCGTCGCGGCGCTGGCCATGGCGAGCGTCGCCGAGACCGGCCGCCAATGCGCCCTGATGGCGCCGACCGAAATTCTTGCGCGCCAGCACTACGCCCGGCTCGCGCCATTGCTCGAACCGGCGGGATTGCGCGTGGCGCTGCTGACCGGCCGGATCAAACCGACCGAGCGCGCGCTGGTTCACGCCGCCATAAAGGCGGGCCAGGTCGACATCGTCATCGGCACACATGCTCTGGTGCAAGGCGATCTCGCCTTTTGCGACCTCGGCCTCGCCGTCGTCGACGAGCAGCATCGCTTCGGCGTCGAGCAGCGGTTGACGCTCAGCGCCAAGGGCGACGCCGTCGACGTTCTGGTGATGACGGCGACGCCGATTCCGCGCACGCTGGCGCTGACCGCCTTCGGCGATATGGACTGCTCCGCGCTTGACGAAAAGCCGCCCGGCCGCACGCCCGTCTCGACGCGGGCGCTTCCGGCCGAAAGACTCGACGAGGTGGTCGCCGGGCTGCGGCGCGCTCTGGCGCAAGGCGCGCGCGCCTATTGGGTGTGCCCGCTCGTCGAAGAGAATGAAGAACTTGACCTCGCCGCGGCGGAGCAGCGCCACACCGATCTCGCCAAGCTTTTCGGACCGGCGGTCGGCCTTGTCCACGGCCGGATGAAATCCGCCGAAAAGGACGCCGTGATGGAAGGCTTCCAGCGCGGCGACGTCAAAATTCTGGTGGCGACCACGGTGATCGAAGTCGGCGTCGACGTGGCGGAAGCGACCATTATGGTCATCGAACACGCCGAGCGCTTCGGCCTTGCGCAACTCCATCAATTGCGCGGGCGCGTTGGTCGCGGCGCGGCGGACTCTTCCTGCCTGCTGCTTTACAAAGGTCCCTTAAGCGAAGCCGCCAAGGCGCGCCTGACGATCATACGGCAGACGGAAGATGGATTCCGCATCGCCGAGGAAGATCTCCGTCTGCGCGGCGAGGGCGAAATTCTCGGCGTGCGGCAGGCCGGTCTGCCGAGCTTTCGTCTCGCCGATCTTGCCGTCCATGCGCGCCTCCTCGCTATCGCGCGCGACGACGCCGAATTGATCCTGCGCCGCGATCCAGAGCTTTCGAGCGAGAGAGGCCAGGCGTTGCGCGCCCTGCTCTATCTGTTCGAGCGCGACGAAGCCGTCCGCCTGCTGCGCGCCGGCTGACGCCATGCCGTCACAGCCGACGCGCGACGACCACGCGATTGCTGTTCACGCCCTTTTCATTATTGACGACGCCCCAGCAATTGCTCGTCTTCGTGAAGCTTTGCGCATTGACCAGCACGCCGAGCCGCTCGAACGGAAGCTCGTCGAGCGCGCGCCAGACCAGTTGCTCCAGCGGAAGCGCGCCGCCTCTCACTTCGCCCACCTCATAGGCGACGTGTCCGCCGGGCTTCACCACCCGGGCGAGTTCCTCGAAAACCGCCCGCGTCATCGCGCTCCAGTCTTCCGGCGCGCGAAGCTGCGAGAGTCTGAAGCCTTCGGCGTCAATTCCCGCAAACCAGTTGCGCAGCCAATTGTCGCCGCGATAGTCGACGACATCGAGAAAGGGCGGCGAAGTGACGACGAGATCGACCGTGGCGTCGGCGATATGCGTCAAGCGCGCCGCGTCGGCCACGGCGAGCTCAGCGTCGCCTGCGAGCGGCGCGCCGTCCGCGAGCAGCGCGCGCGACTTCTTGTAAATCAGCTCGGCGATGTCGCGCTGCGGCGGCGTTTGCGCGCGGCGCGCATTGATCTTCAATTGCGCCTTGATCGACACGGCCTGGTTCGGCGGCATCGTATAGACCGAAAAGAATCCGGGCGAGTGGCCGGTCAATCGATTGAGCGCCACCATGCGAATCCAGTCGTCGACGGCGTCGAGGCCGCCGTCATTCTCGCGCGCGAACAGATAGTGGCGCAGCGCGCAAATCTGACTCAGCGTCTCAAAGTGATAAAAGGCGAGAAGATCGTTCCGATCGATCTCGCCGCGCCCCCAAGGCGCCGCCGCCAGCCGCGCCTCGATCTCGCCAAGCGCGGGCGGGCGCAGCCGCGGTCGCGTCAGCAGCAGAGACAGCGGATTGGCGTCGGAGCCGATCGGCTTTCGTCCCGTGAACGCCGCTTGCAATACGCTCGTGCCGCGGCCCATGAATGGATCGCAGACCACCTCTCCCGGCTGCGTCAGCCGATCGATGAAGAACGCCGGCAGTTGCGGCTTGAAACAGGCGCGATAGCTGATCTCATGCAGCGGATGCGCGCGCCGCTGTCCGGCGGTCCAGAAGGCGTTGACGTAAAAGGGAACGCCATCGGCGATGACGACGCTGGTCGGCGCGCCGAAATCCGCCCGCCGCAGTTCCTGAAAAAATCCCGAATCGGTGAATTGTAGCGCGGCGCTCATGCCTCAATCGCGCCGACGATCGGCGAGACTCGGCAGCGATTTGATCCGCTCTCCAGCTGCGCGGCGCGCGAGCGAAAGTTCATATTGAGTCTGCAACTCGAGCCAATCTTCGGGCTCGACCCCGAACCAATGCCCGAGCCGCAACGCCGTGTCGGCGGTGACTCCGCGCTGCCCGTTGATGATGGCGGTGACCCGATTGACCGGCACGTCGATATCGCGCGCGAGGTCCGATGCGGTCAGTCCGAGGTCTTGCAAATGACGGGCAAGAATTTCGCCGGGGTGCGACATTCCATTCTCCATCGAGGCCAGTTTGGGTCTTCGTGGACGCGCGCCGACGCCGTTGCGCCGCAACCGCGCCGGACGACGCGCCGTCGCGGGCGCTTCGCCGCGAACGCCGCTCAAAAACCTTCTGGTGAGCTCTTCATGGTAGCGGCCCATGCCCCGCCCCCGCCGAATATCGCTTTCGTAAACCATATTAGCCGGCCCGTAAATCGGCGCCCCGGCTAAGCGCAGGGCGATCACGTGAAGGGTTTCCTCATCCTGAGGAGGCCTCGAAGAGGCCGTCTCGAAGGACGAGGAAACCCGCTTTAGCGTATTTTTCCTCACCCTCGTCCTTCGAGACGCCGCCTTCGATCTCGGGCCTGCCCGAGATCGACATTAAATGCGCAAGTCGGGTAAACCCGACTTGCGGGCGGCTCCTCAGGATGAGGGTGAGGAAAGCAATACTTCACTCGATCCGCCAGGAGCTAAACGCTCTCGCCCTCGGCCCATCCGGCGCGGGTCTCGGCGATGAAGTCGGCAAGGCGCCCTGTGGCGATCGCCGCCCGCAGGCCGGCCATCAATTCCTGATAATAGGCGACATTGGCCTGGGTCAGCAGCATCATCCCGAGGATTTCCCCGGCTTTCACCAGATGATGCAGATAGGCGCGCGAATAGTCGCGGGCGGCGGAACAGGACGACTCCTCGTCGAGCGGCCGCGGATCGTCGGCGTGACGCGCGTTGCGCATCGTCACTCTGCCGCGGCGCGTATAGGCAAGGCCGTGTCTGCCGGCGCGAGTCGGCATCACGCAATCAAACATGTCGATTCCTCGTGCGACGGCCTCAACGATATCGTCCGGCGCGCCGACGCCCATAAGATAACGAGGCTTCGATTCGGGCAAATGCGGGGCGGTCGTCTCGAGCATGTCGAGCATCACATGCTGAGGTTCGCCGACCGCGAGACCGCCGATCGCGAGCCCATGGAAATCCATGCCGGCGAGGGCCTCGGCGCTTTCGACTCGCAGCCGCTTAGACTCGCCGCCCTGCACGATGCCGAAAACCGCCCTGCCCGGCCGCTCGCGAAACGCCTTGCGCGAACGCTCGGCCCAGCGCAGCGAGAGGCGCATGGCGCGCTCCGTCTCGCTCTCGGCACATGGCAGGCGCACGCATTCGTCAAGCTGCATCTGGATGTCCGAACCCAGCAGATCCTGAATCTCCATGGAACGCTCTGGCGAAAGATGATGGCGTGATCCGTCGATATGCGACTGGAAAGTGACGCCGCTTTCGTCGAGCTTGCGCAGCTTCGCCAGCGACATCACCTGAAAGCCGCCGGAGTCGGTCAAGATCGGATAGGGCCAGCGCATGAATTCATGCAGGCCGCCGAGCCGCGCAATCCGCTCCGCGCCGGGCCGCAGCATGAGATGATAGACATTGCCGAGCAGAATGTCGGCGCCGGCGGCGCGCACGTCCTCGGCGAACATCGCCTTCACCGTCGCCGCGGTGCCCACCGGCATGAACGCGGGCGTGCGGATCGTCCCGCGCGGCGTCAGAATTTCGCCCTGGCGCGCCGATCCGTCGGTCGCAAGAACGGAGAACGAAAAACCCTGCGTCACCCTTCGTCCTTTGCGCCGAGCGCGGCGATCTTCACGATGCGGTAGAGGCCGCTGTCGCTTTCATTGAACCATACGACGAAATCTGTTCCGACCTTTATCGTCGCGTTGCGCAGATCGGTTCGCCAGTTCTCGCCGCGCCCGAAGTCGATCCGTCCGTCGCGGCGCAGGACGAAGGGACGTGCGCGATCGCCGTCGAGCGCGAAAGCGCCGAAGAGTTCCCATGTCGAAACGATGCGCATGTCTTCAATCCGCGCGTCGATGGTCATCGGCGCTTCTCTTGGATCGTCGCGCCAAAGCGCCAGAATTCGCATGTCGCGCGCGCTGCTCATGTGTCGCAGCGCTGCAGCAGACAAGAGTCGCCATAGGAATAAAAGCGATAGCCGCTTTCGATCGCATGTGCGTAAGCCGCCTTCATGCGCTCAAGGCCGGCGAATGCGGCGACCAGCATGAACAGCGTCGAGCGCGGAAGGTGGAAATTGGTGAGCAGCATATCGACGGCGCGGAAACGATAGCCGGGCGTGATGAAAATGCCGGTGCGGCTTGCGTATGGCAAGATCCGGCTGGCGTCGTCCGCCGCGCTTTCCAGCACGCGCAGCGCGGTCGTGCCGACGGCGACAATGCGTCCGCCTTTCGCCCGCGCGTCATTGAGCGCCTCGGCCGTCCGCGCGTCGATCCGCGCGAATTCCTCGTGCATTCTGTGCAGGTCCGTGTCTTCCGCCTTGACGGGGAGAAACGTGCCTGCGCCGACATGCAGCGTCACCCGATGCAGGCTGACGCCGCGCGCTTCGATCGCGGCCAGCAGTTGCGGGGTGAAATGCAGGCCCGCGGTGGGCGCCGCGACAGCGCCGGCTTCGCGCGCAAACATCGTCTGATAGTCGGTTTCATCGCGGGCGTCAGCCGAGCGCTTGCCCGCGATATAGGGCGGCAGGGGCATGACTCCCGCCTGCTCTATGGCGATGTCGAGCGCCGGTCCGCAAAGTTCGAAAGCCAGCGAAATCTCGCCGCCGTCGCCCTTCGCTTCGACGCAGGCGTCGAGTTCGCCGTCATGGCCGACGAACCGAATGCGATCGCCAACGCCAAGCTTCTTCCCCGGACGCATCAGCGCCCGCCAGCGTGAGGCGTCGAGCCGCTCGATCAGCGTCGCTTCGACATTGGCGCTCAAGTCGCCGCGCAGGCGCCGGCCGGAAAGTCGCGCGTGAATGACCCGCGAATCATTGACGACAAGCGCGTCTCCGCGCCGCAAATAGATCGGCAGGTCCTCGACGCGCCGGTCCTCGAAGCCGCCCTTCGCCGGCACGACCAGCATGCGCGCGCTGTCCCGCGGGCTCGCCGGCCGCAAGGCGATGCGGTCGGCGGGAAGCTCGAAATCGAAGAGATCGACGCGCATGGAAGCTCATATGAAGATGGCCGGGACAAGCCCGGCCATGTCACGCGCGCGCTGAAGCAAAGATGCTAGCCCAGCGTCGCCTTGACGATCTTGTCGGGATCTTTGACCGGCTCGCCGCGCTTGATCTTGTCGACATTCTCCATGCCGGAGATCACCTCGCCCCAGACTGTATATTTATTGTCGAGGAAGCGGGCGTCATCGAAGCAGATGAAGAACTGCGAATTGGCGCTGTCCGGGCTTTGCGCGCGGGCCATCGAGCAGGTTCCGCGCACATGCGGCGCGCTGTTGAACTCGGCCTTGAGGTCCGGATATTTCGAGCCGCCCGTGCCGGTGCCGCGCGGGCATCCGGTCTGCGCCATGAAACCGTCGATCACGCGGTGAAAGACGATTCCGTCGTAGAATCCTTCCGAGACGAGTTTCTTGATGTGCGTCACATGGTTGGGCGCAAGGTCCGGACGGAATTTGATGACGACCGGCCCTTTCGTCGTCTCAAGCGTCATGGTGTCGGCGGCTTCGGTCATTGGCGCTTCCTTTAAATTTCTCTGCGGCGTGACGGTTCTTGAACTCAGCTCTCGTCGCCGGCGACGCGCATCTTGATGATCTTGTCGGGACTGTCGACCATGCCATTATTGGACTTCGAGCCCTTCTTGATCTTGTCGACGACGTCCATGCCCGACACCACTTCGCCGAACACGGTGTATTTGCCGTTGAGCTGCGGCGCGTCCGCATAGCAGATGAAGAACTGGGAATTGCCGGAATTGACGTCGCCGCCTTCGCGCGCCATTCCGACCGTGCCGCGCTTGAACGGCGTATCGGTAAACTCGGCCTTCAGATCCGTATAGCGCGAACCTTGCATGCCAGTGCCGGTCGGGTCGCCCGCCTGCGCCATGAAACCGTCGAGGACGCGGTGAAAGACGATGCCGTCGTAGAAATGCTCCTTGGCGAGCTTCTCGATCCGCTCGACATGTTTGGGCGCGAGATCAGGCCGCAGCTTGATGGTGATGCGACCATCCTTTGTGTCGAGATAGAGGGTGTGATCATCGGCCGCCCTGGCCGGCGCGGCGGTGAGCGCGGCGGCGGCCGCGGCGGCAAGAAGCAGACGGCGCGTAAGTTTCATGGAGCCTCCCTATGTTTTTGCGCGCCTTTTGACGGCGCGTTCGAGCGCTGCGACGGAGGCGGCCGGCGCAAAGGCCGACACGTCGCCGCCAAGCGCCGCGATCTGGCGCACGAAGGTTCCGCTGACGTGGCGTAGCCCCGGCGAAGCCGGCAGGAAAATCGTGCGAATATCGGGCGCGAGCGTCCCGTTCATCCCCGCCATCTGCATTTCATAGTCGAAATCGACGGTGTCGCGCAAACCGCGCAAAATGGCGCAGGCGCCGTGCTGGCGCGCGGCCTCGACGACGAGCCCCTCAAATCCGGCGACCTCGAAGGCGCAAGACGCGCCGAGCGCGGCGCAGGCGTCGCGAATGACGGCGACGCGCTCCTCGAATGACAGCCAGGGCTCCTTGCCGTGGTGCACGCCGATCGCGACGACGATCCGATCGAAAAGCGCCCCGCCCTGGGCCATCACGTCGAGATGGCCAAAGGTCAGCGGGTCGAAGGTGCCGGCGTAAAGCGCGGTCCGCGCGGTCGCGGCAGGGGCGGCGGTCATCGCAGCGATATAGGGGATTTCGTGAGGTTTCGCGAGGCGGGGCGCCCGGGGCGCGATCCGCCCTTCCGCCGACCTCTCGCTCCGGGACTGGCTAAGCGTAGCAATTTAGCCCCGCCCGCACTCCCTGGCCGCGAATGGAGCGCTACAATAGTCGAGCGCGTCCGGCCAGAAGGCCGGTCGCCAGCGAAGGAGACTTCAGGATGGGACTTTTGGATTTTCTGACCGGCAAGGGCAAACAGCCGCCTGCCTCGGACGCCACGAAGCAAACCGCCGAGGCGGCCCCTAAAGCCGAAGTGAAGCCGGCGGAAGCCGGCTCGGCCGTGGTCGAGACATTCTATGTCGTCAAGGAAGGCGACTCGCTCTGGAAAATCGCCGAAGCGCATTACGGCGCCGGCAAGGGCGCCAAATATATGGAGATTTTCGAGGCCAATCGGCCGCTGCTGAGCGATCCTGACAAGATTCAACCGGGCCAGCGCCTGCGCATTCCCAACCCCGCGAGCGGACCCGTGGCGAGCGGCGAGTGGCAGCCTCCGGCCGAAATCGCCGGCAAGCAAAGTTAGACGGCTTCGCCTATCGCGAACATAGGTTCGAGCCGACCGGAATAGCGCCAGGCTGAAATTCACGCCTTCGTCGTTTCGAAGGCCGGGATCGTGCGCGCAAAATTCTCGAGCCAGGCGACGAGGCTCGGATGCTCGGCGCGCCACGCCCCGCCAAAACGCAGATCAAGATAGCCGAGCGCGCAAGCGACTGCGATATGGCCGATGTCTACGGCGTCCGCCGGGGGAGCAGCCT
The DNA here is from genome assembly GCA_016869555.1 of Alphaproteobacteria bacterium. Lineage (GTDB taxonomy): Bacteria > Pseudomonadota > Alphaproteobacteria > Rhizobiales > Beijerinckiaceae > Methylocystis. Next base: position 5,197 of record VGDY01000081.1, on the reverse strand, counting down.
CGAGCGCGTCGAGCGCGCGGTCGATCTTTCCCTGCTGATGCGCGATCGCCTCGCCGTAGCGTAACGCCTCGGGCCGGCTGAAAGTTTCGTAGCGGATCAGCAGCGCCGCGTCATTGACGCCATCGCCGAGCGCCTGCAGCCGCAACGCGGTGAAGCGGGCCGACGGATCGGCGGGAATAAGTCGACCGCCGCCGGCAAGATGATCCATATATTCGGCGATGACGCGGCTGTCGTAGAGCGCGGAGCCGTCCTCGAGAATCAATGTCGGGATTTTGCCGAGAGGATTTTGACGACGCAGACTGTCAGCCGGGTCGGCCGCGTCGGCGGCGACGATTTCGATCCTCTCCGCGAGGCCGAGCAGGTCGGCGGCGATTCGAATCTTGCGGGCGTAGGGCGAGGCGGGAGAATAGCGCAGGACGAGCATCGCCGTTCCTACCATCCGCCTCGACGACCAACAACGGCGCCGTGAGAGAGGCGTTCAATTGCGTCACTCATTGGCGATCCATTCGATGTGAGAGCTTGAATTTTTTCCCTGCGCCAGCCGCTGCGCGAGAAAGCCGAGAATCGTCTTCGCCTCGTCTTCGAAGACGAAGGGCGGATTGACGACGACCATGCCGCAGCTTCGCAAGCCCTCGTCGCTTCCGCCGACGCTCAGGGAAAGCCGCAAGATACGCCTGATGCCGCTACCCCTCAGCCGATTATAGAATTTGCGCGCCTCATGGTCGCTTTTTGAGGGATGCCAAAGCGCGTAAATGCCGGAGCTCCATTTCGCATAGGCTTTCGTGAAGGCGTCAAAGGCGGCGTCGAACTCATCTGCGCGCTCGAAAGGCGGATCGATCAGAACCAGCCCGCGCCGCTCCTTGGGGGGCGCATAGGCGCCAAGCCCCATATAGCCGTCGATTTGAATCGACCTGATGCGCGGGTCGCGCGCGAAGCGGCGGCGCAGCGCGGCGAAAGCATCGGGCCGCAGTTCACAGAAAATGGCGCGGTCCTGCGGACGCATTAATTTTTGCGCGATCACGGGCGAACCAGGATAAAGCGCTGGCCTGCCCTCCGGATCGAACGGTCCCAGACAATCGAGGTAAGGCGCGAGCAGCGCGCGAACCTCCGCGCTCGCGTCGGAAAGCGCCGCGAGACGGCCGACGCCGCCGCGCCATTCGCCGGTGCGTTTGGCCTCGTCTGAGGAAAGGTCATAGGCGCCCTCTCCCGCATGCGTGTCGATCACGCGAAACGGCGTTTCTTTGCGGCCCAAATAGACCAGAAGGCGCGCGAGCAGCGCGTGCTTGAAGACGTCGGCGAAATTGCCGGCATGAAACCCATGGCGATAGTTCATAGGCGCTCGATCACGCTGCGTTTGGGCGGATTCGCCCAAACGCAGATAACGTGATCGATCTCAGAAGTTTAGAGCGCGCTTTATGCGAAAAACCGGGTTCCACTTTTTCGCAGCGCGCTCTAGAGCGGCGCCGGCGCGCTGATTTCGCGGATGTGGCAGCCGCGCTGCGCGACTTCCGGACAGGCGCGAAATTCGCGCAGGTCCTTGGACAGGCAAATGCGCACGCCGTCCATGATTCCCTTGCGGCACGACACCGCCATCATGCCCGGCCGCAGCCGCGGATTGGCGTCAAAAAATGCGCGCTCCACGTCGATCGGCGTGAAGGTCTGGTCGCGCGCGGGCTTGACGAAGAGCGGCGGGATGGTCACCGCGGCGTTCGCCCGCGCCACGTCGGCGAAATAATCGCTCGGGCTTTTGCCGGAGCAGGTCCCGTGCTTTCGCCACTCATAACGCGCGAGCCTTAGGTCGGGAAACAGCCCCGCCGCCTTGTCGAGCGAGACCCGCGAAGGCGCGCGCGCGCCCGGACATTCCTTCGGAGAATCGCCCCGCTCATAATGCGGCCAGAGTCCGTGGACGACGAAACCCAGCCCCTTTCCCGGTTCGCACTGGTCGCGCGCGCCCTCGACGCCTTCGCAGAAGCCCGGCGACCAGCTCAACGCCAGCACGTAGAAGTCGAAGTCGCGCGCGGCGCCGGCGGTCGCCTGCGAGGCGCCGCGATTCCCGCAGTCCTGCGCGGCGCAATCGCCTTCCTTCGCGACGGCGCCGACAAGCCAAGCGCACGATGCCGCCCCGATGAAAAGGGCCCATGCCGCGCAGCCAATTAAACCTCTTGTCATATCAAGGGACTCTGCAAATAGGGACCGCTACGGCCCTGCGGCTCGGCAATTGGGGCTGAAAGCGTGATTGCGGTCAAGCCCGACGACGCACCATGTGACGCCAGGTCCCGCTCCAATGAAGCCCTGGCCTTCTCCGATATTATAGACGACCTCACGTCCGACGCCGTCGTTGAACAGCGCGCGACCGCGACAATAGCGACGCGGGATATAGCTCAGCCCATTGTTGCGGACGCCCGCCTCCGCGACGCCTTCGAAACTCACGATCGCCAGCGGCGAATTCCAGTACCAGGCTTCTCTCGCGGCGAAATCCGAGACAATTCGAGCGAGAATGATCGGATCGGCGCAATGGGGCGTCAGCCCCGAATAGGGCAGAATTCTATATTCCGCCGGCGGATTTTCTTCGCGAGCGGGCTGCGCTAGCGCTGTCGCGGCGCCGAGCGCAAGAAACGCGCATGCCGCTGCTCGCGCCAAGACTTTGCCCATTCCGGAGTCGCCGCGCCCCATCTCGCTTCCCCTCGGTCCCGCCAAATCGTTGACGATTGACGCCAAAACAACGCTGCGCGTCAAGGCTGTGAGCGACGGCCGCAAGGCCGTCAGCAACGCAATTAACCGAAGAATTGCAACGAGGATGTCAAGGCGCGCGAGACGCGCTATAATAGCCCCTATGTCTATCAGCGTGCAGAGCCTGCGCCGCGTCTTCGTGCTCTTTGTTGGCGCATTATTGACGATCGCGACGCCCGACGCGTCTTTCGCGCAGGACCCCTTCACCGAATTTTTCGGCGGGATTTTCGGCGGCCCGCCGCATGGATATGGGCATCGCGGCGAGCCGCGGGTCCGGCGGATCATGCCGCATCGGGAAAATCGCGGGCCCACCTATTGGCACGGCCAGACCGACAACCCGCGCCGCGCCGCCAAACGTACGGACGGCGCGACGACGGACCAGTCGCAAAACGCGGCCGCGACGCAGCCGACGTTCTTTGTCGCGACGGTCGGCGATACGCTGGGCCAGCTTCTCGCCGATGGGCTGAAGGAAGGTTATGCGGATCGCCCCGACGTGGCGATTCTGCGTAAGGGCAAGGAAAGCAGCGGCCTCGTCCGCGACGACTTCTACGATTGGCCGAAGGCGGCGAAGGAGATCGCCGCCGACCCGCAAAAGATCAATGTCGCCGTGGTCATGCTCGGCAGCAATGATCGTCAGGCGATTCAGCAGGGCCAGGAGTCATATGAGCCGCTGTCGCCGCGCTGGCGGGAAATCTATGCGGCGCGCGTCGATGCGGTGATCGCGGCCTTCAAGGAAAAGAACATTCCAGTCATCTGGGTCGGTCTGCCGGTCATGAAAAACGAGCGGCTGTCGGCCGACATGGCGCAGCTCAACGAAATTTTCAAAGCCCGCGCGGCCCATGCCAACATTCCCTATGTCGATCTGTGGGATGCGCTGACCGACGAACATGGGCAATACAGCGCGTTCGGGCCGGACATCAATGGCCAGATCGTCAAGCTGCGCTCGGCCGACGGCGTGCATTTCACCGAGGCCGGCGCGCGCAGCGTCGCGCATTTCGTCGAAGGCGAGATCAAGAAATATTACGACGCCTATCGGCAGCAGGCCCCTGTCGCCGACGCTCCTGCGGCGGCGCCATCCGAGGCGTCAAAGGACGCGACTGCGCCCCAGCAACCGGTGGCGGCGGCTCCGGCGAACGGCCAACCGATCATCTTCCGCTCTCCAGTCGGCGGCCCCTCGACGGCCCCGGCCCTGCCCGACCGGCCCGCGGTCGGCCCCGCTCAACAGCTGACTGGCGCCGGAACGGCGACCGAACTCGCCAGGAAGACGCCCGCCGGAAAGGCCGCCGACACAGGCGCGCCCGCGCAGGCGCTCGTGAGACATGTTTTCGTCGAGGGCGGCGACCAAAGTCCGCGCGACAATCGCGCCGACGACTACAGCTGGCGTCCGCCGGCGAACGCGCCTTCTCAGCCGCGCTAACGATTTGTGCGTTTGCGCACGGAACGCTTTTCGGTGGTTCTGCATTGTCTCTGCACAACAGGGAAATTGTGGAGGCCCCCGTTATGTCCCACCGTGAGTTCGCTGCCCGAAGCTTTCTGAAGGTCGCCGCCGTCGCCGCCCTTGCGGGACTTGCAACGACCGCCGCCAACGCCCAGGAACGCTCCTTCATGGCGCTGTTCGGTCAGGCGGAAAGCGCGCCGGAGGCGCCCGCCGCCTCATATGACGCGCGCGAGCAGCAGGCCTATTACGGCGGCGATCAGCAGGACAATTCTTCGGCGCAGGACCCGCGGTCCTATTACGCCTCCCAGGATCCGCAGGGCTATTACGCCTCCCAGGACCCGCAAGCCTATTACGGCGATCAGGACGAGGCGCGGCTTGCGCGCGAATATCCGACCACGACGCGCGAAATCGTGCAGGACCCGACCAATGAGCGTCCCGGCACGATCACGGTCGACACCAAGAACCGCTATCTCTATCTGTCGCTGGCGAATGGAGAGGCCGTGCGCTACGGCGTCGGCGTCGGCCGCCAGGGCTTCACCTGGAAAGGCCGGACCCATATCGGCCGCAAGGAAGCCTGGCCGGGCTGGACGCCCCCGACGGCGATGTTGAAGCGCCGGCCCGACCTGCCCCGCCACATGGCCGGCGGCGAGGACAATCCGCTCGGCGCGCGCGCCATGTATCTCTACTCGGGCGATCGCGACACGATGTTCCGCATCCACGGCTCCAACGAGCCCTGGACGATCGGCCAGGCGGTGTCGTCAGGCTGCATCCGCATGCTGAACAATGACGTGACCGATCTGTTCAGCCGCGTGAAGGTGGGCACGGCGGTCGTCGTTCTCTAGATCACGCTGCATTTGGGCGGGATCGCCCAAATGCAGACAACGTGATCGATTACAAAAGTTTAGAGCGTTTTGCATTTAGCTATCTGCATATCCTGCGTTTACGAGGTAGTTGGCGCACTCATCTGGCGTGAAGGTGGTCAGGATTTGGGCGATTGCGTCGCTGACGGCGTCGATTGATCGCGCGCAG
>VGDY01000080.1 GCA_016869555.1 Alphaproteobacteria bacterium | reverse complement strand
GGTCACGGCGGCGGCTGGGGCGGTCACGGCGGTCACGGCGGCGGCTGGGGCGGCCACGGCGGCGGCTGGGGACGAGGACGCTACTGGGGCGGTCGCTGGTATCCTTATGGCGTAGGTCAGTGCTGGAGATGGACTCCCGCCGGCTGGATTTGGATTTGCTATTAAGAGCGATATCTGACGCCCCAATCTCCAGACATTCTCCATGCAAAGGATGACGAGGAGATCGGGGCTCGGAACGCCACAAAGGCGCGGGGCTCCAAGAACCCCGGGCCCGACGACGGCGCTCAGGCCTTCGTTGACAATCACGCCCTGTGGTAGGGATGGCCGGAGAGAATCGTCATCGCCCGATAAATCTGTTCGGCCGCCAGAATGCGCGCCAATTGATGCGGCAGCGTCATCGCGCCAAAGGAGAAGACCGCGCTCGCGCGGGCGCGCAGGCTCTCGTTGAGCCCTTCGGCGCCGCCGATGGCGAACCACAGCGCCTTGCGCCCCTGATCTCTTTCGTCGGCGATGAATTGCGCAAAGGCGGCGCTCGTCGCCGCCTTGCCCCGCTCGTCGAAAGCTGCGAGTCGCGACTCAGGCTGCAGCGCGGCGAGCAGTTCCGCGCCTTCGCGCGAAGCCCGCTCGGCTGCTGAGGCGGCCTTGCTCTCGTCGATCTCCTTAAGCTCGAGGCCTTCCAGGCCCAGTCGGCGAAACGCGCTGATACGCTCAGCGTATCGCGCATAAAGCTCGCGCTCCGGTCCGGCTTTCAGGCGGCCGACGCAGATCAGGCCCAGTTTCATCCGACTGCCCAGCCATACGGGAAGACGAACAAGCGATCCCGAAAAGAAGCTCGATCGGCTCCCGTCAGACCAGGCGAATCTCCACCGGACGGTCGCCGCCCCACATCTTTTCGAGATTGTAGAACTGGCGCACTTCTGGACGGAAAATATGGACGATGACGTCGCCGGCGTCGATCAGCACCCAGTCGCACTGAGGCAGCCCTTCGACGCGCGGCGCAACCACGCCCGCGGCCTTCAGCGCCTTGATCGCCTTGTCGGCGATGGCGCCGACATGCACGGTCGAGCGTCCCGTCGCGACGATCATGTCATCGGCGAGAGCGGTCTTTCCGCGCAGATCGATGGAGACGATGTCCTCGGCCTTGGTTTCGTCCAGGCTGGCGAGAACCTTTTGCACGATTGAGCCGGCCAACGGCGCTCCTGCGCCAATTCCCGGCCGGAGCGGAAGAGCATCCGCGCCCGGATGAACACTTGTCGACAGCGTTGCAACCCTCATGCTTCGCGGCCCAAGCCCGCGAGTACGGCGGGCCGCAACGCAAGGATGGGGCGCTTCCCGAAAAATTGCAATAGAAGCTGCGGTGTTGCAGAGCGCCGAAAAGAAAAAAACCCGGCTCGGGCGCCGGGTTTTTGAAGGCGGTTCGGGCTAATCGAGAGGCGGGAGGAACCTCAAAGCCGGAACAAGTGAAGCATAATCGATTTGCGCCGAAAGCGTAGAGCGAATTTCTCGCCGCGGCGTTCGGCGCAGCGAAAAGCGGGGAAAAGCCGGTGAATCGGGCCCCAAAAATTGTTTCACCCACGTAGAATCTGATCACATTAACAATGTGTTATGAAGCACCACAGGCGGTCCGTGGTCAAATTGCAACACATCTTCAGTTTGTTGCTGGAGCGCTGCTTTTGGCGCGGTCCAATATGGCGAAATCATGGAATTAGAACCATTGCGCCGCTGGTGGCGCGTGATTCGAGCGCGGCATGCGCCTTGGCCGCATCGGCCAGCGGAAACCGCGCCGGGTCGGCGAAAGAGACGAAACCGCGCTTCGCCGCGTGGAGGAGATCGTCCATCATCGCCTCATAATCGCGCCGCCGCGCGATATGCGCGAAGAGCGACGGGCGTGTCGCATACAGCGAGCCTTTAAGCGACAGAAGGCCGATGTCGAAAGCCTCGATCGGGCCTGACGCCGAGCCGAAGCTGACGAACATGCCGAACGGCGCCAGGCAATCGAGCGAAGCCGGAAATGTCGCGCGCCCGACGCCGTCGTAGACGACGTCGCATAGCTTGCCCTTGGTCAATTCCCGAACCCGTTCGACGAAGTTTTCCTCCCGGTACAGGATCGTATGCCTGGCGCCCGCCGCCTCCGCGATCTTCGCCTTGTCGGGAGAGCCGACGGTGGCGATGACCTTTGCGCCGAGCGCGTTCGCCCATTGGCAGAGGATCTGTCCGACGCCGCCGGCGCCCGCATGGACGAGAACGCGATGGCCTTTTCTCACCTTGAAGGTCCTGCGCAGCAGATATTGCGCGGTCAGCCCTTTCAGCATCATCACCGCGCCCTGCTCATAGCTGAAGGCTTTCGGCAGACGGATCACCGAATCGGCGGCGATATTGCGCGCCTCCGAATAACCGCCGAGCGCGCCGACATAGGCGACCCGATCGCCGACTCTGAAAGATTTCACCTTTTCGCCGACGGCGATCACCTCGCCGGCGCCCTCATGTCCGGGGATGAAAGGATAGTCCGCCGGATAGGCGCCGGTGCGGCGATAGATGTCGATGTAATTGACGCCGATGGCGCGCTGGCGGATTTGCACTTCGCCTTCCGCCGGCGCCGGCAGATCGACGTCCTCCATGACCAGCGTTTCCGGTCCGCCGGGCTGATGCACGCGAATCGCCTTAACCATCGACCTCTCCTTTCGCGATCGCGCCGCCTTCGCGAAAAAGCGGCAAAGCCAGAAAATAGCATCCCGTCGCGACCAAAGCCGCCTTTACGCCGAACGAAGCCGCCTCAAGATCCTGCGCAACCGCCGCGATCGCCGCCGCGGCCCAAATGGCGGTGACGGCGATGGTCACGAGGCGCAAGCGCTTGACGCGCAGCGGATGAACGAAAACGACCGGCGCGAACATGAGCGCCATCGCCGCTAAAACCACCGCAAGGCTCGCATTCGTCGATGGCCGCAAAATAAGAAGATAGAACACGACGACGTTCCACAGCGCCGGGAATCCGCGAAACCAGTAATCGCGCGTCTTCATCCGCCGATCGGCGAAATAGAGCGCCGAACAGGCGCAGACGAAGGCGCAGAGTGCGCCGCCATACGCCGGATCGACGAGGCGGGACCGCCACAGCGCCACGAGCGGCGTGACCACATAATTGAGAAAATCGACGACGAGGTCGAGCGCGACGCCGTCGATCGAGGGCGCCGTCTCGGTCACTTTGAAACGCCGCGCCAGCGCGCCGTCGACCGCGTCGACAAAGAGCGCGACGCCGAGCCAGGCGAACATCGCGGCGAAACGCCCTTCCGTCGCAAGGAACAGCGCGATCATGCCAAGCGCCGCGCCGCTCGCCGTGAAGAGGTGGACAGAAAAGCCGATGAGCCGGGAAGATGTCATGTGGGCGCGCGGGCGAAATTTGAAGCGGCGAGGCAGGAGACTACACCGACGCTCACGCCAATCCAAAGCCTCGGCCTTACTCGCGCTTCCAAACATCTGACGCTATAACAGTCGCAAGGAGACTGGGCGAAATGCAAGAAAACGGCACTTCTGAAATCCTCGTCGCTGGCGCCGGGGCGACCGGTCTCGCTGCGGCGCTCGCCTTCGCCCGCGCCGGATTCAAAACCACGCTCGCCGGCCGGATTCCGCCGCCGCTGCCGGGCCGCACCGTCGCCCTTTTCGAAGCATCGGTCCGCTTCCTTGATGCGCTCGGCGCCCTTGAGCGCGTCAGAGCGCGGGGCTGCGCGGTCGAAGCGATCCGCATGATCGACGACACCGACCAGTTTCTGCCGGTGCCGGAACTCAGCCTGCGCGCCCGCGAGATCGGCCTGCCGGCGCTCGGCGTCAATGTGTCGAACGACGACCTCGTCGCGATCCTGCTCGATCTCTGTCGCGATCGGCCTGAAATCGAAATCATCGACGCCGACATTGCCGATTACGAAATCAACAGCGACGGCGCTGTCGCCATTCTCGCCGATGGACGGCGCCTGCAGGCCGATTTCATCGTCGCGGCGGATGGCCGTAACAGCCGCGCCCGCGCCGTCGCCGGCATCGACGTGAAGGAATGGACCTATCCGCAGATCGCGCTGACCATGCATCTGCGCCACGAATTCCCGCACGAGAATGTCTCGACGGAATATCACACGCGTTCGGGGCCCTTCACGCTGGTGCCGCTGCCGCCGCGCGATGATGCGCCGCATCGTTCGAGCCTCGTCTGGCTGATGAGCGTCGCCGACGCGCGGCGGCGCCTCGCCAAGCCGCGCGAGGAGCTCGAATTTGAAATCGAGGATTACGCCAAGTCCGAACTCGGCGCGATGCGCATCGAAGGCGACGTCGGGCAGTTCCGGATGGGCGGCATGCAGGTGTCGAAACATGCGACGGGACGCCTCGCGCTCGTCGGCGAGACCTGTCACATCTTTCCGCCGATCGGCGCGCAGGGATTGAATTTAAGTCTGCGCGACGTGGCCGACCTCGAGGATTGTCTCGCCAGCGTCGATCTCAAGAACGCGCGCGAATTGTCGCGGGCGCTGGCGCGTTACGACCGTCACCGGCGCGCCGACATCGGCTTTCGAACGCATGGCGTCGATCTGCTCAACCGATCGCTGATCATACCCTATCTGCCGGTCGATCTGCTGCGCGGCGCGGGCTTCATCGCCATGGCGGCGCTCGGTCCGCTGCGACGCGCGGTCATCCGCGAGGGCGTGCTGCCGCATCTGGTGCTGCCGCGGCTGATGCGCCGGCCGGCGCATAGCCAAAACAACGCCGGCGCTCCTCGAGGGCGCGCCGGCTGGCAATCCTAACAAAGGGCGCGATCGGCGCCGCAAAATGCGGCGCTACTTCGCGGCGATTTCAATCTTCTTTTCTTCCTTCTTGGACTCGGCCGTCTTGGGCAGCTTGATTTTCAGCACGCCCTTTTCAAAGTCCGCCGTGATCTTGTCCACGTCGACGCCTTCGGGAACTCTGAAGGCGCGCCGGAAGGAGCCGTAGCGGCGCTCCGAGCAATAATAGCCTTCCTTCTTTTCTTCCTTTTCTTCGCTCTTCTCGCCGGAAATCGAAATCACGCCGCTGGAGAGCTTTACGTCGACGCTTTTCTCGTCGAGGCCGGGAAGTTCGGCGGTGATCTCATAGCCGCCGTCCTTCTCGACGAAATCGACCGGCGGGCTCGCCGACCATTGCGACATCATCCGGTCGAACGGCTGAAAATCTGCGAGGCTTCGCCGCGACGGAAATTCGTCAAACAGGCGATCGAACTGGCGCCGGAACGATTCGAAAGGATGCCAGTCGAATATGCCAGGGGGCTGCGCGGATTCCTTTGACGCCGGCAGTTTGCTTTCTTCGGCCATGCTGATCTCCCTCGTGATCGGACGATCGCCGGGCAATATTAAATTCAGCAACGATGGAGCCGACGATCGGTATGGAAACATTAGTGACGTGGCGCGTCAGTCGCGTGACTTCAAGCCGCGCGTTTGCGCCAATTTGTCGCGATCAAGCTCGTCGAATTCGTCAAGCGACAACAGGCCGGCGTCGCCGCCCGATGACGCGGTGTTGATGGTCAGCGTCGTCTCGTGAAGGAATCGCAGCAGATAGTCCGGCCCGCCCGCTTTTGGTCCGGCGCCGCTTAAGCCAAATCCTCCGAACGGCTGACTGCCGACGACGGCGCCGATCATATTGCGGTTGACGTAAATATTGCCGGCCGGCGCTTCGCGCGATAGCGCGCGAATGCGTTGTTCGATGCGCGTATGCATGCCGAATGTGAGCCCATATCCGCCGGCTTCGATGTCAGCGAGTAGTTGCGGCATCCGCTCCGACCGCCAAGTCGCGACATGCAGCACGGGTCCGAAGATTTCCTCCTGCAATTCCTCGACGCGCGCGATCCTGACGATATGCGGCGCGACGAATGTTCCCGTCGTCGGCGCATTCCCGGCGTAGAGTATCCGCCCAGCCGCGCGCTGAAGCGCGAGATAGTCGTCGAGCTTCGCTTTCGCCTCGGCGTCGATTACCGGGCCGACATGAGTAGCGATCTCGCGCGGATCGCCGACGCGCAACTCGTGCGCCGCGCCGATAAGCGTCTTCAGACAGGCGTGCGCGATCTCCTCTTGCAGGCATAAAAGCCGCAAGGCCGAGCACCGCTGACCGGCTGATCGGAAGGCGGAAGTCAGAACATCGTCGACGACCTGTTCGATCAGCGCGGTCGAATCGACGATCATCGCGTTTATCCCGCCGGTTTCGGCGATCAGCGGCGCAATCGGCCCGTCGCGCCCGGCGAGCGAGCGGTTGATCCGATGCGCGACCTCGACCGAGCCGGTGAAGACGACGCCCGCCGTCAGAGGATTGGCGACAAGCGCGGCGCCGATCGCGCCGTCGCCGGGAACGAACTGCAGCGTATCGTTCGGAACGCCCGATTCGCGCAGGAGTTCGATCGCCATGGCGGCAACAAGCGGCGTCTGCTCGGCGGGCTTGGCGACGACGCAATTTCCCGCGACCAGCGCCGCGGCGACCTGGCCGATGAAAATCGCCAGCGGAAAATTCCACGGCGAGATGCAAACGAAGACGCCCCGTCCATGACGACGCAGGACATTGATTTCGCCCGTCGGGCCGGGCAGCGCCGCGTCGGCGCAGACGAGCCGCGCCTGACCCGCATAGTAACGGCAAAGATCGGCCGCTTCGCGCGCTTCCGCGAGCGCGTCGTCGAGAGTCTTGCCCGCTTCGCTTTGCAAGAGGGCGATCAGCGGCCCACGCCGCGCCTCGATGAGATCGGCCGCGCGTTCGATCATCCGCGCGCGCGCCTCGTACGGCGTGCGGGACCATGCTGGAAAGGCGCGCGCGGCGGCGGCCATCGCGGCATGCGCCGCAGCTTGGTCCGCTTCGATGACATGGCCGATAGGGGCGCCGTCGATCGGCGACAGGACGGGGCGCGGCGCGGCTCCCGTTGCGACGCTCGGGCGCGCGCAAGGCGATGGAACAGGCGCGCGCGTCTCCTCGATCAGCGCCGCAAGCGCGGTCCGATCGCCAAACTCCACGCCTTCGGAATTGGCGCGAAGCGGCAGATAGATGTCGCTCGGCAAGAGCAGACGCGGATGGCGCGCATGCGCGCCGATCGCTTCGTATGGGTCCGCGACAAGCGCGCGCTCCGGCGTATCAGGATCGGCGGCCCGCGCGACGAAAGAGGAATTGGCGCCGTTCTCGATCAAGCGCCGCACAAGATAAGCGAGGAGATCGCGATGCGGACCCACCGGCGCATAGACGCGAACCGCGGCGTCGCTCACTTCGGCAAGCGATTCGTAAAGCGGCTCGCCCATGCCGTGCAGGCGCTGAAACTCGAAGTCGCGCCGGCCGTCCGCCATGGTCAGAACGGCGGCGACGCTGCGGGCGTTATGCGTCGCGATTTGCGGGAAAAGACGAGGCTGTGCGAAAAGCTGCGCCGCGCAGGCGTCGAAATTGAGATCGGTCATCGCCTTGCGGGTGAACACGGGATAGTCGGCGAGGCCACGCTCCTGCGCCCGCTTGATCTCGCTGTCCCAATAGGCGCCCTTGACGAGCCGCGCCATGAGCCGCCGATCGTAAGCGTCCGCGAGCGACGCGACATAGTCGATCGCCGCCGACGCGCGCTTCTGATAGGCCTGCACGGCGAGTCCAAATCCATCCCAGCCCGAAAGCGAGCGATCCTCGATGACGCGGGCGACGACATCGAGCGACAGTTCGAGCCGATCCGCTTCTTCCGCGTCGATGGTAAAAACGAGATCGCGGTCCTTGGCGAGGCGGGCCAAGTCGAGGACGCGCGGCGGCAATTCGCGCAACACGCGTTCGCGCGAAATCGCCTCATAGCGCGGATGCAGCGCCGAAAGCTTGATCGAAATTCCGGGGCGGGCGGGCAGAGGCGACGACCCGGCCGCATCGCCGATGGCGCGAATGGCGTGGGCGTACGCGTTAAAGTAGCGCTCGGCGTCTTCGGCCGTGCGGGCGCCTTCGCCGAGCATGTCGTAGGAAAAGCGTTCGCGCCGTCCCTGCGCGCGTGCGACCGCCGCTTCGATGGTTTCGCCGAATACGAAATGTGCGCCCATCAGCCGCATCGCCTGACGGGCGGCGGCGCGCAGCGCGGGCGCGCCAAGACGGCGCGCAAGATCGGCGACGAGACCGCGCGGCTCGGTCACGTCGACGATACGCGCCGAAAGCCCCAGCGCGAAAGCGCAGGCCTGGACGAGAAGGGCGTCGCTCGACGCCTCATGATGAGAAAAATCGCCCTCGGCGAGCTTATCGGCGAGGAGCTGATCGGCCGTGGCGTCGTCGGGAACGCGCAACAACGCCTCGGCGAGCGCCATCACCGCGAGACCTTCACGCGACGAAAGTGAAAATTCGTGCAGGAAGTCTTCGACGCCGCCAAGCAGATCGCGCCTGGCGCGCATGCCGCGCACGAGCGACAGCGCGGTTTCTTCTGTGGCGCGTCGCGTCGCCGCGTCCGGGCGCGACTTGAGAAAGGCCTCGGCGAAGCTCTCGTCGGGAGGCGCGTAAGGCGCCGCGAAGGGCGCCGGCCGATCGTCTGTCCGATTCATTCGTCATGGAATCGACCGCGCCCGCAGGCATCGATCAAATCTTGTCGCCTTCCGCTCCGGGCCGCGCGCAACGCCATTTGGTGACGGTCAGTTGCGGATGTTCGCCGCACCACTGAGCGATATAAGGCATCGCCTGCATCATGCAATTATTGGTCGAGCCCGTGGCGGACTCAAGAACGATCTTGCGTTCGTCGCAGGCGGCGGGCTGCGCCAGCGCGCAGACGGTAAGGATGAGTTCGACGAAATTCATCGCAATCTCCTTGCTAGCGCCCGCTCAGCGGGCGTTTTGCTTCTTAGCAAGGGTAATGCCGGTCAGTCCGGGGTCAATATCTCGCCCTTGCCATAGACCGCCGTGTCGCCGCCATAGCGGCGCAGCCTGCGCGACAGGAGATCGGCCGCCTGGGCGCTATGATTTCTCAGTCTGCGCGCAAAAAGCCGCGCAAAGGTCAGCTCATGCGCGCCGCAATCGACATAGGTCGAACCGAAACAACCGCCGCGCGCCAGCACGATCGAGCCGCGCTTGTTGAGATAGCCGATACGGCCCCTGGCCTCGCCCAAGCAGAAGATCGTGCCGGCGATGACGCGGGCGCCGAGGTCTTCGCCGGCGTCGCCCTCGATGACGACAATGCCACGCCGCAGCCGGTCGCCGGCGCGTTCGCCGGCCTTGCCGCGCACGACGATCCGGCCTCCGGCCATGCCGGCGAGTTCGCCGGCAAGCGGACCGGCGAGGAAATCGCCGGCGTCGCCGTTGATTTCGATGTCGGCGCCGAGATTGCCGGACGCCGCATGCGGCCCGGCGCCGCCGGCGACGGCGATCGTGCCGCCCTTGGCGAGCCGGCCGCATTGCGCGCCGACGTCGCCTTCGACATGGATCGCGAAGCCGGGCAGAAGTTTCGCGCCGACAAGATCGAACCGCGACGAGCCGCCCTCATAGCGGAGATTTTTTAGATCGCCTTCGGCAATCTTGAACAGGTCGCCGACTTTCGTCGAAATCCGCGTCTCGCCGAGCTCGATATTTTCGATCTGCGCGACGGACTTCCCCGCAAGGCGATCGGGCGTCAGCGGCGAAAGATCGACGCGCTGGGGCGGCTCCTGGCGAAGCGTGAAGGTAAAAGGCTTCACGGCAGCAATTCCTTCAGATGATAATGGAACGGGCCGAGCTTTCCGCCGTAATTGCCGGCGCCGACGCGTTTCGCGCCCTGCTCCGGCCCCATCTCGATGATGGCGCGCAGCCCGGCGCGCATCGCCTCGCGCACGGCGTTGTCGGTCAGCCCGTCGATGACGATTTCGAGCACACAGCCGATATCTTCGTCGAGGGCGCTTTTCGTCACGCCACGCAGGGTCGGACAGTAAGCGTCATTGGTCGACGCGCTCATCCCCTTATATTGCGAGCCGACCTTTGAGCCCGAGCGCACGATGCCGCCGGGGAATGGCGCAATCGCGTCGGCGACGCTGTCGAGCGCCGATACGGCGGCTTCGGTCGCGCGCATGGTCTTGTCCCAGTCCGCGCCCATGATCAGAAGATTGCCGCCGCCCACCGACTTCTTGGTCAGGCCGACCTTGCCCTCGCAGAAGAACTCGCCGTCCATCACCGGCACGCGCCAGTAGCGCCTTCCGTCGATGACCTTGGACATTTGCCACTTGTCGCCGAATTGCCGCACCGCGTCGCCGACCTTGATCTCGAATTCGCCGGCGACCGTCGAATAGACCGCCGAGCCCGGGCAGGTCAGCACGCATTGACCGAGTCGATTGACGAGCTGCTTCTCGGCGTCCTTCGACGACATGGCGAAGAGCAGCACGCGCACGCCGGGACGTCCGTCCGGCGTTTCCTGCGGCGAAACTTCACAATCGATCCCGGCCTCGCAGCCGCAGCCGATGACCGAGGTGGCGAAGCCTGTCATCGTCAGCGCCGCCTGCCGCGCCCATTTGGCGTTCGGCGCGGTGATCAGAATGCCCGTCCCGCTCATCGGGAAGGCTTCGGCGAAATTGTCGTCTATCGTGACGCCATTGCGGACTATATCCGGCATGGAACCTCCGCAAAGGCGTCCGCGTGCGGCAGCGCGGCGTCGGGCACGTCGAATATGCTGCGCGGCAGGCCGTAAAGCTCGTCGTAGTAGGAATCGAGACGCTTGGCGATCTGCCCATCGTAGCGCGGGCGAATATGCAGCGTCTTGCTGCGCGTATAGTGTGAGACTTCGCCGTCGCGCACGACGAGAGCGCCGTCCTTGAAGACGAGGGCCGCGCGGCGGAACATGCCGGCGACGTCGCGTCCGGGCTTGTAAACGGCGATGTCGGCGACAGCGCCTGGACTGAGCCGGCCGCGGTCTTCAAAGCCGAAGAGCTTCGCCGCGCCGGAGCGGCTCATCTGGGCGATTTCGTAAAGCGTATATTCGCGCGAGATCGACGGCAGCGTGGTGTGCTCCAATACGTCGGCCGGCAGGCGCGACAGATATTGCGCGCGAAGGTCGGCGCTCATCAGCAGCGCGAAGAGTTCCGGATAGGTCGTGAACGGACCGCCGTTCGGATGGTCGGTGGTGAAGAACACCTGCTCGGGATTGTTGATGAGCAGGAACAGCTCCAGCCCCGCCGCCCATTGAACGGCATTGTAGTAGCTTGAAATCTTGTAAACGTAAGGAACGATGCCGCCGCCATTGGCGTCGCCGTCGAAAATCGCGCCCTTCTTCGGGATCGCGCCCGGCAGGCTGTTGAACTGCTTGAGAACGTCGGACGATATCGTCACCGTGTCGGAGAACATCACCTGGCCGACGTCGACGCTGACATTCGGATTCGCGTTGATCTTCTCGGCGAAGAGCGCGCCGGCCGACGAGAAGCCGTTCTTGCCTTCCTTGCCATAGGCGTAGAACTGCACATGGGCGAGATGGAGCGGCAGACCCTGCGCCGCGTCGATCGTCGCGAGCGCCGTGTCGATGTTGCCGGCGAGGCCGAGATTGTTCATGTGCAGATGCAGCGGATGGGCGACGCCCACCGCCTGAGTCGCCTTCTGCAACGCCTGCACGATCTGGCGCGAGGTCAGTCCGTAAAACGGCACGACGTCATCGAGCCCGAAGGCGCGCACATTGTCCTTGAACGCTTCGACGCCGCCGGGATTGATGCATTTCAGTCCCAGCGAACGGGTGTTCTCGACGGTCAGCGCGACGTAATCATTGATCGCGCCTTCCTTCTCGCCATCGCGCAGCATGCCGAGCAGAAAATCATCATTGCCGAGCACGGTGAGCGCGCCCTTGTCGATGATCGGCACGTCGTTGAATTCGAGATGGGTCTGCAATGCGTGATGCGGCGCCATCGCCGGTTCGACGACGGTGGTGAAGCCCATCTGGGCATAGAGACGCCCGATTTCGTAGCTCGACCATTTGGCGGTCGACAAAGGCGTGCCGGCGAGCCGCGCGCGAATCGCCCGATGCAGCTCCGGCAGCAGCAGCCGCGCCGTGTTCACATTGCCGCCGGCGATGTGGGAGTGAATGTCGATCGCGCCGGCCATGACGATATGGCCGGAGACGTCGATCTCCTCGTCGGCGCTGCGGCCGTCGGGGCGCTCGACGATGCGGCCGTTCTCGAACCAGACGTCGCCGATCGCGTCCTGGCCTGTCGCGGGATCGACGATGTGGCCGCCGCGCAAAACTGTCAGCGCCATGCGCCCTCCGCAACTTCCGCTAAGATGGCGCCGATCGCCTGCGCGACGCTCGGCGCGTCGGTCGGCGCGCCCGCCCGGAACAGCGTCATGCCGCCGGTTTCCTGACTCATCAGCACCGAATCATGCGTGACGCCGGGCTGACCGACCTCGATGAAGAGTCCCCGCGACGGGGCCGCATGCGCGGGCGCGAGCGTAATGAGCGGAAGATCGGCGCGAGACCAGGCCGGCTTCTCGCCGTCAAAAGCGGAGATCCACAGCGCCGCGTCGGCCTCGCCGCTGTCGACGAGGCGCGACGCCTCGAAGCGCCAGGGGTCGTGCTCCGGATAGCCGCGGCCGAAGCTGGTGCGCGGCGGAAAGCCCGTCATCCAGCCGGCGGCTTGCGTAACCCCCGAAGCGCCGCCGCGGGCGCCGATATGAACGCCGGTGAAGCGCGTCGTGGCGTTGAGATCGATCACGAGGCCCTGCATCATCTCGATCGCCAGCGGATCGAGCGTCGACGCCGACCAGACGAAAACGCCGAAACGCGCGCTTCTTAAAGTCTCCACGAGGCCGTCGATGAGGCTGACTTTTTCAGCGTCGAGCGCCACCGGGCGTCCGCCGAAACGGGCGCGCCACGCCGCCAGAACCCCTGAAAGCTGCTGCAGGGAAGCGGGGATGACCTTCGCGCCAGGGATGGCGTTCGCTTCGCCTTCTGTCGGTCCAAGCCAAATCACCTTGCGCGGCTGCTGCGCCTGCGCGCCGCGGCGCGGCGGCTGATCGAGCGCGAGCCGCTCCAGCATTCCGGGCCAGGCCTGCGTCAGCCCCGGGCCGATGAGCACGACGCAGTCGCTGCGAATGCGCGCCTCATTCGCCGTGGTCGTAAACATGCCGAAAGAGCGCTTGACGTCGAGATCGGCGAGCGTTTCACGCGACGCCAGATGATCGAAGGCGCCCTTCAGCCGCTCGGCCAGAAGGATGGCGGCGCGCGCGCCGGCGACGTCGGCCCCAAGGCCGGCGATCAGCGGAAATGTCGCCTCATTCAAAATCCTGGCGGCGTGTCGATAGGCGTCGTCAAGCGCAATCGCCTTGCCGTCGAGCGTCGCTGTCCCCATCCCTACCCCGATTTGCGACCCGTCCCGGCCAAGCTCAAAAAAATATCGGCCAATTTAGCGCTATCCATTTGTTTTTTAGCGCCTACTCGCCGAGCCGGGCGGTTCCTCCCGCTTTTTGCTATGCCTAGCAGCCGTCACGTCGCCTGTCGAGACGTCCGGATGCGTCATTTGGATCGGCAGGCGCCGCGGCGCGTTCGCGGCCGCCGTGGAACAGTTGCATTGTGCGCCGCATCCCATTTGCGCGGCGGCAGCGATCATGTTAAATGCTGCGCCGAGCTTAAACCTGCGGGCGCAACGCCAATAGAAGCAGGGCAGAGCCGTATAAAGTCCCAGACGGAGGAAAAAATGGCCTGGACGACTCCCGTGATTGTCGAAGTTTGCGTCGGCATGGAAATCACCAGCTACGAGTCCGCCGAAATCTAAAATGCGGCGCGGCCTTCAGCTTCGGCGAGGGCGCCAAAGAATTCCCGAATCGAGCCGGCAGGAAGAGCGCTGCGCAATGCGGTTACGCTTTTCAATCGCCGGCTCGAATCATTTGAGCTGACTATCGGCGGCGCGGCGCGCCGCGAGCAGGAGGCGTCGATTTGCGTTCGTCTTCCTTTGTCATCGTCTGCGCTTTCGTCCTGCTCGCCGCGACGAATGTCCGAGCGGAAAATCCCAAGACGCTCCTCGACGACGCGAAGCGGATTTTCCAGCCGATCGCCGTCCCCGCCCCCGCCAATGATTCCGTCACGGCCGCGCGCGTCGAGCTTGGCCGGCGGCTGTTTTTCGAAAACCGCGTGTCGATGGACGGCAATGTCAGTTGCGGTCACTGCCATCCGGCCGACAAGCAGGCAAGCGACGGGCTGCCGAAGGCGATCGGCGTCTTCGGCAAGGAGAATCCCCGCAACGCGCCCTCGATCTTCAACGCCGCGCTGAATTTCAAGCAGCACTGGCGCGGCGATCGCGAATCGCTTGAAGAGCAGGCGGAGAAGTCGCTGCTTGGGCCGGTGAGCTTCGGCAATCCCGATCAGGCGACGGCGATGAGCAAGCTCAAGGCGATTCCCGCCTATGCCGACGCATTCGCCAAGGCGTTCCCCGGCGACAAGGATCCGATCAATTCGAAGAATTGGGGCGTCGCGGTCGGCGCCTTCGAGCGCACCTTGCTGACGCCCTCCAAATTCGACGCCTTCCTCGCCGGCGACGTCTCGGCGCTGTCGAAGCAGCAGCAGGCGGGACTACGCAAATTCATCGATCTCGGCTGCGCCTCCTGCCACAATGGCGCGGGCGTCGGCGGCAATGCCTTCCAGAAATTCGGAGTCGTCAGCGACTATTGGAAGGAAACCGGCGTCGCGACGCCCGACAAGGGCCGCGCCGACGTCACCAAGAACGACGCCGACCTTTATGTGTTCAAGGTCTCGAGCCTGCGCAACGTCGCGAAAACGGCGCCCTATTTTCACGACGGCTCCGTCGACGATCTGACCAGAGCCGTGAAAATCATGGGCAAGACGCAGCTTGGGCAGGAGTTGTCGGACAAGGACGCCGCCGACATCGTCGCCTTTCTCGGCGCGCTGACCGGTCCCGTCCCGGCGAATTACGCGCCGCTGGAGCCTTTTCCGGACGCCGAGACGAAATAGGCCGCGCGTCCCCTCTCCCGCTCGCGGGAGAGGGTGGCCCTGCAAAGCAGGGCCGGATGAGGGCCCTCATCCGTCGTCACTTCGTGACGACACCTTCTCCCGCAAGCGGGAGAAGGGTCTCGCCCGTCACGTCAGCCTGTGTTCCAGCGCGATGCGCATCAGCTCCATCGGCGTGCGGGCGCCGAGCTTTCGTTTCATGATTGAGCAGCTGTTGGCGATCGTCTTGTAGGAGACCTGAGTCGCCTCGGCGATTTCCGCCATGCCGAGCCCGCGTCCGAGCATCCGTAAAATCTCCAATTCCCGCGCGGTCAACGCCGAGAGCGGACTGGCGGCCGCGCCGCTTTTTTCGAAGGCGAGCCGATTGGCGATCTTCGGCATGAGAAACACGCCGCCCGACGCGACTTCGCGCACCGCCGTCAGCAGGAGATAAGGATCGTCGTTCTTCGTCACATAGGCCTTGGCGCCCATCTGTATCGCCCGCGCGGCGAAGATCGGATCGTCGTTCATGCTGAAAATGACGATGCGCGCGCCGGGATCGGTTTCCAGAATCCGCCGCGTCAGCTCGAAGCCGGAAACGCCCGGCAGGCCGATGTCGACGACGGTCACGTCGGGCTTTTCCGCCGCAAAGGCGGCGAGACCGCTCTCCGCGTCGCGCGCGTCGACGACGTCGATGTCGCCCTCGCCGGCGAGCATCGCCGCGCAGCCGGACACGATGATCGGATGGTCGTCGACGATGAGAACGCGCATATTCGAATTGGCTCCACTAACCCTGGTCGGCTGAACCGGCAGCAAGACATTGACGGGATTGGGGCCTTTCGTAAAGTCGCATGCTTCTCTAGAAATATCGCCATGTTTCGAAGGCTCTCCCTGCGCCTTCGCCTGTCGCTGCTGCTCGGCGCCGTGCTGGCGCTGGGATTGGCGCTCGGCGTCGGATTGCTCGTCTTGCATGCCGGCGCGCGGGTTCGCGCCGAGGCCGACGGCGCGACGCGACTGGCGCGCGATCTGGTCGAAGCGACTCTGCCGCGACTCGACGCCGCGCCTGATCCGAAGACCGAGATCGCGCGACTTCTCGCCGATGCGCGGCGGTTGCGCCATGTAAGCGTCGCGCTCGCCGGGGAGACGGCGCCTACGAAAGGCGACATCGACCGCGCGCCGCAGTGGTTTGCGCGCCTCGTGCTGCCGAACGCCGCCGCCATGCGGATCGAAACCGGCCATGGCGCGATCCTGATCTCCCCCAATCCATCGGATGAGATCGCCGAGATTTGGCAGGAGATCGTCTGGCTCACGATCGGCGGCGCGGGAATCGCGGTCGCCGCCTTCGCACTTGTCTCGTTCGCCGTGTCGCGAACGCTGCGTCCTGTCGCGACTCTCGCGGATGGCCTGCAGCGTCTGGAGCGCGGCGAACATTCAGCGCGCGTTCCCGCCGACGGCTCCGCGGAATTCGTCATCATCGCGGAACGGATCAACGCGCTCGCCGCGACATTGCAACAGCTCGACGAGGAAAATCGCCGGCTCGTGCGGCGCATGATCCATGTGCAGGACGAAGAGCGCAAGGACATCGCGCGCGACCTGCATGACGAAATCGGTCCTTTCCTGTTCACTGTCCGCGCGGGCGTCGGCGCGCTGGCGCGACGCGCCGCTGCTCCCGGCGCCGAGCCGGCGCGTCTTGCCGAGGATTGCGCGCGCATCGACGCGCAGATCGCCGCCTTGCAGCAGGTCAACCGGCGCATTCTGGGGCGGTTGCGGCCCGCCGCGCTCGAGGAGATGGGACTTGCCGACGCTCTAGAAGCGCTGGCCCAGGGCTGGCGCGAGGCCAATCCTGGCGTCGCCATCGCGCTTTCGCTTGATGGCGCGTCCGGCGATCTCGAAGAAGAAACCGCGCTCACCGCCTATCGCATCGTGCAGGAAGGCCTCGCCAATGCGCTCCGGCATTCGGGCGCCGATCAAGTCACAGTGATTGTCACGCGCGCCCAGGGCGCCTTGCATATCGTCGTGCGGGACAATGGGGCGGGTCTCGACGCGACGCGCGGCTCTTCGTCGAGCGGCGGCCTCGGGTTGCGCGGCATGAGCGAAAGAGTCGGCGCGCTGGGCGGCGCTCTCATGCTTAAGAACGAGCCAGAAGGCGGCGCAAGGCTGACCGCGTCGTTGCCCTTGCGCGATGGCGTCGCGACCGACCGCTAAACCGCGATCCAGACGCCGCCTCATCGGGCGCGGCCCAAACGGCGCTAGCCGATCCGACGGCGCCCGCGCTATATTCGTTGCGATGACCTTATTCAACCCGCATTCGCCGGATGAACTCTGATTTTGCTGTACAATTTCGGCATTTATGGCATCATTTTCAGAAGGTTAGGCTCGTTTGAGCGAGGCGGCGATGACGAACCCGGCGGGTGAATCGGCTAGCGAG
>VGDY01000079.1 GCA_016869555.1 Alphaproteobacteria bacterium | reverse complement strand
GAGAAATTGCAAGGTGCGTGATGTCGACGCCTATCCACTGCCGATCAAGTTTTTGCGCTGCGTGAATCGTGGTGCCACATCCGCAGAAGGGGTCGAGGATTAAATCGCCTTCGTTGGACGAAGCCGCAATGATCCGCTCAAGCAGGGCGAGGGGCTTTTGCGTGGGATAGCCAAGCCGTTCTTGGGCCTGAGAGTTTATTTCGGGAATATCAGACCAAAGGTTTTGAATTGGCATTCCCCGCAGCTCGTCAGCGTAGCTCTTGCGTCGCAGACGGCCTTCCTTGTTTTTTGGGAAGTAGATTCTGCCCTCACTATCCCATTGCTCCATCTTTTCCTTTGAAATCATCCAGCCATTGGGCGGAGGCGCATAGCCTTTATATTCGTAACGAAGGTTGGGGCGCGGCGCTGGGTTAACAAGGCTTGTTGCTTGAAAAGGACGGCCATTCTCGTCAATCATTGTGAAGCGTTCCTCAATGTATCTTTGATAATCAGGATCATTCAAATTGTATTGTGGATTAAAAATATTTTCGTCCGTCTTGGCGTAATAAAGAATTATATCGGTGCAAATGCCAAAGCGATTCGACGCATGAATGGCGCTACTCATACCAACGCGGCGCTTCCATGTAAGCTCGTTTAAAAAGTGCTTTGGCCCGAAAATCGCGTCGAGCATGATCTTGAGATAATGGCTCGCGGTCGGATCACAATGCAGATAGAGCGCGCCGGTCGGCTTCAAGACGCGGTGCAATTCCAGCAGCCGGACGGCCATCATGGCAAGATAGGCCATCATGTCGTTCTCTTTGAGGAAAGAACGCATGGCGTGAAGCATCTCGGCGGCGTCGGTGTTGCCGGACTTCATTACCTCGTCGAAAGCGTGCTCGGTCGCATCGTGCCAGTGCCATGTATCCTCAAAAGCCTCGATCTGCGCTTTCGATTGCTGACCTGAAGGCGTATCGAACAATACATTGTAGGTCGCCTGAGAGTTAAATGGCGGGTCGAGATAAATCAGGTCAATGGAATCGTCTTTGATATGCTCTCGCAGGATTTGGAGATTGTCACCGTAATAAAGATGATTTGTAATCTGTTGTTGCGATAATGTTTTTTCGGCTTTCGGTTTTTGCTTGATCGCCATGCCACTGACCTTGCAAGAGCCTCGTGCGTCCGGCGTCCGAGCGCGGGCGTGAAACTCAATGGCACAAGCGGCGCGTTTGTCTAGCTGGCCTTGGGCCGCCACAACCGGCGCCGGTTAAATGGCGGCCCGCACGTTCATCGTTTCGGCGTGATCTTCGGAAATTTTCCGACCGGATGTGTCAGAAAATACACCATCGTAATACTCCATTCCAATTTCGGCTTCTAAGCATACCGAAACAGTATATCCGTCAGGAACAACATATGTTGAGCCGTATTCCCAAATAATAACATTTTCAACTACGCCATTATTTATAAGCACGAGTCTCATGATCCGCTCCAGGCGTTAGAATTGCTCGACGATAATCATCAGTCCCGCTCCGCCTACGCCGCCGCCGCCAGACGCGAAGCCGTTGCGCGACGCGCCGCCGCCGCCTCCGCCGCCACCGCCTAGCCCGCCAGCGCCTCCAGCGCCCGAGGCAGCAGCCGCATTTGATGCGCCGCCGCCGCCGCCAGAGCCGGCCTGACTGATCGGGCCGCCGCTGTTCGCGTGAGTTGTGCCTGCCCCTCCGGCCTGCCCGGCGCCTACGGCGCCCGCAGCGCCGCGCTTGTTCACGCCGCCAACATAGAGGCCCCCACCAGTGCCCCCGGCGCTCGTGGCGTTTTCCGTCGTCAGTCCCCCGCCAGAGCCACCGCCGGAGCCGCCGCCGGACAGCGCCAGGACGCCGCCGCCCGAAAGTCCAGCAGTTCCCGCAGACGGAGAGCCAGCGCCGCCAGAGCCGCTGCCAGCCCAATTGCTGTTCCCAGGCGTTACACCAGAACCGCCGTTGCCTAGACTAAAAGAGCCCACGCCGCCAGTTCCACCTGAACCTGATGCGCCGGACGTAGAAGACCCGCCCGCGCCGCCGCCGCCGCTGTTCGCGGCGAGCCCGCCACCTTCGCCGCCACCGCCGCCCCCGGCAAAGACAAGCGCTCCAAGCGTTGTCGATCCGCCAATCCCGCCAGAAATACCAGCGGTTGAATTAGTCGTCTGCGCACCGCCCGCTGTTCCTCCCGCGCCTATAGTCACGGTCTTCGAGGCGCCTATTTGACTGGCGGAAAGCCATGCTTGAGCTGACCCGCCCGCGCCGCCGCCGGAGCCTCCCCCCGTCGCGACCCCCGCTGCGGCCCGCGCGCCGGAACCGCCCCCGCCGCCAGCGGCGAACGCATAGACGATCGCAACCTTCATTCCCGCAGTAGGGGTGTAAGTGCCGCTGCTGGTGAATACTTGAATGACAGTCTGCTTGGCATATGTGCCGCCGATACCGGCGGCGCCGAATGAGCCGATCAACGGCTGCGACCAGTCTCCAGATGTCGCAGACAGTTTGATGTAATAAATGATCCTCTGACCCGAGTCGTCGGTCTGCAGAAAGACGAACCCAGCCGCTCCAGTGTCGTATGCGCTACGAGACGCAAGAGGACCGGACGCATCGGCTCCGATCGGCAGTGGAAACGACGGCGTGAGCGTGGTTTGGCCAGCGACTTCGACGGTGTCGATAAGCGCCGAAATACTGTTTTCGGTCGCATCCGCCGAGGTTCGCGTATAGCCCTGATCCCAGGAGAACCTGCATCGCGCGATGACGCGCGGATCGCCGGTCTCGGTTTCGATGCGGATATCGCCGTAATAGGTTCCCTTGAAATTGAGAACATCTTCGACAGGTGCTGAGAAGACGACATTGCCGGCCGCAAAAACCGCCTTGCCGTTCGTGGTTGACCATTCATATTCGACCGGCAGAAACGGCCCCTGGCGCATCTGCAGACGGATGACGCAATTCGGCAAATCGAACTGCGTCTGATAGTCCGTCAGGCTGCGCGTTAGGCGAAAAGTCTGGTTCGCGTAGCACGTCAGGGTGAGAGCTAGCATTTAGTTTTTCCCGTCCTTCGGAATTACGAATTCGCGGCTTTGATCAGAACGAAGCGGATCACGATCGCCTCGGACAGAGAGCCGCCCGTCGCGTTGCGAACGTCGATCGTCGCAGACCCGGCAGCGCATCTCGCATTGAGCGCGTAGGCGCCGAGCGTGCCGCCGGAAACGTGATTGAGAATGAGAACGTCGGTCGCGCCGATGAGGGAGTTGGTCAGCACGAAAGACACGATCGTCGCCGGCGCCAGCGCGGCGTTGTTCAGTGTGATATCGCCGCTCAGCTTGCTCAGCGTGACGCCGGTGGCCTTGGATGCGCTTTGTGTGACCGTCCCGCCGGCGCCGGTCGCATAGCCAAACGCGCCTGTCCCGGTGAACGAGCCGTTATGATCGAGCGTCCAGTAATCAGAAGACGTTGCCGAACCATTCGCGGTCGCTGACCAGACCAGCTTTGCGCCCTGCGCAGTAGAGCTCCAATTTTGCGTAGCGACGCAGCGTAGGCTTGCCGGAGCCGTGGCATAGGCCGGGCCGCCGGTGACGTAATAGCCGGTAAAATTCCAGCGCCCGACGATATCGCCGCTCGCCACCGCCGCGGGGCTCGCGCCCGTCCCGTTGGCGCGCCGCAGCCAACCCGTCGGGACGCCGCCGAAGGCGTCCAGCACATCGCCGGCATTCTCGCCGTCGGCCCCAATTGAGCGCAGCACGCCGCCGCTCGGCATGGATGTCGGCGCCGCATAAGCGTTTTTGTTGTGCGTGCGCGGCGCGCCGACGGCAGTTTCGATCGTCGCGCCAAGCGCCTGACAATCCGCTGGGTCGGTATTGTCAGCGAGTTTGAACGCCGCCGCGAAGGCGGTCGCGATATTGCCCATGAACGGACCTCGATTTTAGGGAATGGTCGCCGTGACCGACGACGAATAAGACCCGGCCGCGCCGTTCGACGCGACGAAACGCGCCTGCATCGTGACCACTGATTCTCTCGGCAGCTCCGGCGTCTGCATAATCATCGCCGAAATCAGCACGTCGAAATTCAGCCAATTCGTTCCGCCATCCGTCGAATAGCGGCCGTCGAGCTGCAGGGTCGGGTCCTGATTCAGAGTGTTCCCGGTCGGGATGTTCCCGGTCGGGCCCGACTGGTCAGGTATGTTATTTTTGATGTCGAGCGAGAGCTGCGCGACGCCAACGGCGGAGCCTGTGCGCCGAGCCGACGGCAATAGATAGGTCGGCGTCGCGATGCTTGGCTGATTGACCAGCGCAAGACCATAGATCGGGTCTTCGGGAAGAACCGCGTCGACATAGGCGTCTTCGGCGATCTCGACGAATTCCCCCTGCCAATTGACGAGAGACGCATCGGCGGGCCGCAAATCCTCAACACGAAACGTCCCGACCAATCCGAATTCAGGCGCGTCGAAGCCGACGACGCGCTGTTTCAGCGCGGTCAGCGCGCGCGGCCCGAGCGCGCATGAAATGCGCCGGCGGCCGTTCGATCTTTTGACCCGCCGCGCGGTCAGCCGATAGGCTTGGTCTGGCGACTGCACCCATTCATAGGGATAAGCGCCGGTGCGCCGTCCGATTTCGCCTGCCGACTTCTCGTCCCGGAAAATCGCCGTTTCGACGCGCTGAAAGTTCTGTCTTGGCTCAACATAGGTCGAATGCACATAGTTGATTTCATCGTTTGACGACGGGCCGAATTCCTCGACGAAATCGCTGATGTCGGCGCCGGTGAAGACAATCGCCGGCTCTTCCCATTTTCTGACCCACATCGTGAAGCGGCCATATTGGTCGACGCCCCATTCGCCGTCGCAGCTCTCCATGAATTTTGCCAGAACGTCGCGCGGCTCCATGTCGAGTTCGATCGACGCCGAGATGCGGGCGAAGGGCTCCGAACTGATCTTGCCGCCGTTAAAGCCGTTTCGCCGTTTCGGCGAGAGCGCATCGCAATCGTTGGCCGCCGCGCCGATCGATTCCCAGTCGACCCCGGTCATCGCGGTTAGGTTTTGCGAGATGAGATAGGAGACGTAATACGCCGCGCAGAGCGCCGGGTTTTCCGACCATTTCCACGACTGGTCTGGATTATAGATATCGAACGAATCTTGACTGAACCGCTGCCCTGGATCGCGCGGATCATAGACCGTCGCCGCGCGCCAAATTGCGCTGTAGGCAGGAAACCCGTTCGGATAGATGATGAGCCGGTCGGCGGGGTTCGTCGTCGAACGCGCAACTGTATACAGGATCGTGCAGCCCTTGCCGAGATGCGTCCTATCCCAAAACGGCTTCCACGCCGGATCGACGGCGTAGAAAGCGGAACCATAGTCCGCTTCGGCGCTGAAAAGTGGAGAGCATTTGCCTTGCGCCGTGCCGCTGGCGATGTCGATTTGGATATAGGCCGACAATGGCCCCAGCCCGCCGGGGTATTGTTTTCTGCCGGTCGTCGGCCAGAAGAATTCGTAGCTCGCGCCCAAATAATTATTGGTCAGCGGAACGAATTCATCGTCGCAGATCAGCGCGTCGAGCCCGTCTATCGGCCCCTCTTGGAGATAGAGCGCTTCAAGATATTGCACCTGGTTCGGCGTATTCTCGCGCGCGATGCTCACGCCCGACGAAGCGACCCTGCCAAAAGCCAAAATGCGCGGCGATGTCCCGCCACGAACCGTCTGCGATAGCGGCGGCGGGCGCTTCAGCAGTTCGGCGATCTGCTGTAGCTGCTCGAACTGCTTTGAGCCCTTGCCCTTCCCGCCGATGCTTCCAAGCAGTCCAAGCCCGATCGCGGCGGCGGAGACAAACGGCTGTTGAGGGCCAGGAATGAGAGAGGCGAAGCCGAGTGCGGAGCCGGCTATCCGTCCGAGCCCGCGAAGAACCTTAGACATACGGAAGGCGCCATGCCGCGATGATGCGCGGCGCGCGCGTCACTTTCATCTCGCCGAATGCGCGGGTGACGAACAGCCCGCTTGAATCGATCACGCCGACCAACGCCCCGCCGCCGTCCTGCTCGACGACGGCGATGCAGTTCGGCGCCGGATCGCTCGGCTCAAGCCCGATGCGGCGCGTGAACCATTCCTGCGCGCCGCCAAGCACGCCTTTATCCCGCCACGCCTGCAGAATGTCTGCCGTCGTCGGAAGGTTCGACGCAACGCCCATCGCTTCAATCCAGCGAACCGCGAATCCGGCGCAGGTTTCATGCGCCGACGCTGGCCGGCGCGCGAAGTCGATCGGCGTCATGTCAGCCCCAGAAGATCGTATGCTGATAGGCCGCCCGATCGAAAATGCGGTCGCCGGGCCATTTCGCGCGCTGATCGGCGTCGGTCACGAGATTGAGCGGCGGGATATGTTTCGAGGCGAAGAGCGGCTCCGCCGTCACTTCCATGACATAGGTCGCGCCTGATCTTTTCAGACTGGCGCGATCGATAATTGCCATCTGGCAGAGATAGGGTAAATCGACCGGCTGCCCTTTCGCGTCGAACAGCAAGGCATAGACGCTGACGCGCGAGCCGCGAATTTCCCTGCTGTCTTCGCGGGCAAGCCGGGCGAGATCGGCGTTGAGCCCGGACAGCGTCATCGTAATGGTTTCACTCGCGGCGCGTGGGCCGAAGTCGAGTCCGTCGATCGCGCCAAGATCGCCGAGTCCGTCCCATCGCGCTCCGTCATTGGTAACGATCGAGCCCTGTCCGAGCGCGAGATTGAGCGTCTCGCCGGGCAATTCGAGCCGCACCGCGACCGCAAGATTGATCGAACCGCCCGCCAGCAACAGCGCGGCGGCGTCGGTGAAAACGAGCGGCGGCGTCACCAGGGCGCCTCGACGAATTGCAGGGTCGTTTCGCCCCACCGTCCATATTGCATCTGAATCGTCGCCTCGCCGTCGAGATAGGCGCGCATACGCGGGTCGGCGATTTCGATCTTCTGGCCAGTCGTATAGCTGGCGCGCAGCCGTGGCCAGATTCGAGCATCAGCCCCGACCAGTTCTTCGATGATATGCAGACGGCCGGCGAGTTCGAAATAGTCGCCAGCCTGCAGCGGCGCGGACGGCGAATTGCTCAAGCTGATTTCAGTCGCGCCCCTGGAGGCGTCGGCGGCCAGCGTGCAATCAGAGATTGACGAGACGAAACGATAACCAGTGGAGAAGATGTGGCCGCCGGCGAATGTGTAAAAGATCGGGCTGACCGCGCCGGCACGCTTCACCGGTCCAAAGGCGTAATCGTAAGGCCCAACATAGATCGGCTGCGCCCGTCCTTCGATACGCGCCAGCACGGCGCGCAGCGTCGCGAGAGACGCCTCCCGCGCCAACACGCCTTCATAGGTCAACCGCCATGTCGCGCCGGGTGACGTTACCCGCTGCGCGGCGCCCGCAATCGGCGGCGGGCCGGTCACGATCGCGCGCTCGCGCGATAGCGTGACATGCCGCACCGGAATGATATTTTGCGGCCAGCGCATCACCAGCGGATCGCGGTTCGCCATGCTAGCGACGATTGCTTCTGTCGGCGAGGATCGACGGCAGATTGCGGTTGTTGGCGTCGATCATGCTTTTGACGATCAGCGTCAACCCATCCGGCGTCATCTGTGGCGTTACTTCGACGCCGGACGCATAATTGTGAATTGAGACGTTCGGCGCCATCTGACCGGCAACATTCTTTTGCTGCGCGGCGTTGAGAACGATTTCGCCGGCGTGCAGAAAGGCAGGGATGCCGCCGCCATTTGCAAAATGCGGCGCATTGGCGAAGGCGGACAGCGGCGCGCTGAATATGTGGCGCGGCCGGTCGCCGACCAGGCCGCCGTCAGGGAAGCCTGGAAAGCTGAAATGGGAGAAGAACCCCTTGAAAAGACCGCCAAACAGGCCGCCGCCTGAGGATTTGTCGCTGGCCGCGCCGAACAGCGAGTCTGTCAGGCTGCGCGCTGAGGATTTGTCGCTGGCCGCGCCGAACAGCGAGTCTGTCAGGCTGCGCGAAGCGATGTCAATGAGTTTGCGCTCGATCTGCTCAAGCGTGCTCCTGAAGGCGGCGCCGGCATTCTTGCCGCCGACCAGATCATTGGCGATCGAGGAAAAGGCGCTGCGCGCAATATCGCCGACCTCGCGCATCGTGTCCCGCCAGGCTTCCGCGGCCTTGGCGTTGGCCTTATGCGCGCGCTCCGCGTCGTCCAATTTCGTGACCAGCGCGGCGATTTCGTCCTTTTGTGCCTGGATAGCACCACGGCCGATCTTATGCTGCTCATTCAATATTTTAAGTTTCAGATTTTCCTTGTCGTATTCGCCGCCCAATGCACTCTCTGCCGCGATCTTTGCTTGCAGCTCTTCCTTGATATGCGCGAAATTTTCAGCCGCGGTCTGTTCTGGCGTGCGCCCACTTTTCTGATGATGCGCGGCGCGCGCGTCACTTTCTTTGCGTCCACCTTTAGGAAAAAGATCGCGCGTATCGCCGACCGGCGCATTGATGAGTTTCGGCAGAAACGATTGCTTGGCTTCGTTGAAGTTCGGAAACGGAATATCGCCTGGGATAATTCTGCGTGGGAGATTCTCATTTTCCAGACTTACAACAGGCCGCGCGCCAAGCATCTTGTCGACAGCATTGTATGCTGAGCCAATCTCATTAAAGAGCGCAGTCCAGCTCGTCATCGCCTTCAAGGTGCGCTGAAGGCGTTCTGATTTCTCGACCGCATCGGCCATGGCGCCGACGATGCTATACCAGCCGAGTTTGATATCGTCGGTTGGGCTCTTAATATTCTTCATGGCATTGAGTAGCTTATTATCGGCCTCTTGCGCCGCCAGAGCGATCCTCTTCTGCATTTCGTCCGCGGCGCTGGCGGCCTGATTCAGACTGTTCCCGGTCGAGCCAGACGCTTCCATGAGCGCTCGCATCGAAACTTCGCCGCGCCTGATGGCGTCGACGAGCTTGGCGCCGCCTTCGTCCTGATACAGCGCTCTCGCGAGCTGTTCAGCCTGTGCGGTCGGAAGGCTGCGAATCTTATCGTTCAGGATATCGATGAATTCAGCGGCGCTGCGCGCGCGATCGAGAACCTTCAAAAATCCCTTGTCGATTCCCTCAAGGACGCTTTTGACCTCGCCTTCATTTCGGCCATAAGCTTGGAACTGCTTACCGGCGTTGGCGAATGCAGTCAGCGCGCCTTTTTCATCAAGCCCGGCCCCGGCACCAATCTTCTTAGCCCCCTGAAGGATATCGGCGGGCAGCCCGGTGAGGCGAGACTGTTCGCCGAGCGTTGCCAGCTCTTTCTGCGCCCGGCCAGCCTCAATACCAATAGCGGCGACGGCCGCGCCCAATGCTGTTGCAATGCCGATCGGCGATGTCAGCGCACGAACCGCGCCCGCGCCGAACGCCCTCAGCGCGCCGGCGGCGCCGGCCTTTGACGAGCCGAAGATATCCGCGATCGTCGAGCCCTGTTGGAGCAGGACGGTCAGCGGCTTCTGCCCGCCGGCGAGCGACACGCCGACATCCTGAAACTGGCGGGACAGGTTGATCCATTCATGCCGCGCGAGGCCGGCGGCCTTAGTGTTGTCGTTGAGCGAGCCGGTGAGGCGCAGATGGCGCTGCTCCGCCAGATCGAGCACGCGCTGCGCGTCCTGTTGGGTGCGCACGCCGGCCGCAACGGCGGCGTTGGCCTGGACATAGGTTTTGGCGACCTGCGCGGCGGAGCGCGCCTGCCCGTCAAGGCTCTTTTCAAGCCGGTCGAAGTCGCGCGCGGCGTTGCGCGCCTCTTTCGACAGGCCCTGCATCGCAGCGTCGCCCGTCTGCCCGATCTTTTTCAGCGCGGCGATGATCTTTTCGTCGCCCTCGGCGCCGAGGCGCAGCGTGACGGAGGTTTTTCCGGCCATAGGCGCTATTCCCTGTTCTTGGCGACGCCGGCGAGCAGGCCGCGCTCGGCGATTTTGAGCAGTTCGAGAAAAGGGCGCCGCGCGCCGCGCCGGGCGACGAGGAGCGCCTGGGCGTAATCGACGCCGACAATGACGCCGGACATGCCGGCGCGCCTCATGACGCCGGGCGCGGCGCAGGCTTCGAGCGCCGCCGCGCCCTCGATCGTGCGCGCCGCATGTTCATATTCGGGGCAGCGCTTGCCGCCAGCGCTGGGCTTCCCCTTGGCGCAGGGCGACCCTAATTCGCGGCAGGCCCGGCAATAGGCGGCGCCCCCGCCGGCGCGCCATTCGGCGAGAGCGCTGATGCGTTTCCCTCTGTGTCCATGGTGACGAGACGCGCGGAGAGCGCGCCGGAAATCAGCGTATAAAGCGCCGGATCGCGCAGCACGGCGGCAAGATTTTCGCGCATGAGAAGGAGCGGCGAGCCGTTCTCATCGCCGACGCCTTCCCAGGATGCGACGCAGCGCATGCAGAGTTCGACATTGAAGACGAGGAGGGACACGCCGGACGAAAGCCCGTCGTCGCCCTCCAACGTCTTGGCGACGCCGATATCGAGGCCCATATCGGCGAGCGCCGCCGCGCCGTTGCGCACCGATTGGAAGAATTCCCGCGCGGCATATAGCGCCGCCTCGCGATCGACGCTTGTCGCCTCGCGATAGACGAGGAACGCGCCGGGACCGAGCGGCAGGGTAAGGCCGGTCTTGGGTTTGCCGATACGGATCATGGATAGGTCGCAATCTGGTTTTTGAGAGTCGCCGTGAGCATCGGCGCCGACGCGGTCTGGCGGGCGCGAAACTGAATCGTCTGTTCGATCCCGCCCGGCCCCTCGATCGCTACGCCGGACCGCGCGAAACGCACGGACGGCGATGTCAGGATCAGCGAATTATTGGCGCCGACGACGAATTCAATGCCGAGCGTCTTTTCTGTTTCCGCCTCGGCGAGCGAGTCATAGGTCGGGCCGGCGTAGCGCACCCGCAGCTCCCCGGAGAACTGCGCATTTTCGGACAGCACCCCCGCGCCGAATCTATCGGACGTATCGATGTAGCGGTCCTGGGTCAGGCCGGTTTCATAGGTGAATTTCGCCGACAGCAGCTTGCCGACCGCGACCGAGTCGAGTTTCACCGCAGTGCCCGTGCCTGTCGCCTTGAACGGCGCATAGGTTCGGGCCGCAACCGGAATGCCGCCGCCGGACGATGAGCCGATCGCCTCGCCATAGCCGAGCACGTCCAGCATCATGCGCTGCACGCCGGCCGCATCGGCGAGATCGAAGGTCAGGCTCTTCGCCGCGAGCCCGGTATGCATGCGGTAATCAGAGGCGATCGGCTTGATTTCGAGCGCATAGGACGGAAGGGTCAGCAGGCCTGACTTAAAGACATGGGTGCGATTGGTCGTCCCCGTCGACGTCGCGGCGCCGAAAACCATGGTGAGCCAATCGCCAATCTGATTCATGCAGAGCGGCAGCTCAAGCCCGCCGCCATGTTCCGACAGCGCCGGCGCGATAGCGGCCTCATCGCGGAAATTGTCGTTGCCCGAGCCGATGATCGGGTCGCCTTCGAGCGGCGTCGACTCTTTGAGCGACGCTTTGTAGAAATGCACGCGCTGATAATTGCCGCCCGGCGCGACGCCATAAGAAGATTCGACCTTGAGCAGCGCGTCGGCGAGCCGCCCGAGCGCGATTGAGTCGGTAGCCATAGGGCTTAATCCTTTCTGATGAGGCCGGCGACGCCGAGATCAATTTCGGACGCGGGACGGCTCTTGCCGTCAAGCGCCTTGGCGTTTTCCGGCGTGTTGGGGACGATCTGGCCGGCGCGAACAGGGGGCGCGTCGGCGAGCGCGACGAGATAGTTTGAAACGACGACAGCGGTGGTCATCGCCGGAGGCTCTGGACGCGTCGGTCGTCCAAGCTCTGTCGACTTGCCAGCGGATGATCCCTTCATGATCATGACCCGATCTTCATTGTCTTTCTCAACCAAATCAGTAGCTCCTCGGCGAGACGTAAGTGAGTTGCACGCGGATCACGGCGGTCAGCACGGCTTTGGAGCCGGCGGCGTCCGTTCCAAGCTCCGGCGGCTCGACGATTTCGGCGCGGATCACATCGTCGCCGAGCGTTGGATCGGCCTCGACGGCGGCATAGACGGCGGAAAGCGCCGCGTCGAAAGCAGCATTGAGCCCGTCGCCTTCCGCGCCGGCGACATAGAGTTCGATTTCGGCGTTGCGGACCAGCTCAAAAGCGTCCGGCCCCGCGCCGAAGCGGCGCGTCGTCTCGACGGCGGCGCCATGCCGAAACGCCAGAACCGTCAGATAATCGGGCGTCGCCGGCGCGGAAGGCGACGGGTTCAATGCGGCGGCGAGTTCCTCGAAAACATCTTCAAAGACCGGATCGCGCCGCACGGCGGGAAGATCGGCGGACGCATCCAGCGCTGCTTTGAGCGCCAGCATCGCGGTTTCGGTTTCGCTGCTCATGACGCGTTTGCCGCCCGCTCGTAATTCGCGGCATATTTCGCGCCGGCGCGATCGACGATCGATGCGATATTGAGCCGCTTACGGAGCTTCACCTGTTTCTTCAAAATATAAAATGGTAGCCAATTCTCGGCCTCGGTGGAGTTGAACTCGACAGTTTTGGCTCCGCCATACCCAAGGTTTGCGCCAATCCGGTTGCCGCCGCGCTTATGTGATCGACGTCGCGCGACATTAGCTGCGCCGAGAACAATAAATCCTCCCCCTTTAAGAGGAATGATTTTGAATTTTGCTCTATCGAAAAATTTCGTTGTTCTATCTTTTCCACGACCTTTCGTTTCCGCCGGTCTCGTAATGGCGATTAATATTTTTTTCGGCGTAAAGCGCGCGCCGCCCTTACCGCGCGGGACGTTCTCGGTTGGAATCCAGAGATATTTCTTGCCGCCTATAGGTGTAATGGTTGCCCCTTCTTCGAAGGCGACCATGGCCTGTGGCACTAACGAATAAACGAAAAACGCCGGCGTGAGCGTATGACGCGCCTCTTCTGGATAAAGCTTCTCTCTCCATGTCGTCGGCATTTTCCGCGAATTTAGCGCTTCCCGCGTCATTTCGCGCAGCGGTTCAGTTAATTTCTCATATCCAGTATTTTCGGTCGCGAGTCGAACGCGCTTCGCCAACTCGATGCGTTCACCTTCCACCGCATTCGAGATCGCGCGATTATCGATTTCAAGTGTAATCATCATGCGGGCTGCAAATCACAAAGACAGGTCCAGACGAGGCCGGACGGATCATTACGCTTGGGCGCCGCGACGATCCGATAGTCTCGGCCGTCGACGGTGAAGACGCCGCCCTTGACCGGCGCGGCCAGTTCGGAAACGCGCACTTCTACGATGGTCTGCCCGGCGACAAGCGGCACATTGCCGAGCGTC
The DNA here is from genome assembly GCA_016869555.1 of Alphaproteobacteria bacterium. Classification (GTDB taxonomy): domain Bacteria; phylum Pseudomonadota; class Alphaproteobacteria; order Rhizobiales; family Beijerinckiaceae; genus Methylocystis. Next base: position 4,039 of record VGDY01000079.1, on the reverse strand, counting down.
ACTGAATCATCCGCCTGATTGAGAACGACGACACAGGCGCTGGTGACGAAGTCCGGCGAGAGATAGCTCGCCGAAACGCCGAAGCTGGCGAAGACGCGGCCAAGCGTCTTCGCCTCTGTTGCAGAGAACGCGGACGGCATCAGTAGCTATCAGCCGTAGTTGCCGGTCACGAGCGTGGCGCCGACGATCGCCTTGCCGTTCAAAGAAGCGCAGACCTTGAACGCCGTCTTCGCCGCATCGGTGATCTCCAGCACGAAAATGCCGGTTTTGAGCGACTGCACCCGAAGCGCCTTTTTCGCCGTATAGGTCGAAAGGACGATGCCGCTCGCCGACTTGTTGGTTACGGTTCCCGAGGCGGTCGTTCCGGTGAGCCCGGCGCCGTCCGCGTCGTCTGAAAGCCAAACGTCCATATGATGGACGGCGGCGACCGTGTTGCCCGCGGCGTCCTTCACGGTAATGGTGACTTCCGAGACATTCAACCCGCCGGCGGCGGCAGCCATGGAGACGGTGATCGGCAGGCCGTCGTCAAACAGCGCGCCCTCATTCAGTCGCACATAGCCGGTCGAAGACGGATTGTCGGCGGCCTTGACCGCGACGCCGATAAGCGTATTGCCGGTCGAGGTCGTCGTCGCGGTCTTCGCCGAATTGTCCCAATAGATTTTGGCGCCGACAGTCCAAGCCTGCGCCGACACCTTTTTCAGATCGAAGACGCCGCACGTATGCAGCACGACATCGGCGCCGGACAGCGCGCCAGAGGCCGCGACGCCGAACAGCGAGCCCACCAGCGCGCCAGCGCCTGACAGCACATCATAGGGAGCAGCGACAGTGACTGCCTCGCCTTCCTGGATAAAGTTTTTCATCTCGGTTCTCTCGATTTAAGGGAGGAGCGGGAAAGCGGGCGCGCCCGGCGCCCGCCGTGAATTACGCGCCGGCGTTGAGATAGCCGAAGCGGAAATCGATCGCGCCGCAGCCGAAATCATGCTCAAGCGAAACCGACATACCCTGCGTGCCGAATGGCTCGTCCATGCGCATGCGCGGCGCCTGATAGCCGTCGAGCAGGCCCCATTCGAAATTCGCCCCGACGCTCGGGTCGGCGAAGAGATACCAGCCGTTCCCGGTGATTTCCGGCGTCACTTCAACGGTCAGCTTGCCAGAGAATGGATTGATGACCGAAGACTGGTTCGGCACGAATGCCGAGCTGGTATATTGCAGCGCAATCGTCTCATAGGCCGGGCCAACGAGGAGGATCGACGGCGCGACATTGAGTTTCACGCCATCCAGCGAGGTCTTGCCGCGCATCGCCGCGCGGGCCGCGCTGAGAGTCGTGATATCGATCGCGCCGCCCGACGACGCCTTGGTCTTGTCGGTCGTATTGAAGACGGCCCGGCTCGTTTCGAGCAAGGTCGGCCCGGCGCCCGCCGCCGACAGCATCATGACGTAGAAGGTCTTGTCCTCGAACCGCGCAACCGAGGAGGCGCGATCATTCAACACCTGCTGAATGCCGTTCAGATTATCGTTGACGAGCAGCTGGCGCGAAAATCCCACCTGAATCGCGTAAGACTTGACCGCCGTCTTTTCCTTCGATTCCGAGAAGGTGCCGGCGACGATTTCGCCCGTCTCCTTGACCTCCTTCATTTCTGGAAAATCGCCAAGGCGGACGCTGGTATGATCGCGGAAGTCCATATAGGTGCGCTGCTGCGCGATCATCCGATAGGTCGGAGTCGCCAGCAGATATCGCGCGCGCAGGGCGCGATTGAGCGCGTTTTCCAGCACGATCGGCATATCGCTGGTCGTATGGAAGGCGCGGCGCAACACGTCTTCGCGCTCGCCAAAACCGGAAAGACGGCCGCGATGGCCGACATAGTCGGCGGCGAATTCCGGCAAAGAGCGGCATTCCATGAACTGGCGCGCCGGCTCATTCGGCTCGCTGCGTTCGCCGAGGCGGATGGCCAGCGCGTCCTCGCAGGCGCGGCGGCGAGTCTCGCTTTCGTCGCGGCCGATCTGCGCGCGCGGCCCGCCGATCGGCGGCGGCGCGGCGGCGGCGCGCGCCGCCTGCACGGCGGCGATGATCGCGGCTTCGTCGCCGCCCTCGCCGATCATGCGTTCGGCAAGCTCGCGATGACCATAGAATTCGGCGCGCTGGAGCAGCGCAATCGCCGCGCGGGCGTCCATCGCCGGCGGCGCTGACGGAGGCTGCCGGGGTTCCTTGCTTTCCGCCTCCGAAAGAGCCCGCTTCGCGTCATCAAGCTCTTCAATGAGCGCGTCATGGGCGGTTTCAATGGTCCGAATTTGCTCGGGCGGCGTATCATCCTTCAGTTCGCCCATTTTGTCTGCGGCGCGCTTCGTGAGATCGGCGACGATGCTGCGAAGCTCCGCCGCCGGCTTGCCGGTATATTTCGACATTTCATTCTCCTGATGTGTGCCGGGCGACAAAATGCGTCCCCCCGCGCCCGGCGGCGCGGCGGCGGAGACGAATTCCGATGGAATTGATAAGGCGCTTAACGAATCGCGCGCTGCGCCATCATCATGCGGGTTCGGGCGATCCGCACGCGGGCGCTTTCATAGCGAATGAGCGCCCGATATTTGCCTTCCTGGTCAGATCGAATCTGACATCCTGCGTCGGCTGGAGCAGGAACCGCAGAAATTTCGAACGGCTCCCAATCAGTGATGCGCCATAGCGGCGGACTGCCGTCGCGCTCCTGCTTTTCGATCACATGCGAAATATAGCCGACGCTGATATTGCGGATAATGCCTGTCTTGATCTTCAGAACGGTGTCCGCGTCGCTCGGCGCTGGCGATAATTTGATCTTGGCGAGTCCCTTGCCGCCTTCGATGCGTGCCGAACCAGGCACGCATGAGCCGATGACGTCTTCAAGTGACCATTGGCCATGCGCATTCAGGAACGGTCCACCGGCATTCAATCGCTCCAACCTGACGGAATTGGACGAAACGACGAGTTCTTCGTCATAAGGACCGTCGACCCATGATCTTCGCCTGACCGTTGCTCCTGTCGTGAAGATAACGTCGATCGTATTGTCGGCGTCGTTGAACGACGTTGGCTGCAGTTCTGCCTCGCGCAACTGCATCGGCAGCTCGATGTGCTTATCCATGATCCAGCTCCGGGTTTGCGCGCGCCATCGTGCCGCCCGGCTGAAATCCAGCCGGTGCGCCGCCGTGATTGCGTTTCATGTGAAACATGCTTATCCGGTTGACGCACACAGGGCGAAAATGACACCACATCTAGCGTTCCCTTCATGGTCTACCTGTAGTGTTGAGGGGCAGTTCCGCCGCCTCCGCGCGCGGCGCGCGTGGGCTTTCGACGAAGATATCCGGGGCAGCCAAAGCGGCGCTAATCCGCTGGCGGGCTATGTCAAAGTAGGCAGGCTCAATTTCGATGCCCGTAAACCGCCTGCCAATCTTGACGGCGGCCACACCCGTCGTCCCGCTTCCCATGAAGGGATCAACGACCATTTCGCCTGGGTCTGTATAGGAGGCGATCAGATCGCGCGGCAGGGCTATCGGAAAGACGGCGGGATGCCCCGCCTCAATCCCGCCGATGTGCTTGTGCCGCATCGCGCGGACCACGCTGTCGCCAACACGGAACTCTTGAGTTCTCAAATCGGCAGCCGACCAGGCTCGAAAGGTCCCATCAACGGCGCGCAGCCCCGGCCTTGGGCCCCGCGATCTGCCCCCATACGTACAGGGAACGATTTTGTTGGGCTTTCGGCTGGTCCGATTGAAATGGAATACAAATTCATGGGCGGGCGCGAGCCGCCCCGCCCAATCGCCTGGAAGGCCAGGCCCTTGGTCCCATACATACCAACCGAAGAAACGCCACCCAGCGGCGCGCATATCGCCAAGGAACGGCTCCCAATAAGGGACAACCTCGCCGTCGCGATGGATAAGCCCGAGATTGACGAAAACTTGGGTATTGCCGCCGTCTTGAATCCCCGCCAGCGCGCCAGAAACGAGCGCGCGCCAGTCGCCTATCTTCTGGCCATAGTCGCGCTGCTGCCCATAGGGCGGGCTGGTCATCACC